>JACRKB010000247.1 GCA_016235545.1 Verrucomicrobiota bacterium | reverse complement strand
TGAACGAGCAACTCGCCATCAAGGAGGGCCTCTTCAAGAACTCGCACGTCACGCCCGCCGCGCGCGCGAACGACACGACGGATGTTTGGGCCGTGCGCCACGGTTGCTACACGCGCGAGCCGAGCCAGCCCTTCCGCAGCGCGAGCATTGACCACATCCAGTGCGGCGAGGTGGAGTGCGACCGCGACGGCAGCGGGACTTTTCCCGGCGCGAACCTCGGACTCTACTCGATCACCTTCGTCAACGAGCTGGACCAGGATCGCGAGGCGTTGCTTTGGTATAAGGAATTCCGCGAGGAGGCGGAGCGGAAAGGGTTCCGGCACTTCCTCGAAATCTTCGACCCGAACGTCAGCAGCGGCATCGCGCCGGAGAAGCTCGGCGAGTTCATCAACGACAACATTCTCCGCACGCTCGCGGGCGTGCCTGACGCGGGGCGACCGGTGTTCCTCAAGATTGTTTATCACGGCCCGAAGGCGATGGAGGAGCTGGCGCAATACGACCCGAACCTCGTCGTGGGCATCCTCGGCGGCAGCGCGGGCACGACTTACGACGCCTTCCGGCTTATCCACGACGCGCAGAAATACGGTGCCCGCGTCGCGCTCTTCGGTCGCAAGATCAACAACGCTGAGCACCAGCTCGCGTTCATCGAGATGCTGCGCCTGATCACCGACGGCAAGATCTCGCCCGAGGAAGCGGTGCGCGCCTACCACGGCGTGCTCCAGGGCAAGGGCATCAAACCGACGCGCCCGCTGGATGAAGACCTCAAGCTCACCGACCAGGCGATGAGCTACGACGGCAGCGCGACAAAGCGGGCAACGGTTGAGGTGCGGAACAACCCTCTGGCCGCGCGGCCGGTCGAAACACAAAACTCAAAGCCCGAGTCCCAAAGCTCGGCGGACTGGCCCAAGATGGCCAACGGAAAACCCGACTTCGACCAGATGAGTGCCGCGCAGCGCAATGCCTATCACGGCGGGCGTTTGAAGCGGACGTTTGGTTGAGCGCTGCACGGAGGGGGCGGCCTACAGGGGCGGTGTGGAAACTCCAACACCGCACGGGGAGAGGCGGTTGCAGCAACGGAGTTGCTTCGCCAAACTTGGCCAGGTGGCGTGGAGTTTTCACACAGTCTGAAGGCCGCTCCCGTGCCGTCTGCCACCGACCAGCCACCGCCCTACCGGTTTGCCCGGCGGAAGGCGCTGGGCGGAATGCCGGTCTCGCGCTTGAAGACGACGCTCAGGTATTCCACGTGCGTGAAACCGGCGCGCTCGGCGACTTCCGCCAGAGGCAGATCGGTTTCCACCAGGAGCTGTTTCACCCGCGTGAGCTGCACATGGAGAATTTCCTCGTGCGGGGTGCGCCCGAGCAGCCGCCGGAAGCGGCTCTCCAGAAGCCGGCGCGCTTGCGGCACGGCCTTGAGCACGTCGGTCACATTGATGCCGGCGCACGCGTTCTCGCGGATGAAGCGCACGGCCAGTGCGGTCTGCCGGTCCTCGATGGCGAGCGCGCTGGTGCTTTGGCGCGCGGCGACGCCGATGGGCGGCACGAGGCGCGTCTCGGCATGGTGCTTGCAGCCGGCCATGAGCTCGTCGAGCAACGCGGCAGCTTCGTAGCCGGTGCGGTGCGTGTTCGGGATGACGCTGGTGAGCGGCGGGTGCGAGAGTTCGCAGAGCACCTCGTCGTTGTCCACGCTGATGACGGCAACCTCGTCCGGCACGGCGATGCCCGTGCGGCGGCAGGCGTCGAGGAGTTGCCGCCCGTGCTGGTCGTAGCAGGCCATGACGCCGATGGGCTTGGGCAGCTTGCGCAGCCACCGAGCGAGGTCGTCGCCCTGCGCGGCGTCATCAGGCCGGAAGTGGCGCGCGGGTTGGTAGAAGAAACATTCGCCGCCCTCCGCCGCCACGGCGCGTTGGAAATGTTCGCCGCGCCAGTTGGACCAGTTGAAGCGCGCGTCGCCACAGTAGGCGAAGCGCCGGTAGCCCCGGTCGCGGAGGTGCTCGAAGGCCATCTGCGCGATGGCCGCGTCGTCCGTCTCGAACCACGGCAGCGCCGGGATGAGCCGAGCCGCGCTCACGTCCACGATGGGCACCTTGAGGTGTCGCAGCGCGCGCGCCATCGCGGGCGTCTCGATGCGGGCGAGGATGCCGTCGCCGCGCCAGTTGGCGAGCCAACTGGGCGGGCGGTCGCCGCGTCCGTGCTCCGCGAGATGCAGCGACCACGGCTCGTGCTCGCGCCTGTAGGCCACCACGCCGCGCAGCAGACCGCGCGCATAGGCGTTGGAGGTTTCGATGAGGAGGGCGACTTGCTTCATCGTGGCGGTGACGCGCGAAGTCTGGGCCGTTCGTTGAACGCCGGCAATGTTCCTTTCGCGCTGGTCATTCCCGGCGCGCATCATTTTGCGGTGGGGGAAATTTCTCATGTGAAATACGCAAAAGCTCATGGAGCGCTGGCGTTGGGGTGATTAGTTTTCACGGCACAACTAAACACCATTGCCATGACCGCCAACCCCCAAACCACTCCGTCAGGCGCTCGAGCGTTCACCCTCATCGAACTCCTTGTTGTCATCGCCATCATCGCGATCCTGGCAGGGATGCTCCTGCCCGCCCTCTCGAAGGCCAAGGAATCCGCCAAGCGCGCCAAGTGCCTGAGCAATGTCCGGCAGCATGCGTTGGGCCTTCTGCTGTATGCGGAGGAGCATGAGAACAGGATCATCAGCATCAGGAAAAACGCGGCGGGCGCGATCGCGGCGGGGGCCTGGCCTTGGGACGTGTCCCGCCATGCGCTCACCAACCTGATGCGCTACGGCCCGACGCGGGAGGTCTATTACTGTCCATCCTACAATAACCTGAACGACCTCGATCAGGCGTGGGACTGGGGCGGCGCAGCCGGCCAGGCGCGCATCCTCGGCTACGTGCCCCTGCTGCTGGACACGGCGAACCTGCCCGTCGCGTTGCAAGTCTCCAACACCTTGACCGCACCCAAGCTCCCCGTGGAGCAGGAGATTTGGGTGGATGCGACCATGTCGCAGGTCGGGAGCTACATCAGGGTGCAAGGCGGGTTGCTCAACCGCACCGCGCATCTCGACAGCACTCGTCCTGGGGGCGGCAACATCGCATATCTGGATGGGCATGTGGGCTGGCGCAAGTTCTCGCTGTTCACCAATGTCTTCGGAGGCGCAGGCACCATCGGGACAGTGCCCCGCTTCGAGTTTTGAACTCTCGCCCATCCCAGCCGCGCCTCGCACTCCGCCTGTGCGTCCGGACATCTCCCCTCTCGCCGCAAGCGGGCTTGGCAGGGTGGGACTCATGCGGCCAAACTTGCCTATGAAGTCCATTCTCCCGACCAGCTTTTGACAGGCTCCATGAAAATTAAAACTCACTTTGCCCTTCTTGCTCTCGCCTGCCTTGCGCCCAGCACTCTGGCCACCGCGCCCGCCGCCGAAACCAACTTGCCGCCGGTGCAGATGTTCGTGCCCGGCTTCGTCGTGCGCGAACTTCCCCTGCGTCTCTCTAACCAGAACAACGTCGAGTATGCGCCGGACGGGCGGCTCTTCGCCGCGGGCTACGACGGGCGCATGCACCTGCTGCGCGACACGGATGGCGACGGGTTGGAGGACACTGTCACCACATTCTGGGACAAGCCCAGCGGCGATTATCCCCTTGGCATGGTCGTGCGCGGCGACAGTGTCTATGTGATGCTCCGCAACGAGGTCGCCCGCTTTCGAGACACGAATGGCGACGGCGTGCCGGACAAGCGCGAGGCCGCCCTGCAGGACTGGGATGACGCGGCGTCGGCGTCGGAAAAAATGTTTCTCAAGCGCCGCGTGGATTATGGGATGGGCCTCGCGCTCGCGCCGGACGGCACGTTTTTTCTCAGCATGGGAAACGCGGCCTACAACAACGGCTACATGGTGGACAAGGCTGGCGTCAGCCACTACGACCCGAAATACCGCCGCGGCTGCGTGCTGAAGATTTCCGCCGACGGCAAGCAGGTCGAGCAGTTCGTCACGGGCGTGCGCTACTTGATGTCGCTTCAGTTCAACCGCCACGGCGACCTGTTCGCCTCCGAGCAGGAAGGCGCGACGTGGCTGCCCAACGGCAATCCGTTCGATGAGCTGCTGCACATCCAGCCGGGCCGTCATTACGGTTTTCCGCCGCGCCACCCGAAGTATCTGCCCAAGGCGATTGATGAGCCGAGCCTGTTTGATTTCGCGCCGCAGCATCAGAGCATCTGCGGATTTCGGTTCAACGAAAGCGGGCCGGGCCGCGGCCGCTTCGGGCCGGAGTCGTGGGAAGGCGACGCGCTGCTCACCGGCGAATCGCGGGGCAAACTTTACCGCACGAAGCTGGTGAAAACTCCCGCCGGCTACGTCGCCCAAAACCACCTCTTCGCGGCCCTCCCCACGCTGGCCGTGGATTGCGCCCTCTCGCCCAAAGGCGACCTGCTTCTGGCCACACACACGGGCAAGCCCGACTGGGGCACCGGCCCGGCCGGCATCGGCAGGATTTTCAAAATCAGCCGTGCCGCATCCGCTGCGCCGCTGCCGGTGCTCGCCTACGCCGCCAGTCCGACGGAGACGCGCGTTGAGTTCGACCGCCCGCTCCAGCCCGACCAGTGGAAGAACCTCGCGAGGCAATCCGCCATCGTCAGCGGCCGTCACGTCGGCGCGGGCGACCGGTTTGAAACCATCCGTCCCGGCTACAAGGTCGTGCAGATGCAGCAAGCCGAGTCGCGCCGGACGAACGCGGTGCTGACCGCCGCGTTGAGCTCGGACGGCCGCACGCTCTCGCTGCAAACCGCCGCGCGCACCGAAGCGGTCAGCCACGCCATCACGGTGCCCGACCCATCGCGCCTGGCTTCTGCGCAGCAAAAACAACACGGGCTGCCGCAAGTCGCGGCGATTGACCTCGGCCACGACCTGAGCGGTGTGACAGCCGAGTGGCAGCCCAAGTCCAGGCAAAGCGCGACCAACGGCTGGTCCGGCTGGCTGCCGCACGCCGACTTGCGCGTGGCGCGTGAATTGACCGCCGCGAGCACGGAGCACACGCGCCTGTTCGCGCGCTTGAAGCAGCCCGGCACGCTGAGGCTGCGCGGGCAGTTGGACTTGTCGCTCATGCTCCGCGCGGCGACCCAGCTCGGCTCCAAGCTCGACTTCGAGTATCCGCCCGAAAAGGTCACGGTCGTCTTCGCCAGCAGCACACCCTTGCGCGTTACGGCTGGCGGCGGCGCTGTCGTCGAACGCCTCAGCGACCTCACCGCCCGGCTCGTTGTGACAGCGCCCAAGCCCGACCTCTGGGTTCCTCTTGATGTCACGGTGGAAAGCCGCGCGGACAAGGAAGCATCGCTCGACGTGCATTGGTTCACCGCCGAGGACGCGCGCCCGCGCGCGCTGGCGTTGCGCCGCGTGCTCGTGCCGTGGGCAAGGCCCGCCGGCACCGCGCCGGAGTCGCGCACGATTCCCGAAATCGCCGGCGGCGATTGGGAGGCCGGGCGCAAGCTCTACTTCAGCGAGCAGGTCGCCTGCGCCAAGTGCCACGTCCTGCGCGGCGAAGGCGGCGCAGTGGGGCCGGAACTCTCCAACCTCATTCACCGCGACTACGCGTCAGTGCTGAAAGACATCACGCAGCCCAGCGCCGCGCTGAATCCCGACCACCTCGCCTACACCATCGAGTTGAAGGACGGCGAGAGCCTCACCGGCGTCATCTCGGGCGACACCGGCAGCGAACTGTTTCTCGCCGACCCGACCGGCAAGGCCACGCGCATCGCCAAGTCCCGCATCGCCTCGACTCGGCCCTCCGCCATTTCGCTGATGCCCGAAGGCTTGCTTCAAACGCTCAAGCCCGCGCAAGTGCGCGACCTGATGACGTTCCTTCTCACGGAGCGTGCGGCGGCGAACGCGAAGTAGAGGCGGCAGGCGTTCCCACCAGCCACCACGGAGCGCGGCCTTCCATGCCGCAGCGGGTGACAAGCACGAGGGCGTGGAAGCTCACAGCCCGCAGTCTTCGCATATGTGCTGCGGGCGGGGCGTCCGCGCGCCGGTCCGCCGCACTTTCTGCTTTTCACTGCCGACGGCTTGGCCTTTAGTCCCGCCCTGATTTTGAACTGGAATTGAACTCATGAAAATCGTCCTCGCTTACTCCGGTGGTCTCGACACCTCCGTCCTCCTCTCTTGGATCAAAGACACCTACGGGAACGCCGAGATGATCTGCTTCTGCGCCAACATCGGGCAGGAGGACGAACTCAAGGGCCTCAACGCCAAGGCCAAGAAGACCGGCGCTTCCAAGATTTACATTGATGACCTGCAAGCAGAATTCGCCAGCGACTTCATCTACCCGATGCTGCGCGCCGGCGCGATTTACGAGGGCCAATACTTCCTCGGCACCAGCATTGCCCGCCCGCTCATCGCCAAGCGCATGGTCGAGATCGCCAAGGCCGAGAAGGCCGACGCCATCGCCCACGGCGCGACCGGCAAGGGCAACGACCAGGTGCGCTTCGAGCTGACCGCCGCCGCGCTCGCGCCCGGCTTGCAGATCATAGCCCCGTGGCGCGACGAGCGGTATCGCAAGGACTTCCCCGGCCGGCAGGCGATGATTGATTACTGCGCCGCCAAGGGCATCCCCGTTCAGGCCAGCGCCAAGAAGCCCTACTCGATGGATCGCAACCTCCTGCACATCTCCTACGAGGCCGGCATCCTCGAAGACCCGTGGTATGACTCCTTCGACCCGAAGAAGAACCGCGAGTATTTCACCACGCTCTCCGTGCTGCCCGAGGACGCACCGGACAAGCCGGAGTATGTCGAACTCGACTTCGTGAAGGGCGACTGCGTGGCGGTGAACGGCAAGAAGCTCACGCCGCTTCAGGTCATGAAGTTCCTCAACAAGCTCGGCGGCAAGCACGGCGTCGGCCGCGTGGACATGGTGGAGAACCGCTTCGTGGGAATGAAGAGCCGCGGCGTCTATGAAACTCCCGGCGGCAGCATCCTGCACTACGCGCATCGCCAGATGGAGAGCCTCACGATGGACCGCGAGGTCATGCATCAGCGCGATTCGTTCATCCCGAAGTATGCCGAGCTTGTCTACAACGGCTTCTGGTATGCGCCCGAGCGTCTCGCGCTCCAGGCCTACGTCGAGGAATCGCAGAAGAACGTCACCGGCACCGTGCGCGTGAAGCTCTACAAGGGCGGCCTCTACGTCGCCGGCCGCAAATCGAAGTTCTCCATGTATAACCCGCACATCGCCACGATGGAGGCGGACCCAACAAAGGCTTACAACCAAGACGACGCCACCGGCTTCATCCGCCTCAACGGCCTGCGCCTGCGCGTGAACTCGACGGTGAACGGGGCGAAGAACATGAAGGCGTTGTAAACCTTCCCAAGCGGGTTTCTGCTGGTATTCTCAGACTATGACTTGGCAGGCCAACATTGCCCGATGGCGAAAGCTCAAGCCCGAGGAGCGCAAGGCGCGACGTTGGGCAGCCGTGCCGCAACAAGTCGCGGCCAGCATGGCGTTTGAAGGTGAACCCGTGGATACCGAATGGCTGAAGGCTCTACACAGCCGCCGCACGCCACGCGCTTCATAGAGACGACGCGCGGCGTGTTGTCCTACAGCCAGCTCGCGCCGCTGCTGGCCGAGCAAGTTTTGCGGCTGCTGGAAAACATCGAGGAGGAGAACTATTCCGGGCGACCGCTGGACGAAGCGTTGCTGCTGGAATTTCACCGGGAGATTTGCATCGACCTGACGCCTGACTTGGCCGGACTCATCCGCCGCGTGGAGGTCCGCGTGGGTGGACACCAGCCTCCCCCGCCGCATCAACTGGCACAACTGCTTCGGGATTACTCGGGCGACTTGCAAGCCCGGCTGGATTCCCTCAAGGCCCCGGACGATCCGTTGCTGTTGGAAACACTGGCCTTCGCGGAGGGACGGCTCTTGTTCATCCACCCTTTCACCGATTTCAACGGCCGGGTGACGCGGCTCTTCCTCGCCGAGATTTTGCGCCGGCTGAATTTGCCGCCGGTGGAACTCGCTCCCTTCACTGACCCTGCGCGCGGCGAATACCTGCGGTCGCTTCGTGCGGCGGACTCGCTCGATTGGCGGCCACTGACCGTTCTGTGGCGCCAGCGGTTGGAAGCTGCCGCCAGCGGGGATGAACCATGAAACTCACGTCCTCTCTTTTGGTCCTCGGCTTAACGGCCATGACGCACGCCGCCGAGCCGCCCGCAGTGCGCGCCTGCTGGATTCAGATTGTCGAGGAGCGCACGGACTGGCCGGTGCCGTTGGTGGAGTTGCGCACGACGCATCAGGCGCGGTTCGTGTCGGACAACTCGGGCAACATCGCCTTCGACCTGCCGGAGCTGATGGGGCGCGAGACGTGGTTCGAGGTCCACGGGCACGGCTACGAGGTGAAGGCGGATGGCTTCGGGATACGCGGTGTGCGGCTCAAGCCGGAGCCGGGCAAGACGCTGCGGGTCGAGGTGAAGCGGACCAGCATCGCGCAACGCGTCGGGCGGCTGACGGGCGCGGGGTTGTTCGCCGAGAGCCAGAAGCTCGATCTGGAACTCGACTGGCGCGAGTCGGGGCTTGTCGGACAGGACAGCGTGCAGAACGTGGTGCATCGCGGTCGGCTCTTCTGGTTCTGGGGCGACACGTCGCTTGCGCGTTATCCACTCGGCATCTTCGATGGCACGGGCGCGACGACAGCCGTGCAGCACGCAGCGCTTCAGCCGCCGCTGCGCTTGCCGCTGGCTTACTTCACCAACGCGACCGGCGAGCCACGCGGCATCGCGCCGATGCCGGGCAAGGGACCGACGTGGGTGACTGGATTGGCGAGCGTGCCTGACCAGTCAGGCACGCCGCGACTCGTGTGTGCCTACATGAAAATCAAGCCGCCTCTCGAAGCCTACGAGTGGAGTCTCGCCGTGTGGCACGAGGAGAAGCTCGTCTTCGAAAAGCTGAAGACCGTGTGGGCGAAGTCCGAAGCCACACCGAAAGCGCCACCGATTCCAGAAGGGCATCCGGTGTTGTGGAAGGACGCGGCAGGAAAAGACTGGCTGCTCTTCGGCAATCCATTTCCCGCGCTGCGCTGCCCGGCGACGTTAGAGGCGTGGCGGGATGCGAGGACTTGGGAAGTGTTGAAGCCGCAGGCGAGTCTGACCGGCAACAATGGCGAGACCGTGAAGCCGCACACTGGTTCCATAGCGTGGCATCCGTGGCGCAAGCGGTGGGTCACGGTCTTCATGCAGTCGTTCGGCAAGCCGTCGGCCTTTGGCGAGCTGTGGTATGCGGAGGCGGACGCGCCAACCGGGCCGTGGGGCACGGCGGTGAAGGTGCTGAGCCACGACAACTACACGTTCTACAACCCGCGCCTGCACGTAGAGTTCACGCCGGAAGGTTCGCCTCTGCTCTATTTTGAAGGCACCTACACGGTCCAGTTCGCCAACAAGCCCACACCCACGCCGCGTCACGACTACAACCAGATTCTCTACCGGCTGGACTTGAACGATGCGGCACTGAAGCCGGCACAAGGCCATTGATCGCGGAACGGTCTCGCCGCACACTCGCAGCATGAGCCAGCCCAACATCTGCCAGCGTTCTCCCCTCGTGCAAAAAGTCGAACCCGGCACCTACTGGTGGTGCGCTTGCGGCCTCTCGAAAACACAGCCGTTCTGTGACGGCGCGCACAAAGGATCGGAGTTCAGTCCGAGCAAAGTGGAAATCACGGAGGCGAAGCAGGTCGCGTGGTGCATGTGCAAGCACTCGCAGAACGGCGCGCACTGCGACGGCAGCCACAAGCGGGTGTGAGTCCCAGCAAGTCCGCCTCCTCACCTCGGCGGCTACGGAGCTCACGGAATCCGGGCTTCCAGCCGCGCTCCGTTCGCGCCTGACTTCACCACGCAGAAATCAGCCGGCTGGCCGACGGCGATTTCGTTCCGCATCCCCATCAGTTCCGCCGGGCTCTCAGAGAAGTGCGGCCAGACTTCACGCCACGACTTGCCCAGCATCTGCGCGGCGCGGATGATGCCGTCAATCGGCTTGAGCGCGGAGCCGGCGAAGTTGGGCTTGCCCGGCTGCCGCACGATTTGGTCCACGCCGACTTCGAGCTCAATCGCGCCGATGGTGTAGCGGCCCGGCGGCGCGCCGGCGGCGGACATCGCGTCGGTCGTGTAGTAAATGCGCCCGGGCGGCAGCGCGCGGTGGACGTGGCGGAAGAGCAGCGGCGAGACGTGGTGTGTGTCCGGGATGAGGCTGGGCGTGAGGCCCGGTGTGTCGAAGACGCGCCAGAGGATGTTGTCGTGGCGGTCGAGCTGCTGCGGGATGCCGTTGCCGAGGTGCGTGAAGCCGCGTGCGCCGGCAGCCACAGCAGCGCGGATGGCTTCCGCCGAGGCGTTCGTGTGGCCGAGGCTCACGACGATGCCGAGCGAGACGGCGAGGCGGATGGCCTCGATGGAGCCGTTGCGCTCGGGCGCGAGGGTGATCAGGACGGGGTCGCCGCCAGTCAGGGCGCGCAGCTCGCGGAGGTCGGCCTCGGTCGCGTCGCGCATCACGGCGGGATTGTGCGCGCCTTTGAAACCGACCTCGGGCGAGAGGAAGGGGCCTTCGATATGCCAGCCGGCGAGGGATGCGCGGAGTTCCGGATGCGCGTCGCGAATGGCCTTGGCCTGGCACACGCGGGCCATGAGCGCGGGCCATTCGTCCGTGATGAGCGTGAAGAAGAATCGCCCACATCCATCGCGGCGCATCTGGCGCGCGGCGGAGAGGAGCCGCGCCTCGGTCAGGTGTTCGTCGCGCTGAAAGTCCACGCCACCGTAGCCGTTTATTTGGAGGTCGAGCAGCGTCGGGGCGAGCCAGGTTTCATCCGGTGTGGAGGTGGCAGGAGTGATGTCCGTGATGACGCCGTCGCGCCACTGCACACGCAACGACTGGCCGCTGGCGAAGTGGCGTCCGCAAATCTCACCGTGAAGCATGGCGGATTCGTAGCGCGGCCGCAGGCGCGGAACGAGCAAAAATCAAAGGCGGGCGGCCCGGACCTGGCTGGGCCGCAGCTCCGCCAAAAACTCCATTTGCCAACTTTGCGGGGCACGGGTTCTAATTCAGCTGCTGTCGGACGGGTTCTTGGGTTCACACTATGTTTCGAGACATCGGCGGACTGGTTTTGCTGTTTTGGCGGACGCTACAGGCGTTGCCGCTGGCCTTTCGCCATCGGCGCAAGGTGCTTGAGCAATTCTACGAAGTCGGCCTGGGCAGCCTGCTCATGGTTTGCATCCTGTCCTTCTTCATCGGCGGCGTGCTGGCGCTGGAAATCGGCCCGGTGATGGTCGAGCGCGGGCTGGCGAACTATCTCGGCGGCATCGTCGGCCTGGGCCTGTGCCGCGAGCTGGCTCCGGTGCTCATGGCCGTGCTCATCGCAGGTCGCATCGGCTCGGCTATGGCGGCTGAGATCGGCTCCATGGCGGTCTATCAGGAGATTGATGCGCTGCGGACGATGAACATCAACCCCATCCACTACCTCGTGCTGCCCCGGATCATCGCCATCGCGGTGGGCCTGCCGATGCTCCTGATTTTCGCCGACCTCGTCGGCTGGATGGGCGGCGCGCTCGTCTGCTCGACGAACCAGCAGGTCGCCGTCGGGATGCAGTCCTTCCTGTCAAACCTCCGCTCCACGGTCGAGATCCAGGATGTGTTTCACGGCCTCATCAAGACCTTCGTTTTTGCCCTCATCATCGGCACCGTGTCCTGTCATCAGGGCCTGGCCACCATCGGCGGGCCGCGCGGCATCGGGCGCACGGTGACGAAGGCCGTGGTCAACTCCATCGTGCTCATCCTCATCCTCGACTACTTCCTCACGCACCTGCTGGTGCAGATTGAGAAATGAGCGCCCCCACAAACCATGAGAGCGTCCGCGTCGAAGTGCGCGGGCTGAGGAAAAGCTTCGCCGACCACGAGGTCCTGCGCGGTGTGAGCTTCACCGTCGAGCGCGGGGAAATCTTCGTGCTCATGGGCCCCAGCGGCAGCGGCAAAAGCGTCCTGCTCAAACACATCATCGGCCTCGAGGAGCCGGACGCGGGCGAACTCCTTTTAGAAGGCCAGGGCATCCACACAGAAGGCCTGCGTGACCGCTACCGGATGGCGATGGTCTTCCAATCCGGCGCGCTGCTCAACTCCCTCACCGTCGGCGAAAACGTCGGCCTCTACCTTCGCGAACACCGGCTCAGGCCCGAGCCCGACATCCGCCGCATCATCGCGGAGAAGCTCGACATCGTCGGGCTCAAAGGCACCGAGGAGAAAATCCCCGCCGAGCTTTCCGGCGGCATGAAGAAGCGCGTGGCGCTGGCGCGCGCGCTCGTCATCGAGCCGCAGCTGATCCTTTACGACGAGCCGACCAGCGAGCTGGACCCGCTCATCGCCATCACCATCGGGCAGGAGATACTCGCGCTGCGCGAACGCACGCACGCCACCAGCATCGTGGTCACGCACGACCGCGACCTCGCGTTCGGCATCGCCGACCGAATCGCGATGATTGCCGACGGTGAGATTCTGGAGATTGGCCGGCCCGAGGATCTGCGCCGGAGCCAGCACCCGCTCGTGCGGAAGTTTTTGACCGCCGACTTCAAACCAAAACCGTGATGAGGGATGAAGAAGTTTTGGCCACAAAAGGGCACAGAAGGCAAAACAGGGAACTCTCATTTTTCCTTTTGTGGGCCTTCTGTGCCTTCCTGTGGCAAAACCTGTCCTGTGGCGGCAGTGGCGAAAGCTGAAAGACCCGTGCTATGAAAAACACCTCTCTCGAAACCAAACTCGGAATGTTCGTCGCGCTCGTCGTGGTCGCGGCAGTGGTCCTGCTCGAAATGGCCGGCGGCACGGACTTCTTCAAGAAGGGCTACAGGCTCCACGGCCTCTTCACCACCGCGCAGGAACTCAAGGTCGGCGACGCCGTCAAGATGGCCGGCGTGCCCGTCGGCAAGGTCGAGAAGATCGGCTTCGAGCAGGGCCGGGTGAAGGTCACGATGAAGCTCGACCAGGCCGCCGAGGTGAAGACTGACGCCAAGGCCACCATCCGCTTCGCCGGCCTCATGGGGCAGAACTTTGTCTCCATCAACCTCGGCACGCCCGCAGCGCCCGACTTCAAGGATGGCGACGTGATCCAGACCGCCGAGCAGGCCGACCTCTCCGCCATCATGCAGAAACTTGAGAACGCCGCCGGCGGGATCGAAAACCTCACCAAGAGCTTCAGCGGCGACGCGATTCAAAACGTCCTCGGGCCGATGACCGATTTCCTCAAGCAGAACAACCCCAAGCTCACCGCGCTCTTCGGCAACCTCCAGACCATCTCCGACCGCATCGCCAAGGGCGAGGGCACCATCGGCAAGCTGATCAGTGACGAGGCGCTCTACCAGTCCACGCTCAAGAGCATGGACACGCTGAACAAGACGGCCGCCGACGCGCAGAGCCTGCTCGCCGACGCCAAGGGGGCGATTGGCGACGTGAAGGGCTTCATGACCGACGCCAAAGGATCGCTCGGCGATGTGAAGCTTGCGCTGGGCGATGCGCGCATGGCCTTGACCAACGCCAGCGACACCATGCTTGTCGCCAAGCAAACATTGACCGACGTGCGCAACGACCTTCAGGCCGGCAAAGGCTCGCTGGGCAAGCTGCTCAAGGACGAGGCGCTCTACAACGAGACCACGCTGGCGATGAGCAACCTGCGCGAGATCATGCAGAAGATTAACCGTGGCCAGGGCAGCGTCGGAAAGCTCGTCAACGACGACAGTCTCTTCAAGAACGCCAAGATGACTCTCCAGAAGCTCGACAAGGCCACCGAAGGCCTTGAGGACCAAGGCCCGCTGAGTGTGCTGGGCATCGCTGTCAACAGCCTGTTCTGAGGACTTCGGCGCGGGCGTCCACACACACCCGCCGCGTGGAATCAGCGGGCGGTGAACCTTCACATCCTCGTCCCTGATGCGGCCCGGAGTGTCGTGCTCCAAGACAGTGCGCGGCACGCCCGAACTACTACGTGTAGGTAATAACGGGTTGCCAAACCACGCCCCCCGACAGATGCTCCGCGCGTCATCGGCCATGAAAAACACGCTGCCCATTCCCCTGCTCCTCGCTCTGACAGCAGCCGTGATTCTCTGGTCGTCGTGCCGCCGTGCTTCACAACCCGTCACCGAGACGCCCCCGACTCCAGTTGCAGATGCGCTCCCTGTTGTCGCCGCCGACTGGCCGCAGTTTCGCGGCGGGCCGGAGCTGCGCGGTGTCGCCGAGGGCAGGCTGGCCGCCCAACTCGACCTGCTCTGGAGCTTCAAGACCGGTGGCCCGGTGAAATCTTCCGCCGCCATCGTGGGCGGCAGCGTCTTCGTCGGCTCGGACGATGGCTTCCTCTACTCGCTCGCACTCGCCACCGGGAAGACGAACTGGGCCTTCAAAACCGGCGGCAGCATCGAGTCCTCTCCACTCGTCCACGACGCGCGGGTCCTGTTCGGATCGGACGAGCCGATGTTCTACGCGCTCGACGCGAAGAGCGGAAAGGAAGTCTGGAAGTTCCCCATCGGCGACAAAATGCCCGGCTCTCCCAACCTCGTCCGCGCGCCCAATGGCAAGGACTGGAACGTCATCTTCGGCTGCCACGACGCGCGGCTTTACTGCCTCGACGCCGCGACCGGGAAATCCAACTGGGTCTATGAAACCGGCAGCGGCATCAACGGCACCCCCGCCGTCTTCCAAGGCCTCACCGCCCTCGGCGGCTGCGATTCGATGCTGCACATCGTCGCGCTGACCAACGGCGCGAAGGTCAAGGAGTTGGAAATTGGCGCGCCGATCCTCGGCTCCGTGGCGGTGGCGGATGGCCGCGTCTATGGCGGTCACTTCGAGAACCAGGTTTTCTGCGTGGACGTGGCCAAGGGCACGAACCTCTGGAACTACCGCGACCGCGCCTTCGCCTACGTCTCCTCCCCCGCAGTGCTGGGCGACCGGATGCTGATTGGCGGGCGGGACAAGCGCCTGCACTGCCTCCGCACCAAGGACGGCGAGGCCATCTGGACCTTCGGCACGCGCGGCAAGGTGGACAGCTCCCCGGTCATCTGCGACGGCAAGGTCGTCGTCGGCTCCGAGGACGGGCGGCTCTACCTCGTCTCGCTGACGGACGGCAAGGAACTGTGGAGCTACGAAATCGGCCAGGGCCTCGCCGCCTCGCCTGCCGTGTCCGACGGCAAGGTGGTCATCGGCAGTGAGGACGGGAGCGTGTATTGTTTCGGAGTGAAGCCAGCCAAGTAGCAGCCTTCAACGTTCTCCATGAGCACCATCACCATCGCCCCTCTCCCGCCCGGTGCGCAGCACGCACCGCCTCCCGCCCACTTGGCGACCACCGCTGGTAACTACTTCGTCACCAACTACCCCCCGTTTTCGTTTTGGAAGCCGGAGTTCGTGCCGGAGCTGCTCGCCGCGCTGGAACGCCCTCCCTCTCAACTCTCAACTCTCAACTCTCAACTCCCCACCGTCCCCCTCGGCCTCTACACCCACATCCCCTTCTGCCGGAAGCGCTGCCACTTCTGCTACTTCAAGGTCTATACGGACAAGGACTCCGCCGCCATCAAGGGCTACGTGGACGCCGTGTTGCGCGAGTTGGAGATGTATGCGGGCAAGCCCTTCATCGGCGGGCGCAAGCCGAAGTTCATCTACTTTGGCGGCGGCACGCCCAGCTATCTCAGCCCCGAGCAGCTTAAGCATTTGACCGACGGCATGAAGCGCCTGCTGCCGTGGGACGAGGCGCAGGAAGTCACCTTCGAGGCCGAGCCGGGCACGCTCACCGACCACAAGCTCCGCGCCATCCGCGACCTGGGCGTCACACGCCTCTCGCTCGGCATCGAGCACTTCGACGACCACATCCTCGAAATCAACGGCCGCGCGCATCGCTCGAAGGAAATCGCCCGAGCCTACGCCTACGCGCGCGAAATCGGCTTCCCGCAAATCAACATCGACCTCATCGCCGGCATGGTTGAGGAGACCGAGGAGAAGTGGGTTGAAACCGTCGCCAAGGCCGTCGCGCTCCAGCCCGACTCGCTCACGGTCTATCAGATGGAAGTGCCCTACAACACCGGCATCTACCAGCAGATGAAGGCGCAGGGCAAACTCGTCGCGCCCGTGGCCGATTGGGAGACGAAGCGCCGCTGGGTGGACTACGCCTTCCGCGAGTTCGAGAAGGTCGGCTACGCGGTGAACAGCACCAGCACGGTCGTGCGCGACGCGAGCAAGGTGAAGTTCCTCTATCGCGAAGGCCTGTTCTCCGGTGCGGATTTGCTCTCGGTGGGCGTCGCGAGCTTCGGCCACATCAACGGCGTCCACTACCAGAACCAGGCGGACTTCGACCCGTATCTCGCGAAGGTGAACGCCGGCGAATTGCCCATCTTCCGCGCGTATCCGACGAAGCCCGACGAGCGCTACATCCGCGAGTTCATGCTGATGCTCAAGCTCGGCGCGAACAGCCGGAGCCAGTTCACGGCGAAGTTCGGCACCGACCCGCTGGAGCAGTTCGCCGCCCCGCTCGCGCTGCTGAAGGACTGGGGCTGCCTTACCGTGGACAGCGACCGCATCGTGCTCACGCGCGACGCGCTGCTGCAAGTGGACCGGCTGCTGATGGAGTTCTTCAAGCCGAAGCATCGCTCAGACCGGTATGCTTGAAGCGCGTCCTATGACATCCCCTTCCGTTCTCCCATTAGCCTACCCGCTGGACGACTTCTACGCGCAGGCTGCCCGCCCTTTGCCGCCCATCGAGGCAGTCGAGGGCGACGCTATGCCGGAGCCATACAAGTCCCTGCTTGTGCATCAGGATGACATGACGCCGACGCTGGAAAAGTTCCACGGTGAGCGCATCCACCTCGCGGTCCTCAGCAGCCAGCAGCGCGACGACTTCTATTTCCGCGAGGTCGTGCTGCTGCTCGACAAGTCGGACAAGCCCGTCGAGTTCGGGGCCATCAAAATCAACCTCGCCCTCTTCCCGCCTGCCGCGCGGAAGGAAATCCTCGATGAACGCCGCCCGCTCGGCACGCTCCTCGCGGATTACGCCATCACCCACGCCAGCCGCCCGAAGGCATTCCTGCGCGTCCTTTCCGACGACTTCATCAACGCGGCGCTGAAGCTCGACAAGCCGCAGTGGCTTTGCGGCCGGCGCAACACTCTCTGGGATCCGCAGCAGAGGCCGCTGGCGGAGATCGTGGAAATCCTGCCGCCCGAAACCACGCAACTCGGCCACGGGTGAAACAAAAAAATGAATCCTGACTTTGACGCCCTCATCATCGGCGGCGGCCCCGCAGGCGCGAGCGCTGCCGCTATTCTCGCGGAGTTCGGCCATCGCGTGCTGGTGATCGAGCGGGAGAAGTTCCCGCGCTACCACATCGGCGAGTCGCTCATCCCGTTCACCTACCAGCCGCTGGAGCGGCTCGGGCTGATCCCGCGGATGAAGACATCGTGCTTTCAGAAGAAATACAGCGTGCTGTTCGTGCAGCCGGATGGCAGGGCGAGCCAGCCGTTTTATTTTTTCAACCGCTACGACCGCGAGACCGTGGCGCAGACATGGCAGGTGCTGCGCTCGGAGTTCGACCAGATGCTGCTGGACCACGCGCGGGCCAAGGGCGCGGAGGTGCTGGAGGAGACCGTTGTGAAGGAGCTTCTGCGTGACGGCGGCCGCGTCACGGTCGTCGGCGCGCAATTGAAGTCCGGCGAGGTGGTCGAGCTGCTCGCGCCCATCACGCTGGATTGCACGGGCTAGGAGGCGTTCGCAGCCGTGCGCAACGGCTGGCGCATGAAGGATCCTTTCCTCAACAAGGTCGCCGTGTGGACCTACTACAAAGGCTCGAAGCGCGAGCAGGGCATCGACGAGGGGCAGACCACGGTGGCCTTCGTGCCGGAGAAGGGGTGGTTCTGGCACATCCCGCAGCACAACGACATGGTGAGCGTGGGCGTGGTGGCAGAGGGCAGGTATCTCACACGCGACGGCGTCAAGGATCCGAAGGCGATGTTCCACCGGGAGGTCGGCGAGAACCAGTGGATCAAGGACCACCTCTCCACCGGCGCCTCCACCGGCGACTATTATCTCACCAGCGAATACAGCTACCACGCGCGGCACTGCGGCTGCGACGGTCTTCTCCTGGTGGGCGATGCGTTCGCGTTTCTGGACCCTGTCTTCAGCAGCGGCCTGATGCTGGCGCTCAAGAGCGGAGTGATGGCGGGCGAGGAAGTCCATCGCGCGATTCTGGAAAAGGACTTCTCTGCCGCGCGCTCTGCCGGCTATGCGACGCAACTGCGACAGGGCGTTGAGAACATGAGGAAGCTCATCTACGCATTCTACGAGCCGACCTTCTCGTTCAAGGACGTGATCATGAAGCATCCGGACGCCGCCGGCGAAATCACCGACTGCCTCAGCGGCGACGTGAACAAGGATTTCACCAGCCTGTGGAGCAAGATTCGCGAGTTCGTGCCCCTGCCCGATGACCTGCCAGTTGGGCAGCCGCTCGATCAGGCCACAGATGGGCACGGATAGGACGCACATGAAGCAAGGCTCAGAACCAGCAACCGCCATCAGCCTCCGTTCAGCCCCATCTGTGCTTCATCTGCGTTCATCACAGGCTGGAACTTCGGCATGAATCTCATCCAAATCACCCCCGGCGCGGGCGGGATGTATTGCGGGAACTGCTTCCGCGACAACGCGCTCGTCGCCGCGCTGCGCCAGCGCGGGCACGATGTGCTCATGGTGCCCCTCTATCTGCCCATGACGCTGGACGAGGAGAACCAGAGCTCCGGCACACCGACCTTCTTCGGCGGCATCAACGTCTATCTCCAGCAACAGTCCGCCCTGTTCCGCCGCGCGCCGCAGTGGCTGCACTCGCTGCTCGACTCGCCCGCGCTGCTCAAGCTCGCCGCCGGCCGCGCCGCCAAGACGCGTGCAGCCGACGTGGGCGATCTCACGCTCTCCATGCTGCGCGGCGAGGAGGGCAACCAGGCGCGCGAACTCGACGAGCTGATCGCGTGGCTGAAAACCCAGCCGCGGCCCGACGTGGTCCTGCTCTCCAACGCGCTGCTCGTCGGCTTCACCCGCAAGCTCAAGGCCGAGCTGGGCTGCAAGGTGGTCTGCAATCTTCAGGGCGAGGACGCTTACCTCGACTCCATGCCCAGCCCCCTGCGCGAGCAAGTCTGGGCGCTGCTGGCCGGGCGCTGCCGCGACTGCGATCTCTTCATCGCACCGAGCCGCTACTTCGGCGACACGATGGCGCGGCGATTGAACCTGCCGGCGGAGAAGGTGAAAGTGGTCTTCAACGGCATTTCGCTGGAAGGATACGGAAGTCATCAGGGTTCAGTGTTCAGCCATCAGTCCGAGGGTGCTTGCGCTCCCACCGCCTCCGAACTGAACACTTCGGTCCCCACCCTGGGCTACTTCGCACGGATGTGCCGGGAGAAAGGCCTTGATCTGCTGGTCGAAACCTTCATCGAGCTGAAGCGGCGCGGCATGGTGCCGAACCTCAAGCTCAAGGTCGGCGGCGGCTGCGGGCCGGGCGACGAACCGTTCGTCGCACAGCTTAAGGAGCACCTCCGCAGCGCGGGCTGCCTGCGCGATGTTGAGTTCCACCCCAACCTCACGCGCGAGCAAAAGGTGAGCTTCCTGCAATCGCTCACCGTCTTCTCCGTGCCCGCGCTCTACGGCGAGGGCTTCGGCCTGTATCTCCTGGAAGCGCTGGCATCCGGCGTGCCCGTCGTGCAACCGCGACACGCCGCCTTCCCCGAACTCGTCGAGGCCACCGGCGGCGGCGTCATCGCGGAGGCCAACGCATCCGCCCTCGCGGAGGCCATCGAGTCACTGCTCCTGAACCCGGCCCGCCTCCAGGCACTTGGCGAGGCAGGCCGGCGCGCGGTGAGCGAACGCTTCACAGTGGATCGGATGGCCAGCGAAGTGGCTGCCCTGTGTGAAGCCCTCGTTCGCACACGAGTAACATGAGCCGAATTCCGAAGTTCAGCCGCGACAGAGCACAGGGAGGAATTCTCCTCTTCGCTACCTGCGACCGGCCAATGGCTACGGTGGCCAGCTCGGGAAGAAGCGCGCCTCAAGGTTTGGCAGGAGCCTGGCCGGCGGCCTTCAGGCTGAAGTCGTCGTAATGCACGTCCACAGGGTTGGTCGTGAGACTCACGAGCGTCTTGTGATCGTGCCCGATGCCCTCGGACTTGAACGAGCCGGCCACCTTGCCGTCGAGGCTCACCTCGACGCCCTCGCCCTTGGTGCGGATGACAAGCGTGTGCCACTCCTGAAGCGAGAGCTTTACGGCTTGTCTCGTGGTTTTGGCTGCGAGCATCGCCTTGTCCTCCGTGCTCAGGCCGGCGGGTGATTTGCGCTTCTCGTAGATGTCGTTGCGGAAATTGCCGGTCTTGGCGTCGGCGATCGTCACCGCCGCCGGGCTCACGCTTACACTGCAAATGTGGCCTGCGTGCGAGCCTTTGAAGTCCTTGTCATCGAACCACACGTTGAAACTCTTCCCCTTCTCGCTGGTGAACCGGAACTTCACCGACACCTCCAGGTCGCGCTCGCCCGGAAACTTGATGCTGTCCACCGCCGAGTGGTCGGAGTTCTCCGGCGTGATGCCGACGAGCACGCCGTCCTTCACCACGCTGCCGCTCTTGTAATGCCCCCAGCGTGGCCCGAAGGCGCTGCCAGAAAAGTCATCCGCGAAAATTGTGCGGCCGTAGTAGCCCGCCGGTTCGCCAGCGGATGCGATGGTGGTGAGGAGGGAGGTGAGCGCGAGTGCGATGAGTGATTTCATGGCGGGAATAATACATGATCTGCTTTGGCATTGGCAGCTGGAAAACAAATGGCTCCGTCCGGTGAAAGTGGTCCCTTTTGAACCGACCGATGACAAGAGTGGTTCAGCCTGGCCGCAAACCGCCCCCCGAAGCCGTTCGTGATGCCGTCGCGCTCGCCATCCCAATGAGCAATTGCCAGACTCTGATCATGCGACTCCTCTCCTGCCTGCTGTTGGCGACGCTCGCCGCCGCCGCGCCCCGCACCGAAGCCCAGCTCACGGGCGATGCCGCCAAGCTCCACCAAAACGCCCGCGACACCGGGCGTTTCTTCGCGGACGCCGCAAAGCTCAAGCCGGAAGTCCGCCCCACAACCGACGGCAAAAGCTACTGCCTCATCTGGAAAAGCGTGCCCGCACCAAAGCGCTGGATCGTCTCGCTCCACGGCGCGGGCCGGCCAGCGAAAGGCTTTGCGACCGACGATCTCGCCATTTGGCACCCGCACCTGAAGAACCGCGAGGTTGGCCTTGTCTGCCTGCAATGGTGGCTGGGCACGGGCGACACGCCGCGCGACTTCCTAGCCCCCGATCAGATTTACCGCGAGATCAGCCAGGCGCTGGACGCGCTCGGCGTGGTGCCAGGCACGGTCATGCTGCATGGCTTCAGCCGCGGCTCGGCCAACAGCTACGCAGTCGTCGCGCTCGATGCCAGCAAGGGCCGCAAGTATTTCTCCCTAGCCGTCGCCAGCTCGGGCGGAGTGTCCCTCGATTACCCGCCCAGCCGCGCCCTGCTCACCGGGGCCTACGGCGAGCGCCCGCTCAAGGACACCCGCTGGATCACAGTCGCCGGCGGACGCGACTCCAGCCCCGACCGCGACGGCATCCCCGGCATGAAGCGCACGGCGGCGTGGTTGAAGGAGCAGGGAGCCATCGTCGTGGAATCCATCGAAGACCCAGCCTCCGGCCACGGCGCGCTCCACACCAATCCGCAGAACTGCAGGCGTGTGATGGAAGCGTTCCTCAAGTAGCGGTGTTCAGATTTCCCGGTCGTAGATTCTCTGAAACACCTTCTCCGCTCCTTCGTCCGCGCGGTTCGGATCGCAAATGGTGATGCCGTCGGGGCCGAAGCGGGCGGTGACGGTCGCGCCTTTGCCCTCCGCCAGGTATTTGAAGTTCAGGTCGTGCACTTTCGCAGCGGCGTCCACGATGGCGCAGGTGATCCGCGCTTCCTCGGCGGTCGGATACAGGCTGGCCACGGCGTCGCGGGTTTTGCCGGCGAACTTCACGCGGCAGATCGCCACGAGGCCGACGGTGAGGCTGTCCACGCCGAAGCCGGCGCACGCGACATCCCTCTTGCCACGCGCGCTCACTCGCTTCCGCGGTATGCATTGGTCACGCCGCTTCATTTGCTCTTTGGCTCGATAGCCGTGCTGGCGCGGATCAGGTGGTAGTGGCGCTTGTAGTAGTCCCGGTGGCCGCTTTGATTCTGGTTGCGAATGAGCACGTAAGCCGAGGGCACCTGATATTCGGCGAGTTTCTTCGCCTTCGCCGCCCAGGGGAACATTCGCTCGCCGAAAAAGCCGGGCGGGATCGGTCCGGTCGCCGCCTCCAAATCCTCCAGCACCTGCCGGTGGATGCGAAGTCCGTCAAATTCCACCAGTTCGCGCAGGATGCCGTATTCATCGGCACCCGAGAGCTTGCCATTGCGAGCCTCGAGGTTGATGGCTTCATGGTGGTCCTCCTGAAAGTGGTTGGTGAGTTCGAAGATGAGGACACTCCAGCGCTCGGGGCCGGCCAATTTCGGATTGAGCGCGATTTTGCGCCGTCTCTCTTGGGTGAAAGCCATGCCGTTCAATACTGGCACCGGCCCGATCACCTCGCGCACTGTCTCGGCGGAGAGAATGTCGTAGCCGCCGCGTCGGTCCACGGTTTCAGCCATGTTGCGGTAGGTGCCGCTCTTTTCGCGCAGAAAAGCATCCGCCGCCTTGTCGTCACCCAAATCGGGAAAGGCCGCGTGAAGCGTCAGGAAGGGAATGAAAAGCAGGAGGACGAGGAAGAGGCGGAAGAGGCAGATGCAGGAATGGCAATGGCTGGCGGTCCGCCCGAAAAATTGCGTCGCCGACTCTGTTTTGAGTCCGTGTTTCATTCGTGTCTCAAATCGCCTTCTCATAAATCCTTTGAAACACCTTCTCCGCGCCTTCGCTCGCGCGGTTTGGATCGCAGATGGTGATGCCGTCGGGGCCGAAGCGGGCGGTGACGGTCGCGCCTTTGCCTTCGGCCAGGTATTTGAAGTTCAGGTCGCGCACCTTGGCGGCGGCGTCCACGATGGCGCAGGTGATGCGCGCTTCCTCGGCGGTCGGGTAGAGATGAGCAACATCGTCGCGTCCCGCTGGCGGGACGGCGAACTTCACGCGGCAGATCGCCACGAGGCCAACGGTGAGGCTGTCCACGCCGTAGCCGACGTAGGCCTTGGTGCCGTCGGCGCGGAGGACATCGCGGGTGAAGTGGTTGTTGCTCGTGCGTGAGCCGCCGCCTTTGTTCCACCAGCGGAAGCCTCGGTATTGCTGGTCGCTCTCCACCTTGCCGTCGGCCCCTACGATTTCGTGGCCCTGATTCACCGGCCCCTCGAAGTCGGACGGCGTGATCCAGTTGTTGTGGAAGTTGATGCTCATCCCGTTGTCAAAATCCACGCGCACCTGCACGGCGTCGTAGGCGTTGATGCCGTCGCGCACGAGGCGTTTCCATCAAACAATGAACTGACTGGGGGACAAGACAATTCTCAATGCAGCCTGGTGATCGGGATCACCGCCAGTTCGTTCGCCACATGGCTCTTGTGGGTGTAGCCGATGTAGAGCTTGCCATCGTGCTCGATGGCGTAGGGGTAGCTGAAGTCGATGTTCGGCGCGGAGACACCGTGGCCTTCGGGGAAAATGGAGCGGCGGACGAGGAAGACTTTGCTGAACACGGACTCGCCCGGCTTGCTGACGGCGATGGTCAAGGGCGAGCGCCTGCCGCCAGTGTCCGCAGTGGTGGTGCAGACGAGGTAACGCTGGCCGGTGCTGAGGATGCCCGCGTAGGGCTTGCTGGTGGCCATGGGCAGGTTCGACGGCGCGCTGGGTGTCCAAGTGCGGCCGTGATCCTCGCTCACGGAGAGCAGGGCCAGGGCCTTCTTGCCGTAGCGGGAGATGTTGAGGATGCGTTTGCCTTCGACGATGACCGTGGACTCGCCCCAGATGGTGCCAAGATTGGGCGCGGCAGGAATCACGACCATGCTCCACTTCGTGAAGTCGTCGCCCTTGCTGATGGCCACGGCGGGGAGGTTACCCGACTGACCATACTGGTCGCTGATGCGGAACCCGGCCATGATCCAATTTCCGTCCGCCATTTTCAGCGGCTCCTGCATCGGCCAGAATCCATCGTTCACGACCGCGCCCTGCGGCTCCCATGCGCCGGCGGTTTCATTCAGCAAATAGCCGCGGGCATGAACCCGGTGGTAGAGCCGAGTGTGTGCATAAAATGCGCCCATGAAGGCCCACAGTTTGCCGCCGTGTGAAAGGAACACGCCGTGGCTGACGGCGAGATCGCCATCGCCCGCATCAATCACCACGGGCGGTCCCCACGTTTTGCCGCCATCGTCGCTGACGCGGGTATGCGCCTCCTCGGTGGGCGTGTTTTCAGTTCCTTTGTTGTAGGCGTAGGAGGCGTATAGCCTGCCCTTGTGCCAGGCGAGCCCGACGCCGAGCGTGAAATTGCAGCCGTCCGTGTCGGGACGTTTCTTCTTGATGACATGAAACTCCACGCCCTCCAGCACGGGCAGCTCAGCGTCTCTGGGCAGCTTTACTTTCTCATCCCACAGCGGCGTAGCCGCGATGGCAGCTTTTGGGATTTCATGCGTGGCCGTGACGGGCTTGTAGCTCGCCGCAATTTCTTGCGCGCTCAGCGCTCGTGTCACGAATCGCGCCTCATCCACCGCGCCGCTGAACGTCTGAGTGCGCCGACCGTTGTCATTGAT
Source organism: Verrucomicrobiota bacterium (assembly GCA_016235545.1). Taxonomy (GTDB): domain Bacteria; phylum Verrucomicrobiota; class Verrucomicrobiia; order Limisphaerales; family SXTU01; genus SXTU01. Next base: position 14,484 of record JACRKB010000247.1, on the reverse strand, counting down.
GCCACCGAGCGTGATCGGCGCCTGAGTGTGCGGCATCGATGCCTTCAGCTTTACCTCACCGACTTGTTGCCCATTCAAATAGAGCGCCGCCTTGCCTGAATCGACAGTCAGAGTCGCGAGATGCCAGTGACCGGCCTTCAGCGTTTCCTTGCTCGCGAGGGTCGCCCAGCCGCCCTGCTGCACATACGCCTTCAGCTTGCCATCCGGCTCCACAGTGAGCGACCACTGCCGCTCATTGAGCGAGTAGCGATTCTTCCCCGCGATGATCTGCTGCCCCTCATTCACCGCATACGGATTGAACCACACCGAAAACGTGAAACCGCTCTCGCCATTCAGCGCCGCCGTCTCCTTCAGCTCGATCAACGACACGCCATCCAGCACGAGCGATTTGTCACGAGCACCACTCTCCACCTTCGCTTTACCGAGGACAGCGATCTTGGAATCCACCGCATCCAGCGGCCAGTGCTCTGCCATGCAAGACGATGACAGTGTGATGAATAGGAGAATGCGTTTCATGGTGCGGGTGGGAGTTATTTGAGCCACGCCAAATTGAAGACGTAGTGATTGCGGCTGCTGAGGAGTTGGATGCGGCCGTCGCGGGTTTGGGTGGCGGTGAGGTAGCCGCCGGGTTCGGCCATGGTGGGGCTGAGATTGAAGAGGCCTCGGCCATCGGTGCCGGGCACGTCGCGGGCGGGGCCGCCGGGGGTGATGAGGCGGCGCACGGGCCAGGTTTTGCCTTCATCGAACGACACGGCGGCGAAGAGGCCGTAGCCTTTGAACGTGCTGCCGTCGGCGGCTTTGAAGTCGAGGCCTTGGCGCTTCTTCCAGTTCAATCCCTGGTCGGTAAAGCTGCACAGCAAAATGGGGCCTTCTTTGAGCCGCAGCATCACGGGGCGCTGACCGCTGGTGACGGCGGGGAACTCGCTGGCTTCGACTTGCCATGACTTGCCGAGGTCGCTGGTGAAGCTGAGCGCGAGCTTGAAGCCGAAGCGCTCTTGATCGGGCAGCGGATCGTTGCGGCTGAAGGCCATGAGGCGGGCATAGGTGCCGCCCGGGCGTTGATCGCGCTCGGGCTTGGTGAGTTGATTCCACTGCCAGGTCTGGCCGCCGTCCTTGCTGAAGATGAGGCTCGTGGTGGGCTCGGCAGCGGGCGTTAAACCACCGAGACCACTGAAGAGCACGGAGAGGGTGAGGAGCAGTGGCTGGTTCATGGTTGAGGAGTGAAAGAAGTATTTTCTCGATTTGCTACTTCTTCACGGTGGCCGTCGATACCGGCTTGATCGCATCCGCCTTCGGCTTCAGTGGGCGGCTGATGAGCATCTTGAGCTTCGATTTCGACCCGAGGAGTTTCTTCGCGAGGATGTCTTCCTCGGTGAAGCGGGCGAGCAGGATCTCGCCGTCGGTGCTGCGATTGTGATCATAGGAAATGTAGATCGTGCCGTCGGGCGACTGGAAGCCATCGGGGTAGGAGACGCCGTCGCGCTCGTCGAGCATGAGTCCGCCCTTCCATGTCTTGCCATCGTCGTCCGAGAGCCAGGCGCTGAGTTGTTTGCGACCGCGATTCGTGTCCATCGTCTCGCCGTGCTTCACCATGAGCAGTCGGCCCGAGGCGAGGCGGCGCAGGTGCAGTCGTGCCACGGGCTGGCTGATGCCTTCCGGCACGGTGGGCGTGCTCCACGTTTTGCCGAGATCGGTGGAGAAGCTCTGCATCGGCCCTTTGCCCGTGCGCGCGACCATCCAGAGGCTGCCGTCCTTGCGTTCGATGAAGCTGTGCTCGTCCCAGTCGGGATTCGGGAACTGCACATGGCCCTGGCGCTGCCACGTCGCGCCGTGGTCTTTCGAGAGAAAGGCGTTCGCGCCGCGAAACGGGTCCAGCTCTTTGAAGGCACCGTTGAACGGTCCGAAGCCCGCGCGATTCAGCGAGATGGGCAGGAGCCAGTCGCCATTGCTGAGCACGGTGGGTTTGTTCAGCGTGAAGCCGTGCCAGATACGCTTCGGCGCGGACCACACCGGCTTGGCGGCATCGGGGTTCTCGCAAATCGCGGCCCACACGCCGGAGCGTCCGTCGAACTGCATCATAGACTGATTGAAAAAGATCCACAGCCGCCCGAGCGGATCGGTCCACAGATTGCCAACGAGCACGCTGCGCGGCATCGGCAGTTTGTCCGACTGCCCGTCAATCACTAGCACCGGCTTCGACCACGTCTCGCCATCGTCATCGCTCACGGCGCAGACGAAGAACGCCTTCGCTCCGTCCTCGCCCGCCACCCAGCAGGCCCAAAGCCGTCCGCCCGGCGTGCGGGCGATGCCGATGGTCATGCCGTAGGCGAGCTGGTCGTAATCATACTTCGGCAGCGGCGCGGTGTTCAGCTTCGGCGGGATCAAGGCGAGGTCCGCGATCTTCTCCATTACCTCGATCTCAAACGCGCGTCGCTGATCCGGATTCATCGCGGAGAATAGTGCCTCGTGGGCTTGTCCGAATGATGGCGAAGCCCATAGCAAGCAAAGGATGGCGAAGGTGCGAAGGAATGTTTTCATGCTTGGTTGGTGTGGAAATTCAGTTCTTCTGAAGGCACCCATCTGCTCCACCACGAGGCGAGCATGGATGATGTGACGACACTCCACGGGCCGAACACTGCCGAGGCCAGCGCCGCGAGCGGGCTGTTCAACACGCCAAAGGCCAGCCCCGTTGCCATGCCACCATTTTGCATCCCGACCTCAATGGCGACAGTGCGAGAGTCGGCCGTGTTCATGCCGCCCAACCGCGCGCAACCATACCCCAGCGCGTAGCCCGTGGCGTTGTGACACGCGGCGGCGGCGAACAGCGCGAAACCTACGGTGAGCAGTTGCTCGTCCCTTTGCGTTGGGCCATTCGCGAAGCACGGTTAGCTTATTTCAAGCCGACGGGTGGGATTGAGAAGGAAACCGCTCCGTCAACTCCATAGGTCATGCGAAACGGCTGTGAGAGTGCGGCGAAGTTCTGGCACACGACAAAGACGTCGCCACCATTCACTGCCACCAGCCGTTTGCCGAGATAGAAATGGCGTATGCCGGGCAGCTTGACTCGTGACCACGATTCTTCCTTGTAGGGGCCGTCGAATCGCTCTGCGATGTAGATATAGGTGTCGAGTGGCTGTTTGTCGCCTGCGACGCCGCCGAACTGCAGATACCACCGCCCGCTGTGCTCCCAGAATTGCGCGGTCTCCGTCCGCTCGAACCGTTCAGGGTAGGCGAGCACTTTGTGGGGCTCCCACTTCACCAAGTCACGCGAGCGCATCATGACTTGGGCGCCGGCTTTGTTTGCCGGGGCGCCGGCAATTCCTGAATTGAAGGTCGCATACCACCAGCCACCGATCTTCTCGGGATAAATATACGGGTCCGCGCCTGGACGAAAGGCCAGCGGTTTCCCAAGCCAGTCCGCCTCCATCCGGGCCGGGAACTCGGCTTTGCCTTTCCATTTCCAGTGATCCAGGTCGTTGCTCTCCGCCAGAGTGAAGCCTTGGTAGGTTAATAACATGAACCACTTGTCGCCGTCGCGGACACAATTGCCGGTGGCAATGCCACGCTGAGGGGCTTCCGACAGGGCGGTGGCGCGTTCGTCCCAGTGCAACAGATCCTTCGAGACGGCATGCCCGACCCATTGGCGGCTATGGCGCTGAGATTGGTCGGGCTGCACTTCCTTGTCGGGGTATTCAAGGTAAAAGGCGTGGTAGAGGTCATCCTGCCTGATGAACCAGAAGTCCCACACGTTTTTCCCTTTCGGCTGGAACACCGGCTGCAAAGGCGCTCGGCTATCATCGCCGGCCCATAGGGGCGCGGTCCCTGATACGAATACAGCCAGTGAAAGGAGGAAGATGCGCTTCATAATTGGGTATGCAATGTTCATATCAGAACCTTCGGTGACTATTTTACGAAACCAGGTTGTGGGATGGGGTGCGGTTTTTGGTGTTTTGGCAGTGATGGCATCAATTTGGGTTGTTGATTGTCTGGTGTGGGTTCTCTGATCTTGTGTCCTTGGTTGTTGAGCCTTCATAAGTGGGTGAGACTTGAATAGGAGAGGCTTGGAGGTCCGGCACTGCGCCGGAACGCGAACAGACGGACGCCGCAACTTCGCAGGCCTGGCGGAGGACCGTGGGATACGGCTCACCGCGCAGAAGTCCGAGCACGAGCGCCGCTGTGAAGGAATCACCCGCCCCGACGGTATCCACGACGTCGGTGAGAATCCCTGGCTGATCCACAGTAGCATCCGCCGTCACGAGGAGCGCACCGTGAGCACCGCGCGTCATGACAACGAGATCAAGGCCGAACTGCGTGAGCAAAGCCCGCAGCGTGTCTTCGGGCATTGTCTCCGGCGTGACGCAACAGGCGAGAATGATTGCGCTCAACTCGTCATCACTCAGTTTCAACACACTGGCCCGAGCGATGGACTCACGGATGAGGGAGGCGTCGTAGAAGGGCCGGCGCAGATTCACATCGAGCACGCGAACGATGCCGTGAGCTTTGGCGATGCCTAGTGCTCGCTGCATCGTCGCGCGGGAAGTCGCACCACGCAGGCCGAGCGTTCCGAAGTAGATGGCGTTCACTCCCGCGATGCGTTCTTCCAGTGCTTCCGTCCAAGCGATGTGATCCCACGCGGAGTCTGCGTGAATCTTAAAACTTGGCTTGCCTGCCGCATCCAGGCTCACGCTGACACTGCCCGTCTGTGCATCGGCGATGCGTTGCACCAACGACGAATTGATGCCGAATCCCTTCAAGATCGAGATGGCTTCATCACCACGCTCGTCATTGCCAACAGCACTGAGCATCGTCACCGCACCGCCAAGAATCGCCGCATGGCAGGCGAAGTTGGCAGGTGCACCGCCGAAGCGGACGCCATCGGGAAAGAGATCCCACAGCACTTCGCCGCAGGAGAGGATGCGCAGCTTGTTCATGAGACACCGAGGTCTCTTTGGATTGCTTCCAGGCTGCGGCCCTTGGTTTCAGGCACCATGAGTTTCACCCAAATGAGTTGCAGCACCATCATGAAGCAGAAGAACAGGATCACCCAGCCCGCCGGGAATGCCGTGACCATCTTCGGGAAGAAGCTGGTGAGCAGCGCGGCGAAGATCCAGTGAGTGGAGCTGCCGAGCGACTGACCCATGGCGCGGAACTTGTCGGGGAATATCTCCGAAATGAGCACCCAAATAACCGCTCCCTGACCAACGGCGTGGGCAGCAATGAAGGCAAAGATGCACGCGGGCACGATGGCGAAGTGCTCAGTGAAGAAGGCCCATGCACACAATCCAAGCGAGGCGATGTAACCAAACGAACCGATGTAGAGCAGTGTGCGCCGGCCCAGCCGATCAATGAGCCACAAGCCAACGAAGGTGAAGATGAGATTTGTCACACCGATGCCGACGGATTGCAGCAGCGCCGTCTTTTTTCCGAGGCCAGTGAGTTCAAAGATGCGCGGCGCGTAGTAGAGGATGGCGTTGATGCCGGAGAGTTGATTGAAGAAGGCCACGAGGAAGGCGATGAGGATCGGCGTCTTCATGCCACCCCGCCAGAATCTCTGCGGGGAGCCCGCCTCGTCGCTGGCGGTGGTCATCGCGTTCGCGCTGGCTTCGAGTTCGGCAGCGGTGGCGTTTGGCGTGATAAGTTTCAGCACAGCAACACCCTCCGCACGGTCACCTTTGCGCGAGAGAAGCCAGCGCGGGCTCTCGGGGATGATGAAGCAAGCGAAGGTATAGAGCAAAGACGGCGCCGCCATGATGCCGAGCATCCAGCGCCAGGAGTTTTCGCCCACGTTCACGAGCAACGAGTTCGAAACAAGGGCCGCCAGGATGCCAAAGACGATGTTGAGCTGAAACATGCCCGCCAGTCGGCCACGACTCTCCGGCGGCGAAATCTCCGAGATGTAAAGCGGAGCCGCCACTGTGGACACGCCGATGGCGATGCCGCCAAGAAAGCGCGCTATCATGAATGAATACACCTCATTGGCCAGCGCCGACCAAAGCGAGCCAACGAGGAACAGCAGCCCGATGCATAGCAGCGTCTTCTTCCGACCGAGCCGATCCGTCGGCCAGCTCCCCACCAGCGAGGCCAGCACCGTGCCCCACAGCGCTGCACCCATCGCCAGGCCATGCATCGCGGGGCTCAGACTCCACAGCGACTGGATCGTCTTTTCCGCTCCCGAGATCACCACCGTGTCGAATCCAAACAGAAACCCCGCGAGCGCGGAGACGAAGGACCAAAGAATGAGGCGTGAGTTCATTACTGTCCTCAGCCTGTAGCTGAACCAACCGACGGCGCAAGATTTTGTCATTACAACGCAGAAAAGGTTGTAATGACAGATTATCAGGCTGTAAGGTCTGCATCAGCCCATGAAGAAGACACCACGCCACCAGCAAATCTCCAGCGAACTGCTCTCCGAGATTCTCGCGGGCAAGCATGATCACTCGAATCGCCTGCCCAGCGAGGCGCAGCTAGTAATGCGGTTTAAGGTCTCCCGGCCCACGGTTGCCCGTGCTTTGCTGGATTTGAAAGCGAAGGGCGTGTTGGAGCGCCGCGCCGGATCGGGCACCTACCTTCGCAAAGATCGCGATGCACATCCTGGCCTCCGCCACCTTGGCCTCCTCGTGCCCGGACTTGGCAAGATCGAGATTATGGATGTCATCTGCGGCGAACTCGCCAACCTCGCGCGAGTGAATGACCTCGGCATGCACTGGGGCGGCAGCACATGTCCGAGCGCAGACAAGTCCATGAGCATCGACGAAGCCGAAGGGCTCTGCTCACGTTACATCGCCACCGGCGTCAGCGGCGTATTCTTCGCTCCGTTCGAGCACACTACCGACAACGAGGCCGCCAACCGCCGCATCACCGAGCGTCTCAGCCACGCGGGCATTCCCGTCGTGCTAATTGATCGCGACATTTGTGCCTTTCCTCAACGCAGCCCCTTTGACCTCGTCGGCATCGACAACTTCGCCGGAGGCTACGTCCTCGCCGATCACCTCATCAAACTCGGAGCGAAGCGCCTCGCCGTCGTCACGCGCCCCTTCTCCGCCGCCACCATCGAAGCCCGCAAAGCCGGAGCCAGCGCCGCCATGCACGCCCACGGACTCACGGTGCCGCGTGATTTTCTTCACGCGGGCGATCCCGGCGACGTGAAGTTCGCCCGCAAACTCATTGCAGGACGACAATACGACGCTGTCATCTGCACCAACGACCACACCGCCGCGCAGCTTTTGCAAAGCCTGACGCGCCTCAATCTCAAAGTGCCGCAAAACCTGCGACTCGTCGGCTTCGACGACGTGCGCTACGCCACGCTGCTCGCTGTGCCGCTAACTACGATTCAGCAGCCCTGCCGAGACATCGCAATCACAGCTTTCAACGCGATGCGCGAACGAATCGCCAACCCCACGCTGCCCGCGCGCAGCCTGCTGCTCACCCCGCGCCTCGTCGTCCGCGAAAGCTGCGGCACCTACGCGGCCAAATAGGCAACTCCGCGTTGCCACCCGTCTCTTCGACCAGAGAGGCCCAGCACTTCGTCCGCCGCTCTTTGTCCACTTCCTGCACTTCTGTTCGAGGACCACCGGTCACACCTTTGCCCCCAGCGACGACACCCCTCCACCCTGCACGATGATCGAGCCGACTATCTGGCGGTTGGCGGGGTCGCAGAGGAAGGCCAAGAGTGAGCTGCCGACAAAGAAGCGAAGCCCGGTCAGCGTTGAAGGCACGCCTGAGTTGGCACCCGCTGATGAAAGCCGTCGCCGCGTGTTCACGCCTTCGGGGAGAGCAGCGACATTCCGCCGTCCTGCACGATGAGTCGCAGCGCTGTGGCCTGCGCCATCTGGAGAATGAACGATGAGCTACGCGAGCAATCCCGCGACTACACCGCCTTCCGTCACGCCGACTTCGAGCTGCACGAGACCATCATCAACTTCGCGGACGTCCCCATGCTTCACGAAACCTGGCTCGCCGTCTGGAACGGCTTGCTCGCCTTTCACAAGAAAGGTTTCGACGAATGCTTCCCCGACTCCCGCATCCTCGGCGAAGAACACGAGCACCTTGTTGAAACCATCGCCCTCGGCGACCCCGTCGCCGCAGAAGACGCCGCGCGCAGCCATGTGGAAGCCGTGTGGTTCCGCCTCGCCGAGCAGCACGGCACGACCACAGGGCGAAGGGCGGACTCGCTCCAGCGGGCAACCGCCCATCTCGCATTCCGCCTGCACTGCCCGCTCAAGCTGACCGATGTGGCCAGAGAGGTCGCTTACACCAGCCCCGGCAATCTCTCCCGCCTCTTCCGTCAACACCACGGCCTGAGTTTCCAAGCCTACCTGCAAAAGCTACGTCTCGAAAAATCCGCCGAACTCCTCCACACCACGCGCCTGCCAGTCGCCCGAATCGCACGCCGCGTCGGCTACCGCGACGTCTCGCGCTTCGGCCAGCACTTCAAACGCCTGACAGGCGAAACCCCGAGGAACTATCGTGAATCCAGCAGTCGATGATTACCCCTACCATCGGCTTTCCACGTCATTCGGATCCAGTGCAAGGTGCTTCGTGGAGAATTGCATGAGGTAGCGTTTGCAGTATTTGAGGTCTGATTCTGTTCAGCAAGTCGCCTATGTTTTCCCAAGTTCGAATTCATAGCGCTTCGTGTCCATCCGTGCTTCAAATCGCCCGGTTGTAAATCTTCTGGAACACCTTCCCCGCGCCTTCGCTCGCACGGTTCGGGTCGCAGAGGGTGATGCCGTCAGGGCCGAAGCGGGCGGTGACGGTCGCGCCTTTGCCTTCGGCCATGTATTTGAAGTTCAGGTCGCGCACCTTCGCGGCGGCGTCCACGATGGCGCAGGTGATGCGCGCTTCCTCGGCGGTCGGATAGAGGCTCGCCACGGCGTCGCGAGTTTCGCCGGCGAATTTCACGCGGCACACGGCCACGAGTCCGACGGTGAGGCTGTCCACGCCGTAGCCGACGTAGGCCTTGGTGCCGTCGGCGCGGAGCACGTCGCGGGTGAAGTGGTTGTTGCTCGTGCGCGAGCCGCCGCCCTTGTTCCACCAGCGGAAGCCGCGGTATTGCTGGTCGCTCTCCACCTTGCCGTCGGCGCCGACGATTTCGTGGCCCTGGTTCACCGGCCCCTCGAAGTCGGGCGGTGTGATCCAATTGTTGTGGAAGTTGATGCTCATGCCGTTGTCGAAGTCCACGCGCACCTGCACGGCGTCGTAGGCGTTGATGCCGTCGCGCACGAGGCGCTTCTTCTGGCCGACGGCGGTGAGCGAGACGGGCTTGGACCGGTAGTAGGAATAAATCAAATCCACCCAGTGCGGGCCGACGTAGCTGAAGGGATCGCTCGACTCGACCCACTTGAACGTGCTCGTGCTGACTTCGAGCGGCTCTTCAAGAAATGCGGTGCCGTAGAGCGGCGTGCCGATGCGTTTCTGGATGTCGTCGCGGATGCGCAGGTGGTCGGGGTCGTAACGCTTGTGCATGTCCACGGCCACGATGCAGTTCTTCGCGCGCGCGGCCTCGATGATCTGGTCAGCCTCGTGCGTGGTGAGGCACATCGGTTTCTCGGTGAGGACGTGAACGCCCTTCGCGAGCGCGGCAAGGATGGGCTGCGTGTGCAAGTGGTCCGGCGTGGCGACGGCGAGCACATCGAGATCGGGGAAATCGCGGAGGATGTCGTGCCACGGTTCGTCGCCGAAGTAGCACTTGGGCGAGTGGCCGGTCCAATCCGCAAACGCGGCGGCGGATTTCTCGGCGGACTTCTGCGAGCGCGTGGCGACGGCGACGAGATCGAACTTCACCGGCGCGAGGTCGCGGTTGAACTTGTCGAGCCCGACGCGTGCGAGCTGGCCGGCGATGCCGAAGCGCTGGAGGTCGGCGTAGGCGCGGAGGTGGACGTCGCCGCCGAACATGCCGGCGCCGACGAGTGCGATTTTGATGGTGTGTTCCATGAGAGTGTTTCTAGAGGCGAACGATGCCAAACACGCCGCGATTCGTCACGGCTTCAGATGCTTGTGTCTGGCAGCGGCATCTCAGTTTCTTGCAGATGATCCCCCGGACTCTAGCTCGGAATCCCAATTCCGCTCTGCTCCTCACCGTCGATGAGCGGGATCAGGATTACGAGCAAGAGGGGCCGACCTTGCGCTGGCGACTGCAAGTTGCCGCACGCGCACCATCCGGCACAGCACCCTTTCGCCCCGCCCCGCTCCCTGCTACGCTGCGCGCCGTCCTGATTTGAAAGCACTCATCGCCAATCCCAAGCACAAGGCCCAACGCGTCTTCCTCGTCGGCGTGGAGTTGAAGGCCGGCACGGAGTGGGAGACCGCCGATTCCATGGCAGAACTGGAGGAGCTCGCGCGCACCGCTGGCTCCAACATCGTCGGCGAGGGCACGCAAAAGCTCGAATCCATCAGCCCCGCCACCTTCATCGGCACCGGGAAGGCGGAGGAATTCGCCGCCACATGCCGCGAGTCCAAGGTGGACACGGTCATCTTCGACGACGAGCTTTCCCCCGCGCAGACGCGCAACTTGGAGAAGGTCTTTGACTGCACCGTCCTCGACCGCACGGCGCTCATCCTCGACATCTTCGCCCAGCGCGCCCGCACCCGCGAGGGCAAGCTCCAGGTGGAACTCGCGCAGCTTCAGTATCTCCTCCCTCGCCTCACGCGCGATTGGACGCACCTCTCGCGTCAGCGCGGCGGCGTGGGCGCGATGGGCGGTGAAGGCGAATCCCAGCTCGAAGTGGACCGCCGCAAAATCTCCGAGCGCATCTTGAAGCTCGACGAGGAACTTGTCCTCGTGCGCCGCCAGCGAGCCACGCAGCGCGCCGGCCGCCAGCGCAACCAGTGGCCGCTCGCCTCCATCGTCGGCTACACGAACGCCGGCAAGTCCACGCTCTTCAACAAGCTCACCGGCGCGGCGGTGCTCGCGGAGGACAAACTCTTCGCCACGCTTGACCCGACCACGCGCCGCCTGCGCCTGCCGACGAACCAAAACGTCCTGCTCTCCGACACCGTCGGCTTTATCCGCAAGCTGCCCACGCGCCTGGTCGAGGCGTTCAAGGCCACGCTGGAGGAAGTCGTCGAGGCGGACCTGCTGCTGCACGTCGTGGACTGCTCGCATCCGCAGGCCGAGGACCAAATCCGTGCGGTGAACACGGTGCTGGAGGAAATCCACGCCGGGGACAAACCCATTTTGCTCGTGCTCAACAAAATTGACCGCGCCGAACCCGACCTGGTCGCGCGCTGGCTGATGCAGCACCCGCGCGCCGTCGCTGTCTCCGCGCGCACCGGCGAAGGTTTCAAGGCGTTGATGGCGGAGCTTGGCACCGCGCTCCGGCCTGTCCGCAACTACGTTCAACTCGCCATCCCGCACGAGCAGTCCGCCGTCATCGCCAAGCTCCACGAGGTCGCGCAAATCGTGGAGCGCAACTACCGGGGCAAGGCCGCGCGGTTCAAGGCCCGCATCCCGCCGCACTTGCACGCGGAGTTCGCGGAGTTTGTGGTGAAGGAACTTTAAGACGATGAAACTGAACCGTGCTGCGTGCTGCGTGCTGCATGTTTCTCCGCAGCGCACCGAGGTGTTTCACGCAACACGCAACACGCAGCACGCTTCCCCAACATGAGCGGCCCGCGCATCAAGGACATCCCCGCCAGCGAACGCCCGCGCGAGCGGCTCGCGGCGAACGGCGCGGACACGCTCGCCAACTCCGACCTCATCGCCATTCTGCTGCGCACCGGTTTGCAGGGGAAATCTGCGCTGGTCATCGGCTCGGAGTTGCTCGCGAAGTTCCAGACGCTCGACCGGCTGTCGCAGGCGTCGGTGGACGAGCTTTGCGAAGTGAAGGGCATCGGGCGCGACAAGGCGGTGACGCTCCAGGCCGCGTTCACGCTCGCGCGCCGGATGGCCGCCGAGATTCGCGCCGAGTCGCCGATGCTCGACACGCCCGAGCGCATCGCCGACCTGCTGCGCGAGGACGCGCGGGGCTACGAGGTGGAACATTTCCTTGTGCTGCTGCTCAACACGCGCCGCCGGCTCATCCGCATGGAGCGCATCTCGCAGGGCACGCTCGATTCCATCCACGTCCACGCGCGCGAAGTCTTCAAGCACGCCATCTCCGCCAACGCCGCCGCCATCGTGCTCGTCCACAACCATCCCAGCGGCGACCCGACGCCGAGCGAGGCCGACATCAAGGTCACGCGCGATCTCATCCGCGCCGGCCAGTTGCTCAAGATCGAGGTGCTGGACCACGTCATCCTCGGCCACAAGACGTCGGAGCGGACGCGGGACTACGCGTCGTTGCGGGAGCTCGGGTATTTCTATTCGTGAAGGCGCTGCCGGTCTTCCCTCAGAAGTAATTAGTGATTAGTGTTTAGTCACGCCACGCGGCCCGGCCGGCCCGGCGTTGAACTAAGCACTAATTACTAATCACTTTCCGTGCTCCACCCCACCGCCATCATCGCCCCGACCGCGCAACTCGCGCCCGACGTGCAGGTCGGCCCTTACGCTGTCATCGAGGCGCACGTCACGCTCGGCCCCGGCTGCGTCGTCGGGCCGTTCGTGCATCTCACCGGGCACACGACACTCGGAGCGCGGAACCGCATCCATGCTGGTGCTGTCATCGGCGACACGCCGCAGGACTTGAAATACAAGGGCGAGCCGACGCGCCTTGTCATCGGCGACGACAACATCATCCGTGAGCACGCGACCATCCACTGCTCGACCAATCCGGACGCCGCCACGACCATCGGCTCGCACTGCTTCATCATGGGCAACGCGCACATCGGTCACGACGTGCAAGTGCGGGACCACGCCATTCTCTGCAACGGCATCGCCATCGCCGGATTCGCGGAGATCGGCGAGCGAGCGTTCCTCTCCGCTAACTCGCTGGTGCATCAGTTCTGCCGTGTCGGCCCGCTGGCATTGCTGCAAGGCGGCGCGGCGGTGAGCAAGGACGTGCCGCCGTTCTGCATCGCGACGGGCATCAACTCGATCTGCGGCCTGAACACCATCGGCCTGCGGCGCGGCGGCTTCACGGCGGAGCAACGCACGGAGCTGAGGCGGCTTTACCACCTGCTCTTCCTTGGCGGCAAACTTCTGCGGGACGCGCTCGCGGAAGCGGAGGCGTCCATCAGTGGCGCCGCCGCGAAACAGCTTCTCGACTTCGTTGCCGCCAGCAAGCGCGGCATCTGCGGACACGTCAGTGACCGAACAGCGGAGGAATGACGATGAGGAGGATTTCCACCACGGTTTGCTTGCTGACATTGGCTGCCGCTGCTGTCGCGCAGCCGATTGAACCGGAAAAGCTCCACACCATGATCGAGGCGCTCACGCGCCTCGGGCCGGATGCGGTCAACGCCAACCCGCGTCTGCAGGATGCCCTCGGCAAAGTCCTTGCCGCCACGCGCGGCACGCCGCAGTTCGTCGCATTCGTGCAGCAGTTCAAAATCGCTGGTCAGAATGCCGGCCTGATCGAAGTCGCCGCCAGGCATCCCGCCGACGAAGCCGGTGTTTCCGCGCTCCGCCTCGTCCTTGCCAGCGGCGATACCGTCTTGCTGACCGCCGCGCTCAAGGGCAAGGACACTTCCGCCGCCACGAAGCTCGTGGAGGCGCTCGGCAACACCGGCGCGAAGCAACTCCCCGCGCTCCTGCTCCCGCTCGTCACCGACACGCAGCGGGAGTTGCCCCTGCGCAAGCAGGCCGTGCGCGCGCTGGCCCGCACACAGGACGGCGCGGGCGGACTTCTGAAACTTGCGGGCGAGGACAAGCTGCCTGCCGACCTGAAGTTCACCGCCTCCGCCGAGTTGAACGCCGTGCGCTGGCCGGAACTGAAAGCCGAGGCCGCGAAGCTGCTGCCGCTGCCACCGGGCCAGGGTGACAAAGCCTTGCCACCCGTGGCCGAACTGCTCGCGATGAGGGGCGATGCGAAGCGCGGCGCGGAAGTTTTTTCCCGCGAAACTGTCGGCTGCGCGAAGTGCCACGTCGTGAACGGGCAGGGCGTGGACTTTGGCCCCGCGCTCTCCGAGATCGGCAGCAAGCTCGGCAAGGATGCGCTGCTCGAATCCATCCTCGACCCCAGCGCGGGCATCTCCTTCGGCTTCGAGGCGTGGACCATCGAGACCAAGTCCGGCGAGGAAATCTTCGGCCTGCTCGTGAGCGAGACGGGCGAGGACGTGTCCGTGAAAACCGTCGGTGGGGCGGTCACGAAGCTGAAGAAGTCGGACGTGGCCAAGCGCCATCCGAGCAAACTTTCCTCCATGCCAGCCGGCCTCCAGCAGGCCATCACCGTCCAGGAACTCGCTGATCTGCTGGACTACCTTGGCACGTTGAAGAAGAAGTAGGCGCGGCGACGGCTGCGCTTTGTGGCAGAGGCAAGCTCGCAGAGCCGGAACGGTGCTGTTGAACCTGAAAGCCGCAGTTGGTTCACGCAAAGGGCGCGAAGGACGCAACGCTGAAGGGCATTTTTTCCAAATGCAGGCACCGGCAGCCTTCACCCAGCGGGT
>JACRKB010000027.1 GCA_016235545.1 Verrucomicrobiota bacterium | reverse complement strand
TTGCGCCAGCCTGGAGGCGTAAATCCCCAGTCACGCGTGCCAGACTTCGACGGCGACAAGTCGCCTGCGGAAAGCGGCGAGAACTCGCCGCACTCCATAACACGCTGCGTCTTCGCACTCGATGGCCAGTTGGTTGCCATAGTCAGGACGGTCGCGTGCCGTTGGTTGATTGGGATTTCTTTGGCACTCATGGTTTGATACTTGGAGCTTGTTCACATGACCACAGTCGAGACCCCGCAGAGCCGCTGCCGCTTCGCCCTCGCGTGGGGCGACATCACGCCGCCCGCGAACATCTACCACCGCATGTGGGGCGCGGCGAAACACGAGCGAGCGACTGGCGTGCATCGCCCGCTTCGCGCGACCGTCGCTATCTTCGAGGGTGCGGGAGCTCCCGACGCCCGTGCCGGCGACTTGCAGTCGCCGTCCGAAACGCCACCCACACCAACGGACGGCGGCTGGAAGCCGCCGGCACAGCGGCAAATTCTCCTCGCGCTCGACCACTGCATCCTCGGCGCGGTGGAGCACGGGCAGCTTGTCACGCACATCGCGGAGGCCACGGGGCAGGCGAGGGAGAGCATCCTCGTCGTGTTCTCGCACACGCATGGCGCGGGCTTGATGGGCTTGGAACGCGCGTCGCTGCCGGGTGGGGATTTGATTCCGAGCTACCTCCGGCAGTTGGCGGAGCGCGCGGCAGAGTTGGTGAAAGAGGCTTTGCCCAAACTCGCGCCCGCCGACATCACCTACGGCCACGGTCGCTGCAATCTTGCGGCGCATCGCGACTTCTGGGACGCGGAGCGGCAGCTCTGGGCCTGCGGCTTCAACCCCGCCGCGCCCGCCGACGACACCGTGCTCGTCGCGCGCGTCACGGGCACCGACGGCAAGCTGCTCGCCAGCGTGGTGAACTACGCCTGCCACCCCACCACGCTCGCGTGGGACAACACGCTCATCAGCCCCGACTACATCGGCGCGCTGCGCGAGGTGGTGGAGCGCGAGACGGGCGCGCCGTGCCTCTTCCTGCAAGGCGCGAGCGGCGAGCTGGGGCCGGTCGAGGGCTTCGTGGGCGATGCGGCGGTGGCCGACCGCAACGGTCGCCAGCTCGCCTACGCCGCGCTTTCGGCGCTCACCGCGCTGCCGCCGGCAGGCACGCGCTTCCGCTACACCGGCCCGGTCGTGTCCGGCGCGACGCTCGGGGCGTGGGCGCATGAGCGGTTGTCCGCTGAGGAACTCGCCACGAAGCAAGCGTGGCAAGTCGCGCGGTGGAATGAGCCGTTGCCCTACCGCCCCGGCCAGCCCACGGCGGCGCAGGTCGAGGCGGAGCTGAAACAATTTCAAGCCGATGAAGACGCCGCCCGTGCCGCAGGTGACCCGGCGAAGGCCGCCGATTGCCGCGCGATGGCGGAGCGGAAACGCCGGTTGCTGCACCGGCTCTCACAGTTGCCGCCTGGCGAACAGTTCCCGCTGCAAGTCACGCTCTGGCGCATGGGGGACGCGTTCTGGCTCGGCGTGCAGGGGGAGTTCTACAGCGTGCTCCAGACGGAACTGCGCCGGCGCTTCCCCGGCAAGGCCATCGTGGTCGCGACCATTGCGGCGGACTGGGGCGCATCGTATCTGCCGCCGCGTGAGCTTTACGGGACGGGGATTTACCAGGAGACCATCGCGGTCGTCGCGCCGGGGAGCTTGGAGCAAGTCATCGAGTCCGTGGCGCAGCGGATGGAGGCAGCGGGATGAGCTGCAGCTCGCCGCATTGTTCCGGGTGGAACGGGCCACCGGCCCGTTGCGGCGTGCGACCCGCCCGCCGCTCACACTGCGCCCAGAGCGACACAAACAGTTCGATCGCAGGCTGTGCCGAATCTCGGCGGCGAGTCGCCACCGAGAACGGCCAGGTTGGCCGTTCCACTCGGAGCAATTCGCGGCTCTTGGTGCGCATCGCGGCGTGCCTGACTCTCGTAGCTTTGCTTGGCTGCGAGCCGAGGAATGGCGACAAGTTGCGCGGTCTGATTCACATCCCAGCCTCTGCGAAGGTTGAACTGGGACCGAGGTCAAAGCACTGGATGGTGGAGTTGCCGGAGCCATTACGCCGTCGTTTCATCGAGATGATTCACAGCGAAGCTACTTACGTGGATTTCCATGCTGCCACCGCATTGCCGTGGGGTGTCTTTGTAGTTGAGGGCGAGACCTTCTATTGGCATGGCAACGCAGTGGTCTATCCAGAATCTCGACGAGGTCGCAGTTGGAAATCACCACTGATGCAAGCCCTCATCAACACTTCAATGAGTGAACCCCCAACGCAGCAACCCAACATTTCCACGGCCGTAGTTTGGAAAGCAGTCTTAGAAGAGCTCGCTAAGTCCACCAACCTTGACGTGACACCGGTTGAGGGGCACGGCAGATACCCAAGAAAGGCCACACCATGAAAATCAAAAAAATCGAAACGCTGGTCTGCCATGCGCGGATGCGAAACTGGGTGTTTGTGAAGGTCGTCACCGACCAGCCGGGACTCATCGGCTGGGGCGAGGCGACGCTGGAATGGCACACGCGCAGCATCGTCGGAGCCATCGAGGACATCGCGCACCTGCTGGTGGGCGAGGACCCGACGCGGCCCGAACACCTGTGGCAGATGATGTATCGGCAGCACTTCTGGCACGGGCACGGCATCGTGCGCGCCACGGCCATCGCGGGGATTGACCTCGCGTTGTGGGACATTGTCGGGAAGGTCGCGGGGCTGCCGCTGGCGAAGGTCTTCGGCGGGCCTGTGCGCGACTACGTGCGGACATATTGCCACTTGGGCGGCGGGAAGATGGAAGACTTCTACCAAACGCCCGCTGACAACGCCAAACGCTTCGCCGACCTCGCGCTGGCGGCAGTGGCGGATGGCTTCACCGCCTTCAAGAGCATGGCCGTGCCAAGCACGATGCCCATCGAGGGGCAGAAGCCGGTGCGCGCCGCCGAGGCCGCCGTGGCCGCGATGCGCGCCGCCGTGGGGCCGGACATTGACATCATGGTGGACTGCCACGCGCGTCCCTCGCCCGCGATGGGCCTGAAGTTCGGCAAAGCGCTGGACCCGTATGGCCTCTACTTTTTCGAGGAGCCGTGCTGGCCCGAGTGCGTGGACGGCCTGGCGAGAATTAACGCCGCGCTCACCACGCCGGTCGCGAGCGGCGAGCGCGTGACGAACTTGGAGGCGTTCAAGGAACTCTTCGAGAAGCGCGCCGTGGAAATCTGCCAGCTCGACCTGACACATTGCGGCGGCTTCACGGCGGCGCGACGCATCGCGGCGCTCGCGGACGCGCACCGCATCGCGCTTGCGCCGCACAATCCGCAGGGGCCGGTGAGCACGGCGGCGTCGCTGGAGTTCGGCTTTTCGCAGCCCGGCTACATCATCTGCGAGACGGTGCACAACGACGTGCCGTGGCGCGCGGACGTGGTGCAGGAGGGCTTCACGGTGGAGAAGCAGGGCCGCATCGTGCGCCCGAACACCAAGCCCGGCCTTGGCATCACCATCAACGAGAAGGCCGTGAAGAAGCACCCGTTCCAGCAGGAGATCGTGCTGCGCGAGTTCAGCCGCGACGGCGCGGTGACGGACTGGTGAGCCGCGGCGGACGGGCCAGTTCAGACCTCAGAGCCTGATCTTTCGCGGCCACTGCTGGTTCGCTTCCCAGTAAGTTTTCTTGAGCCGGATGGTGGGATCGTCGGGCGCGGGCTGCACGCGGCCATCGGCGTCAGTCGCGCGCGAGATCAGCGTGTGCTCGCCGGCAGGGGCGTTCTTCCAGTCGAACCACCAAAAGGTCCACGAGTATTTCGACTGGCGGGTCGTGTCGAGTTTCACCGGCTGCCAGGGGCCGTCGTTCAGCTTGAGTTCGACAGACTGGATCGGCGTGCCGTCGCACCACGCCACGCCGCTCACGCGCAGGGTGCCGTCCGTGAGCTTGAGCACGCGCGCGACGACGCTCTTGACGTTCATGACGCTCACCGAGGTCTCACGCCAGAGCGTCTGACCGCCAACCTCCTCGCCGCGGATGGTGACGTATTCGCGGCCCATGTATTTGCTCATCAGGCGGCGGTCGAGGACCTCGATGCGAGTGAGCCACTTCACCCACGCGATGCCATACCAGCCTGGCACGACGAGCCGCAGCGGAAAGCCGTGGTCGCGCGGAAGAGGCTGGCCGTTCATCTCCCAACAGAGCAGCACATCGTCGCGCAGCGCGTCCGCGAGCGCGAGGCTGCGCGAGAAACGCATCTCGAAATCCTGCTCGCGCACCTTCTCCTGCTTTTGGTCCGCGCCGAAGAAGGCGACTTCCAGGCCGCGCTTCTTGATGCCGCACTCCTTGAGCAGAGGCGCGAGCGGTGTGCCGGTCCAGCGGACGTTTGCCACCGCGCCAAGAAAGGTCGGGCTGGCGCCGTTGCCGCCGCACTCCAGCGTCGCGAGAAGCTCCTGCCGCGGGCGCATCTTCAAATCGGCGAGGGAGAAAGTCGCGGGCCGCTCGACGAAGCCAGCGATGTTCAGCCGCCAGTCGCCGGACGCGAGCTCGGGCTTGTTGTAATGGCTCACGACGTAGGTGCTGGCGTTGTCGGTCTGCCAGTCCGTGAGCGAATCCCAATGAACCATCGGGCGGTTGGGGCTTTTCAACTGTGGCGTGACGAAGGGCACAGGCGTGGATCCTTCCTCGGGCTGCGGGAAGCCGAGGGCGGAAAGCGGTGTGCGGGTCATGAGGGTGGCGGCAAACGCCACGGTGCCACGAAGGAGGTCGCGGCGGGTGAAACTGGGCTGCATGGCGCGAGTTAAGCGTCGAGGGCAAGGGTCGTCACGCGCGAATTGCAGAGATTGCTGAGAGCGGGACCGGCGGGACTTTTTACGTGACAAGGCACCACGCGAACCGCCTAAATGCCCGCCGTCCGAAGGCCGACCCTATCGTCCAGCGGTTAGGACACTGCCCTTTCACGGCGGTAACCGGGGTTCGAATCCCCGTAGGGTCGCCATCCTCTTCAGCCCATTCGGCCCAATACATCACTCCGCCTCAAAGGTCCGTCCGGGGAATTCGGACGGCCGCCAGCCGGTCCACCGCTTGAACGTGTTGGAGAAGGTGAAAGGATTCTGATAGCCGACCGCTGTGGCGATGGTTTCCACCTTGTCGTCCGTGGCCGAGAGGAGCTCGGCTGCGCGCCGCATCCGCAGGAAGATGACCTGGTGCATCGGGCTGCGGCCGAGCTGCCGCCGGCAGAGGCGGCGCAAGTGCTCGGTGCTCATGTGCGCGAGGCGCGCCAGCCGTTCCAGGGTCCATTCCTCGTCGAGATGCGCCGCGACACTTTCCCAGACGAGCCAGAGCCGGTCCTCCACCTGCCACGGCCGGGCGAAGCGCAGGACATACGCATGTGCCAGGTCTGTCCAAAGCTGCAACTGCGCGGGCACTGCGGCGCCCCTCGCCTCGTAATGAAGGCCCAGCACCGCGTGCCGGAGCGGTTCGGGGTCGAACTTGGCGAGCACCGGGGAACTGGCTCCCGCGATCGGGCGTTGCCCGGTCGGTTGCTCATAGCGCACCCAGGCAAATTCCCAAGGTGCCCCCGGCTCGGCGTAAAAGGCGTTCAAGATGTGTGGCGGCAGGAGGCACGCGGTGCCGGCGCAGCAGACCTGCCACCGGCCTTCCACCAGAAACCGGCCCCGCCCCCCGAAGCACGCGAGAAAGTAAGTGCCGCTCTGCCTCGTGCGCACGATGCGATAAGGCGCGACCGCGTGGCTGACGCCGAGGTGGGCGATTTGGTGCTGCTCCAGCGCCGGGCAGATCGGCGCGTCCTGAAGCCACGCACGCGCATCGGTGGTTGCGGCGCGGACGACCCATTGGCGGGTTTGCGACCCGAGGAGGTGCGTTTCAGATAGTTGGGCGTGCGTCTTTGCCATTTTCAAACCGTTGGCTGTGGCGCTAGGATGTCTGCCACACTCGCACGACGCGACAGAAAACAAACGACTTCAAACCATGCCCAACCCCTGGACCGGAAAAGGAAACCCCTACACGCGCAAGGAAGTTCGCGACCGCTTGATGGCCACGATCAAGAAGGGCGACGCCATCATCGCCGCCGGCGCGGGCACGGGCATCAGCGCGAAGTTCATCGAGAAGGGCGGAGCCGACCTGCTTATCATCTACAACTCCGGCCGCTTCCGCATGAGCGGCCACGGCTCCACCTGCGGCCTCATGTCCTACGGCGACGCGAACGCCATCGCGATGGAGATCGGCGAATACGAGGTGCTGCCCACGGTCGAGGATATCCCCGTCATCTGCGGCGTCCACGCCACCGACCCGCGCCGCCGCATGTGGCACTGGCTCGGTAAGGTGAAGGAGATGGGCTTCAGCGGCGTGAACAATTTTCCCACGCACACCATCGTGGACGGCCACTTCCGCGGCGTGCTCGAAGAGACGGGCATGGGCGTGCAGAAGGAGTTCGAGATGATTGCCCTCGCACGGAAGATGGACTTGTTCAGCATCGTCTATGTCGCCACGCCGGAGGAAGCCGTCGAGATGGCGAAGGCCGGCGCGGACGCCATCATCGCGCACGTCGGCACGACCGTCGGCGGGAGCATCGGCGTGACGAAGGCGGTGGTGACTTGGGACTTCACGCTCAAGCGCACGCAGGAAATCATTGATGCCGCCAGCCGCGTGCGGAAGGACATCTTCTTCCTCTGCCACGGCGGCCCCATCAACACGCCCGAGGACGCGAACCGCGTCATGCAGGGCACGGATGCCGTCGGCTTCGTCGGCGCGAGCAGCCTGGAGCGCATGGGCGTCGAGGCCTCGCTCACGAACCTGACACGCGACTTCAAAAAGCTGAAGGCGCCGGGGGCGAAGAAATTTGGGAAGAAGCGATAGCCGTCCGACCGCAGCCAAGTTTGACCACGGTTGCACCCACACCTTTATGAAACTGCACCTACTCCTCCCGGTCCTCGCCACTTTGCTGGCCGTCACCGCGTCTGCCGCCGAGCCGCTTCGGGTGTTCATCCGCGGCGGGCAGGCCAATCGCGGGCAGGAAGTCCACGCGCACCCGCGCTTCCTCGGCGAGTGGACCACGCTGCTCACCGAGCGCGGGCTGAAGGTGGACGGCGGCCTCGAACTGCCCACGCCCGAGCAGCTCGCCAAGACCGATGTGCTCGTGATGTTCGCGCAGGACGGCGGGGCGTTTCCGAAAGGGCCGTTGCGCGATGGCTTCGAGGCGTTCCTCAAGCGTGGCGGCGGCGTGGTGGTGCTGCACACGGCGGCGGTGCCCACGCGCAGCATCGAGGACGGCTCGGACTACTGGAAGTCCGTCATCGGCGGCTCGTGGGTGCATGGGAAGACGAAGTGGCTCGAAGGCAAAATGTCCTTCTACTACGTCAACCGCACGCATCCCATCTCGGTGGGCACGGCGAACTTCGACATTGATGACGAGATTTACTACGACCTCGACATGGATTCGCGCGTGACCGTGCTCGGCGCGGCCTACACGCCGCACATGAGCGAGAGCCGGCGCAACCAGAAGAACGCGCAGCCGGGCGCGGGCAAAATCACGGTCTATGACATCCAGCCGCAGATGTGGACGTTCGAGAACCAGCGCGACGGCGGGAAGCCGTATCGCGCGTTCACGAGTTTGCTCGGGCACAAGAACGCGACGTTCAGCCACCTCGCGTATCGCGCGGTGTTGCTGCGCGGCATCGCGTGGGCGGGCAAGCGCGCGAACCTCGACGAGTTCGCCAAGCCGAATGAACTCGCCGCGCTGCGCTATCCCGAAGGCGGCACGCCGAGGCCGGAGCAAATTCCGGCCACGCTCGACATCCACCCAGAGTTCAAGCTCTCGCTCGTCGCCGCCGAGCCGCTCATCAACAAGGCCATGAACATTGACTGGGATGCGCAAGGCCGGATGTGGGTTGCCGAGACGCCCGAGTATCCCGATGGCCGTTACGCGCCCGCGCCGAGCGATTACGTCCAGCGCTGGCAGCCCGAGGCGAAGATTGGCGCGGACAACCGCTACGAGCGCCCGGCCTACGACCGCATTTCCATTCTCACCGACACGGACGGCGACGGCGTGATGGACAAGAAGCAGGTTTTCTTCGAGGGCCTCGAACTCGTCACGAGCTTCGTCTTCCACAAGGACGGCGTCATCGCCGCCGCTTCGCCGGACGTGTGGCTCCTGCGCGACACCAACGGCGACGGCAAGGCGGACAAGGTCGAGAAGCTCTACACTAACCTCGGCAACCGCGACACGCACGCCGTGCTGAACAACCTGCGCTGGGGTTACGACGGCTGGATTTACGGCACGCACGGCTACAGCGGCACGAGCAGCGTGAAGAGCGGCGACGGCAGCAAGGACTTCGGCGGCGTCGGCTCCGGCGTGGTGCGCTTCAAGCCGGACGGCTCCGCGTTCGAGCAGTATTCCTCCAAGGGCGGCAACACCTGGGGTCTGCAAATCAGTTGGGACAACGAGGTTTTCTGGACGCAGCCCACGAGCGGCGACTTGCTCATGCACACGGTGATGCCCGAGAGCCAGCTTGCGAAGGCCGGCGTCAAGGGCACGCCCAGCTTCCGCGTCGTGCGCAAAAGCCCGAAGAGCTACTCGCTGATTCCCTACGACTCGCTGCCGTATGTGCAGATTGACTGGGTGGGCAGCTTCACGGCGGCGGCGGGCGCGGTCATTTACGACGGCGGCGCGTGGCCGGCGAAGTGGAACTACAGCTACTTCACCACCGAGCCGACCATCAACCTGCTGCACCACGAGTTCGTGAAGGCCGACGGCGTGAGCTTCGCGGGCGAGAAGGAGGCGTCGCGCGAGGAGCTGGAATTCATCGCGGGCAAGAACCTCTGGTTCCGCCCCATCGAAGTCCGCACCGGCCCCGACGGCGCGATGTATGTCGTGGACTTCTGCAACCAGGCCATCATCCACAACGACACGCGCGGCCCCAAGCACGGCCCCCGCAACGCCGCCATCCGCCCCGACCGCGACCACTACTACGGCCGCATCTGGCGCGTGGACCACAAGCAGGCGGCGAAACTCACGGTGCCGAATCTTGCGAAGGCCGCTTCCGCCGACCTCGTGAAGGCGCTTGAAAGCGCGAACGACAACACCCGCGCCACCGCCGTGCGCCTGCTGGTCGAGCCGAACAAGGCCGACGCCGCGCCCGCGCTCAAGCAGCTCATCGCCTCGCAGAAAGCTCCGCAGGCTCGCGTCGCCGCGCTCTACGCGTTGAGCCGCAGCGGCCAGCTCGATACCGGCACGCTCACCGTCGCTGCGAACGACAAGGACGCTGCCATCCGCAAGAACGCTGTGCGCGTCGCCGCCGCTGCGACTGCGCCGAGCAGCAAAGCCACCGCGCTCAAGCTCGTGCAGGACGCGAATGCCCGCGTCCGCCTCGAAGCACTGAACGCCCTCGCCACGCAGGATATAGACTCCGCCACCGCCGCCGCGCTGGTGGCCGCGTATCCGTCGCTCGACGACAACTGGTCCAAGGCCGCGTTCATGGTCATCGCGGGCAAGGCCCCCGAGCTGTTCCTCAACGCCGCGTTCAGCAGCGGCAGCCTCGCGCAGTTGACGCCGCTCGTCACCGCGCTCACGGACCGCCTCGGCGCGGGCAGCCCCGATGGTGCGGCCAAGCTCGTCATCTCACTCGCCGCGCGGCCTGCGTCCGCCGACGGACTCAAGGTTTCCATGCTCAACGCCCTCGGCACCGCGTCGAAGGGCAATCCCGCCGCCAGCGCTCCGCTCTCTGCCGCGTTGAAGGCGCTGCTCACGTCGCCGAACGCCCGCGTTGCCGCCGCCACGCTGCCACTCGCAGTGCGTTGGGATGCGAACGCGCTGGCGAACGAAGTGAAGTCCGTCGGCGCGACGCTCGTGGCCAAGCTCGCCGACAAGGCGCAGCCAGATGACGCCCGCGCCGAAATCGCCGCCACGCTCCTCACCGTCCGCGCTGCCGTGCCCGCCGCGCAGGCCGGCATCTTCAACCTGCTCGCGTCCGGTGCGAGCGCCGCGTTGCAAACGCGCGTGGTCGAGGCCGTCGGAGAGCAGACCGACACTGCGCTTGCCACCGAGCTGGCGAAGGCGCTCCCGAAGCTCTCCGGCGAGGCGCAGTCCGCCGCGCTGAACCAGCTTCTCAAGCGCACCACCTGGGCCACCGCCCTGCTCACCGCGCTGGAGACAGACGTGGTTCCGCCGACCGTCCTCGGCCCGGCGAACATCCACCGGCTCCGCGTGCACCCCGACCCCGATGTCTCGAAGCGCGCGAACGCGCTAATGGACAAATTGCGCGGACCGGAAGCGAAGGAGAAGGAAGCGCTCATCGCGAAGTTCACGCCCGAGGTGCAGAAGCCCGGCAACGCCGCGAAGGGCAAGGAACTTTTCACGATGAACTGCGCCACCTGCCATCTGCTCGGCCAGCTCGGCAACAACGTCGGCCCCAACCTCACCGGCATGGGCGCGCATGGCCCGGCGGAATTGCTCGGCCAGATTCTCGACCCGAACAAGGAAGTGGACATCGCCTACGTCGCCATCAGCATCGAGACGAAGGACGACGAGCTGACCGACGGCATCGTGGTCCGCGAGAACCAGGCCGTGGTCGTCCTCAAGAACGCGACCGGCGAAAAGGAAATCAAGAAGGCCGACATCAAGTCGCGCCGCAACACGGGCCGCTCGCTCATGCCCGAGGGCTTCGAGGCGCTCGGCGCGGAGGGCTTGCGCGATGTTCTTGCGTTCATCGTCGGCTCCGAGACGCGCTTCCGCTTCATTGACCTCAGCACTGCCTTCACCGCCAGCACACGCGACGGACTTTACGCCGGCCAGCAGCCGGACCAGGGCGCGTTGCCGCTGACGAAGACCGGCGCGGTGAATGCCTACGGTGTTCCGTTCAACGTCGTTGACCCGGCGAAGCTGCCAAAGAACATCATGGTGCTCAAAGGCGGCCCGGCGAATTCCTACGCGCAAAGAACTTTCCCGAAGACCGTCGAGGCGAAGGTCGGTTTCGCGGCGAAGCAACTGCACGTGCTCGGCAACATCGGCGGCTGGGCCTTTCCGTTTGGGCAGGACAAGGAGCCTTCCCTGAAAGTCACCGTCCACTACGCGGGCGGGAAGACGGAGGAACTCACGTTCAAGAACGGCGAGGACATCGCCGACTACATCCGCGAAGTCGAGGTGCCGAACTCCAAGCTCGTGCGCGGCGTCGTGGGCAATGGTGCGCAAGTCCGCCTCGCCAGCCGCAAGCTCACCGGCGAGGGCGTCATCGAGAAACTCACGTTCACTAGCGCCGGGCAGGTCGTCGCGCCCACCACGCTCGCCGTGACCGCCGACCTCAGTGCCGACGCCGTGCCCGGCGCGAACACCCCGGTGCCCACGCCCGCCGCGAAGGGCGACGGCAAGAAGGGCAAGAAAGCCGCCGATGGCAAGGCCCTCCCGCTCCCGCCGCGTGCGGAGAAAATCGAGTGGGGCGCGGGCACCAAGGTGCTGCTCATCGGCGGCGGCAGCTCCCACGACTTCCACCGCTTCTTCAACCTTGCGGACGTGGCGATGCTCAAGGCCGCGAAGTTCTCCGTGAACTACACCGAAAGCCCGCTCGACTTCGTGGACCACGCGAAGACCGTGGATGTGCTCGTCCTCAGCGTGAACACGCCGGCCTTCACCACGCCCGCCGCGCGCAAAGCCCTCTTCGACCACGTCGCAGCGGGCAAGGGCGTCGTCCTGCTGCACGCGGGCGTCTGGTATAACTACGCCGACTGGCCGGAATACAACCGCGAGCTGGCTGGCGGCGGCTCGCGCGGCCACGACAAGCTCGGCGAATACGAGGTGAAGGCCACGAATCCCGCGCATCCCATCATGAAGGGCGTCCCCGCCAGCTTCCGCATCACCGACGAACTCTATTACTTCCAGCCCGACGCCAGCGGCACGCCCATCGAAGTCCTCGCCACCGCGACCTCGACGCTGAAGCCCGGCACTTACCCGCAAGTCTTCGTGGTGAAGCATCCGAAAGCCCGCATCGCCGGCATCACCCTCGGCCACGACGCCCGCGCCCACGACCTGACGGAGTTCAAGACGCTGCTGGTGAACGCGATTGAGTGGGTGAAGAAGTAGTTCGAGGCAGGCCCCGCGAATTGGATTGCGAGGCGGGAGCCGTCTGGAGTCCGGGTAGCAAAGGGACGGCGACTGCGACTGCAACTGCGCCGGCGCAAGGGCGGCTGCCTGCCTATCTCCAGCGGTAGGCTACCTGGGCGTTCCTCGCGAAGAACTTCTCCAGCGCATCGCGGCCGCGCGCGGCGAAGTAGTCGTGGACAATGCCTTGCACGGTGGCGAGCGGGGCGAAGCGCGCGCTCACCGGCCAGTTGCTGCCGTAGATGAGCCGGTCGGGGCCGAAGGCGTTCCATGCGACGTCCAGCCACGGGCGGTAATACTCAACGTCGCGCGGGGCGGAGCCGTCGTTCTTGCCGGTGCCCTCGACGAGCGCGGAGACTTTCAGGAAGACGCGCGGAAACTTCGCGGCGGCCTCGATGTCCGCGCGCCACGTCGGGGAGATGTTCCTTCCATCAATGCGCGTGTTGGCGAGGTGGTTGATCACGATGCGCAGGCCGGGCAGTTCCTTCGCCAGCCGCGCGACTTCGGGCAGCAGCGTCGGCCCGCCGTTCACATCGAGTTCGAGGTCGGCGTCGGCGAGGCGCTTGATGTCCGCGAGGAAGGCGGCATTGCCCAAGCCGGTGCGCAGGGCGCCCTCGTTGACACGAATGCCGCGATAGGTCGGGTTTGCGGCGAAGCGCTTTAAGTTTCCGGCGAAGGCGTCTTCGCCGGGTTTCAAGTTGCCCACAAAGCCGAGGATGAACTTGTCCTCCGCCGCGAGGTTGAGAATCCACTGGTTGTCCTCGACCAGCGGGCTGGCCTCTACGACGACGGTGCCTGTGACTGGCAGCGGCGCGGGCAGCGCGCGGTAGTCGGCTGGGAGGGTGCGGCGATGGAGGAGGGCGTCGCCCTTGGCAGGCCACGGGACGCCGCCTGGGCGCGTGGGATCGTAGAAGTGCGTGTGGGTGTCAATGATGACGAGCGGGGCGGGCTTGTCTGCGGCCAGCAAGGGAGTGGCGGCGAGGGAGGTGGTGGCAGCGAGGAACTGGCGGCGGGTGGTCAGCATGGAAAGATGAAGGTTGAAGGTTGAAAGCTCTTCTGCGCTCTCTGCGCTCTTTCTTGGCACGGGTTATTCCGGCGAGCGACCATTCCCGATCCACTGGTCGCGACGGTGTTTGGCCGTCTCGAAGAATTCGTCCATGGCCTTCGAGTCGCCGCGTTCGAGCGCGAGCTGAAATTCCTGCAAGTCCTCGATGAACACTCCCAGCGCGCGGGCAAGGTGCTTGCGGTTCGCGAGGGCGATGTCCCGCCACATCTCCGGCGAGCCAGCGGCGATGCGCGTGGTGTCGCGGAAGCCGGCGGCGCACAGCGCGGGCTGCTCCTTCGGATGCGCGGGGCTGAGGATGTAGTTCGCCAGCTCGGCGGCGACGACGTGCGGCAGGTGGCTGGACCGCGCGACCAAACTGTCGTGCTGGTCTGGCGTGAGGCGCAGCGGCCTGCCGCCGACGGCCGACCAGAAATCTTCCATCTGCTTCACGAGCGAGGCCGGCGACTTCGTGCCGGGCGTGACGATGCAGACGGCGTGCTCGAAGAGGTCCGCGCGCGCCGATGCCGGGCCGGTCTTTTCCCCGCCCGCCATCGGGTGGCTGCCGATGAACTGCGCGCCCGCCTTGGCGAAGATGGGTTCCAGCTCCGTGACCACGGCGCCCTTCACGCTGCCCACGTCGGTGACGACCGCGCCGGGTTTGAGTGCGGTTGCGCATTGCTCCGCCAGCGTGCGCATCCGCGCAAGCGGCGTGCAAAAGACGATGAGGTCCGCGTCCTGCACCGCACTGAGGAGGTCGGTCGTGGCGTGGTCCACCACGCCGAGCCGCTCGCACTCGGTGACGCTGGCGGCGCGGCGCACGTGGCCCTCGACGTGTGCGGCGAGCTTGCGCGCCTTCAGCGCCAGCCCGAGCGATCCGCCCAGCAGGCCGACGCCCACGAGGGTGACTTTAGGGAAAAGCACGGGCTGATGATGCGATGGAGCAGCGGAAGTTCAAACGGAAATTGCGCGCCTGCGCCGTAGCGCGAATCAGCTATTTAACGCAATGCAAAATCCGATTAGCACCTGGCTTCAGCCGGGTGAAAGCGGGTGGCGCGATGGCAAACCGTTTCAACGGTTTGCCCCAGATGGCTGGCGATGCGGTTTGCAAAAGCCGTTGAAATGGCTGGGCATCGTGCTCCTGCACCAACACCCGGCTGAAGCCGGGTGCTAATGAGAGGCTCTCAAATTCTGATTTGCGCCCACTGACACGCTTGCAGCGCGAGGGTGACTTGATTTCCGGAGCGCGTCCGGCGGCTTGCCGAAAGTCAAAGCCCGCTGAACATCCGCAGATACTTCAAAGTCACGCGCAGGTCTTTCGGCCATTCGGCCTTGATGACGACGGGTTCACCAGTGGCCGGGTGCTTTATCTCCAGGAGCTCGGCGTGGAGCGCGGCGCGGCCCATCAGCGGGCGCTCGGGCTCGCTCCACTTTGCCTGGTAGCTGGACTTGAGCTGCGAGAGGAAGAGCGGGCTGCCTGCGTAGTCCACGTCGCCGACGGTGTGCAGGCCGACGGAGCGGAGGTGGACGCGAATCTGGTGCGCGCGGTCTGTAAGCGGGTGGCAATGGAGCAGGGTGAAGCCACGGAACTGCTCGATCACCTTGAACTGGGTCGTTGACTTTTTGCCGCCCTGAATGTCAATGCGCATCAGCCCGAGCTGCCTGGTCTGAGGGCCGATCTTGGCGTCCACGGTGAACTCCGGCTGCGGGGGCATCCCGCGCGTGAGGGCCACGTAGTTGATCACCTGGCGGTTCGCCCCGAACTCGTTGGCCAGCGCCACCAGTGCGGGCTTTGTCTTTGCCAGCAACAGCACGCCGGTGGCCTCGAAGTCGAGCCGGTGGGCGTTGGACAGGTAGGCGAGGCCGCGCTGCTTCGCCCATGTCGCGCCTTGTGCGATGCCGTCGTGGAGCAGGCGCATGAGGCTGGGGCGCTGCGGATCGAGCTGGTCTGGCGAGATGGCAAGACGCGCTGGCTTTTCCACGGCCAGCAGGTGTTCGTCCTCGTGGACGATGGAAATGTCCCAATGCTCCTGTGTGGCGGGGCTGGCGAGCTTGATGACTGTGCCCACGGGCATGGCTACTCGCCGGAGCCAGCGCCGGTGCCCTTCTTGGTCTCAGGCTGGAGCGCAGCCATCACGCCGGAGCGCTCGACCTCGCGGCCCAGCCATTCGCGGTAGGCGTAGTTGGCCCGGTTTTCGCGAAGGGAGTCGGTGAACTTGGGCAGCTCGGCCTTCACGAGATCCTCGGTGGCCGCCTGGAAGCTCCGGACATGAACTATGAAGCCGCCGCCGTTGATCTGCCGGAAGCTGCTGACCTTGCCCGCGCCGAGTGCGAAGGCCTGATCGCGGAATTCCTCCACGCCCACGCCGCGGCTGGTGACGATTTCAATCTCTCTCGCGTTGCGGCTGAAGGGCGGCACCTCGAGCGCGATGTGGCCGAGTTCCTTGGCGGCGTCCTTGAAGGATTTGCCCTTGGCGAGCGCGTCGTTGGCTGCCTGCACGAGTTTGGTGCCCTCGGTGAGTGTGAGCTCGGTGGCCTGCGAGCGCTGGTATTCCTCGGTGACCTTGGCGCGCACCTGCACGAAGGGCGGGTCTTCGGGTTTGAGGCGTTCCTTGAACGCGATGAAATACACGCCGTCGGTGCCCGGCAGCATCTGGCCGAGCGCCTCGTCCGCAGTGAGCTGGAAGGCGGTGCGGCCGAAGTTGCCCGGCGCGTTGGTGAGCTTGGGCCCCTCGAACTCGGTGAAGGGCTCCGTGACCTTCACAGCCAGGCCCTTCTTCGCGGCGAGCGTGAGCAGGCTGCTGGACTTGTTATCCTGCTTGAACAGCTCGTTGGCGAACTCGCCGGCCTTCTGCTGGCCAATGCGGGTGGCGAACTCGTCCCGAAACTCGGCGTGAATCTTCGGCCTGGCCTGCGCGAATGTCAGGGCCGTGCCGTTGGTGTCCTTGTAGCGGAAGATGTTGGTCGTGTAATACGCCTCCATGATGGAGGTGAGGTTGGTGTTTGCGGCCAGCTCCTTTTCCGCCTCGGCGTTGTGGTTTGTGTAGGGGAGATAAACGTAGTGGACCCGGGCGCGCTCGGGGATGCGGTAGCTGGTGAGGTTGTTCGTGTGGTAGGCGCGCAGGGTGGCGTCGTCTAGCTTCACCTTGGCGAGGTTGTTCGAGCTGGCGAGGAAGACGAACTCGGTGAGCGCCTGCTCGTTCTCGCGCCGAAAAAACCCATCGGCGGCACGGGTGGAGATGAGCTTGCCGGAGAGGCCAACCTTGCGCGCGAGTTGCTGGCGGCCCAGCTCGTTTTTCAAATACCGCTCAAAGCCCGCCTCGGTCACGCCGCCTGCCGGCAACCGCTGCTTGGTGAAGCCGTCATATTGCTGGAGGTTGAAGACGCCGGTCTCCGGGTTGCTGAAAGTGTCCTTGATGTTTTGGACCACGGCGTCCTTTCCCACCTCGATGCCTTCGAGGCGGACATGGTGGCTGATGAGGAGCCGTTGCCTGGCCTCCACATCGAGGTTGTAGCGATACATCATCGCCTGCTCGGGCGTGGGCCATTGGCCGGTGTTCAGGAAGAAGAAGAGCTTGGCGTCAGAGTAGGCCTGGGCCAGATCGTCCCGCTTGATGGGCTGGCCGTAGAGCGTGCCGTAGTCCGCCTCTCCCCGACCCTGGCCTGGGCCGACGTTGGGGCTGAAGAAAACGACGAAGGTGATGATCACCACCGTGATGATGATGCCCCAGAGCCATTGCGAGTGCCTGCGTAACGTTCCAATCATAATCGGGCCGAAAAAATCAGGGCGGAAACGTAGCCGCGCGTTTGCAGGCGGGTCAAACTCTAAAGCGGTCGCATGAGACCGTTGGGCGCTATCCCCCCGGTTCACCGTTGACAGCCGTGTCCCGTGTCCGCTGAATTCGCGCCGCAAACGAATCATCGCAATCACCGCTCACATTATGAAACTTGCCCTGTTCACGCTCGCCACCGGCGCGCTGCTTTCACTCTCCGCACTTGCCGCCGATGAGGCTGGCTTCAAGCCCATCTTCAACGGCAAGGACCTCACCGGCTGGGAGGGTAACCCCAAGCTCTGGTCCGTGAAGGATGGCGCGATCACTGGCATCACCCCGCCCAGCGAGAAGGATCCCAAGAAGGGCGCTATCACTCACAACACATTCCTCGTGAACAAGGATCTCAACACGAAGGATTTTGAGCTGCGCCTGAGCTACCGCATCGTCAACGGCAACTCCGGCATCCAGTATCGCAGCAAGGTGCTGTCGCAGGGCGAGTGGGGTCCCATTGTCGGGGGCTACCAGGCGGACTTCGAGGCGGGCAAGACTTACAGTGGCATCCTCTACGAGGAGAAGATGCGCGGCATCCTCGCCAAGCGCGGTGAGAAGACCGTCGTGCAGGATGCGGAAGGCAAGGCCAAGGTCGAGGTAACCGGCTCAGTCGGCAAGACCGAGGACATCCAGGCCAAGATCAAGCACGAGGATTGGAACGATTATGTGGTCATCGCCAAGGGCAACCACCTCCAGCACTTCATCAACGGCATGCAGACCGTGGACGTGACCGACGAGGGCGGCGCGAAGGCGGCCAAGGAAGGCGTCCTCGCCCTCCAAATCCACGTTGGCCCGCCGATGACCGTTCAGTTCAAGAATCTCCGCATCAAGGAGCTGAAGTAGTTCCCGGCCCGCAGACGCTTCGAGAGCGCGTCGCGAGACGCGCTTTTTTTGTCCGAAAGGGAAGGGAAGTGGAAGGGTTGAAGAGTTGAAGAGTGGAAGCGCGCGTGCGCCTGCCTCGTCAACGTTTCGACTCTTCAACTCTTCAACTTCTCACTCATCCCAGCCTCCGCTACCCTGTCGCCGTGGACATCGCCGAGAACGTCGCTTCCCTCCGTGAACGCATCGCCGCCGCCTGTGCCCGTGCGGGGCGCGACCCCGCGTCCGTCACGCTCATGGCAGTGAGCAAAAACCAGCCGCCCGATGCCGTGCGCGCCGCGCTGGACGCCGGCCTGGCCTGTTTCGGGGAAAGCCGCGTGCAGGAGGCTAAGGCGAAAATCCCGCTCTGCCCCGGACGCGCGCGCTGGCAGATGATTGGCCACCTCCAGTCCAACAAGTGCCGCGACGCCGTTGCTCTGTTCAGCATGATTCAGAGCGTGGACAGCCTCGCGCTCGCGCAGGAGTTGAACCAGCATTGCGAAAAAGCCGCGAAGACGATGCCCGTCCTCTTCGAAGTCAACGTGGCCGGCGAGGCTAGCAAGTTTGGCTGTGCCCCGGCGGCCTTGCTCGCCCAGTTCGGGGAGTTGAGCCGGCTGCCCCGACTTGAAATCCACGGCCTGATGACCATCGCGCCCCACACGCCCACGCCCGAGCGCGTGCGGCCCGTCTTCCGCCGGCTCCGTGAGCTGCGCGGCGAGTGCGAGCAACTCCTCGGCGCTCCGCTGCCGCATTTGAGCATGGGCATGAGCGGCGACTTCGAGGTGGCCATCGAGGAGGGTGCGACGCTCGTGCGCCTCGGCACGGCACTTTTCGGGCCGCGACCGCGGCGCGAGGAACCTGCGGTGGATTGACCAGGAGCGGGATTGCGATTGGCAATCGCGGCGCTTTCCGGTAGCTACGCGCGCGAATCATGGCTGACGAGAAACCTGCGAAGCACAATTACGACGAGAGCAAGGTCAAGACGCTCTCCAGCATCGAGCACATCCGGCTGCGCACCGGGATGTATATCGGGCGCATCGGCAGCGGCGCGCACTACGACGACGGCTGCTACATCCTGCTCAAGGAGGTCATTGATAACGCGATTGACGAGTTCATCATGGGCTTCGGCAAGCAGGTGGAAATCACCGTCGAGGGCAACAACGTCCGCGTGCGGGACTTCGGGCGCGGCATCCCGCTGGGCAAGATTGTGGACTGCGTCTCGCAGATCAACACGGGCGCGAAATACAACAACGAGGTCTTCCAGTTCAGCGTCGGCCTCAACGGCGTCGGCACCAAGGCCGTCAACGCTCTCTCGAAGGAGTTCACGGTGCGCAGCCATCGCGACGGCGAGTTCGCGGAGGCGAGTTTCAAACAGGGCAAGCTCAAGAAGGAGAACAAGGGAAAGACCAAGGAGCCGAACGGCACGTTCATCGAGTTCGAGCCGGACCCGGCCATCTTCAAGGAGAGCGAGTTCAAGGCGGAGTTCATCGAGCGCCGGCTGCGGCACTACAGCTACCTGAACAGCGGGCTGCGGCTGATTTACAACGGCGCCGAGTTCGTCTCCCGCCACGGCCTGCACGACCTGGTCATGGAGGATTTGCAGACGGACAACGCGGAGCCGATCTATCCGCCGCTGCACTTCACGAGCAAGACGCTCGAGTTCTGCTTCACGCACACGA
This sequence comes from Verrucomicrobiota bacterium, assembly GCA_016235545.1. Lineage (GTDB taxonomy): Bacteria > Verrucomicrobiota > Verrucomicrobiia > Limisphaerales > SXTU01 > SXTU01. Next base: position 14,726 of record JACRKB010000027.1, on the reverse strand, counting down.
ACAGCCGTTACGGCGAATCGTTTTACTCCTTCGTCAACGGCCAATACACGAGCGACGGTGGCACGCACCTCAGCGCATTCCGCGAGGGGCTCCTCAAGGCGGTGAACGAATACACGAAGAAGGGCTACGACGGCGACGATGTGCGCGAGTGCATGGTCGGCGCGGTGGCAATCCGCATGCAGGACCCGCTCTTCGAGTCGCAGACGAAGAACAAGCTGGGCAACACGGAGATCCGCACCGAGCTGGTCAACAAGGTGCGCGAGGAGCTGCTCCACTTCTTCAACCGCAACAAAGCTGTCGCCGAGCAAATCATGGCGAAGGTCGAGGACACGAAGCAGCTCCGAAAGGAATTGCAGGACGTGAAGAAGCTCGCCCGCGAGCGTGCCAAGGCCGTCACGCTCCGCATCCCTCAGCTCAAGGACTGCAAGGTCCACTTTGACCGGAAGAAGGACAAAGGCCGCGGCTCGATGGTCTTCATCTGCGAAGGGCAGTCCGCCGCCGGCTCCATCACGAGCTGCCGCGACGTGAACACTCAGGCCGTCTTCACCCTGAAGGGCAAGCCGCTCAACGTCTGGGATCTCAAGCGCGACATCGTTTACAAGAACGACGAGCTATACAATCTGATGCGCTCGCTCGACATCGAGGACAACCTCGACGGCCTGCGCTACGAGCGGGTCATCCTCGCCACCGACGCCGACGTGGACGGGATGCACATCCGCAACCTGATGATCACCTACTTCATGAAATTCTTCGAGCAGGTGGTCCACGACGGGCATCTCTACGTGCTGGAGACGCCGCTCTTCCGCGTGCGCAACAAGCACGAGACGCTTTACTGCTACACGGAGGCGGAGCGCGACGCGGCGTCGGCGAGGCTGGGCAAGAGCTGCGAGATCACACGTTTCAAGGGGCTCGGGGAAATCTCGCCCAACGAGTTCAAGCAATTCATCGGGAAGGGCATGAAGACGAGCCAGGTTGAACACGCTTCCAAGCCCGACGCCGCGAGCATCCTCACCTTCTACATGGGCAAGAACACGCCCGAGCGGAAGGACTACATCATGGGCAACCTCGTGGTGGCGGAGGATGAGTGAGCTAGGCCGGGACTTCTCCTGCTCGTAATTCCAACCTGCCTCCCCGCTGTTGTATCCCGGACTCTGAAGTTCATGCGCGAAAGGGCGCAAAGAACACGAAGGAGCCGAGTCGGCGATTGCTGGAGCTGGGACTTTTTTCAGACGCCCCGTTCACCTGCCAGGGGCGTTGCCGGTCTGGTTTGCGACGCTCCTTTGGGGCGCAAACTTCGGAGCTTGATTTGGGAGCCAACTGCGGCTGGTCTGCGGCACCGCCGCTCACCACACCGAGAAACGGAAGAAGCGCCGTTGGGTGGGCATGATGGTGTGCGTGCGCTCGGTCGGGGTGTCCACGAGCGTGTTCGTCACGAGGGTCCAGTTGAAGAGGTTGGTGGATTCCTCGAGCGTCGCGCCGTTGACGCCCAGCGGCATCGCGACCTGGAACATTCCGCCGGAGGGCCGAGTGCTCAGGAGCGGCATGGTGCCGAGGACACGGACGGGCACGGGCGCAGAGAGACCGCGTTTGCCGAGAGTGTCGTGGGCTTTCGCGACGAGGGTGTATGTGCCGGGAGGCGGGTTGGTCCAAGTGAATGTGAAGGGCGGCGTGAGGAGCGTGGCCAGTGTGTTCGTGCCCTCGTAGAACTCCACCGCAAAGATGCCATCTGCGTCGGTTGCGGTCGCGGTGAGGACGATGTTCGTCGGGCTGACGAACCAGGCGTTCGTCACGGGTGAGAGAAGGGTCACTGTCGGGGGCGTGTTCCCGCTGGAGTTGATCGCCACCTGGACGATTGCCGGCTGTGAATCAGTCTTCCCGTCGTTCGCCACGAAGTAGAAGTAGTCCGGGCCGGTGGCGTTGTTGTTGGGCGTGTAGGTCAGGTTCGGCGGTGTGCCGGAAAGCACGCCCTTCGTCGGCGCGAGTGCCACGCTGAACGTCAGCGGGTCGCCGTCGCCGTCGTAACCCGCGAGCGTGACCGCGACCGGTGTGTTCAGCAGCACGTGCAGGCTCTGGGGGATGCCGTAGGGCCGGCGGTTCGGCACTGTGGACACGGGCGGCGCGTCATCGTCTGTGATGGTCACGGTGGCGATGGTCTGCGCGCCGAGCGTGGTTCCAAGGGTGTTGGTGAAGAACGTCACCGAGAACGTCTCGGCGGATTCCACCACCGCGTCGTTCAGGATGGTGAGGACCACGTTCTTGTTCACCACATCGCCATCGGCCCAGGTGACCACGTTGGTCGTGGGCATGTAGTCTTGCCCGGCGGAAGCGGTGCCGTCGGCCGTGCGGTAGTAGCCCGAGGCCAAACCGCTGCTGCCGCCGGTGCGCGTGGCCGCCAGCGTGACCGTGCCGGCGGACTCGGCCACGGAGTAGGTGGTTTGCGCGAACTGGATGGTGCCGGCGTTCGGCGGCGGGACGGGCGCATTCGTGATGGTGTAGGTGAACGTGGTGACTGGCCCCATGTTCACGATGGAACTGGCCGGGCCGAGCTTGATGACGACGGTTTTGCTCTTTGGCTCGCCGGTGGGGAGAATCTTGAGCGGAATTTGAAAGGGCGACGGCACTTGCCCGCCGGTGAAAGAGATGCTGCCGCCCGCCATTTTGAAGTCCACGCCGTATTCCGCCGTGCTGCTCCGGTCGAGCCAGTAGTAGATGAACTGCGGTGCCGGCCAGGAGTTCGAGCCGGGCGGAAGCGTGAGGGTCACGGGGATGTTGACCGTGCCAGCGGTGTCGTCGCTCGTCGCGCCAGCGGAGGTGAACCCCACTTGCGGCATCAGGCCGGGGACGTTGAGGAACAAGTGCAGCAGGTTGTAGTCGTCCACGGCGACGTAGGGATTCGGGAATGTGCCAAAGACAGAATTGCCTGCGGTGCCTGACGTGGCCGTGATGTTCAGCGGCGTGCCGTCGGCGACGGTTGTGGTCCAGCCGCCGCCGGTCGTCGCAATGTTCTGGCCGTTGACGTTGACAGTGAGCGTGCCGTCGGTCGCGGGATTGTAGCCGCGTCCGGCGACATACACGCCGCCGGAGACGGTGCGGTTGGTGCGGACCCGGGTGAAGTCCACGTTCGCCACGCTGACAGAGTAAACGCCCACCGCACCCCCGGCGGCGGAGCTGGTGAAGGTGAAGCCTTGATGCATCACGGTGGGGTAGAAAGTTCCCGTGATGCCAGCGGGGACTTGCACCGCGTATTTCCCGTCCGCCGCCGTCTCGCTGGAGCCGATGAAGTTCGTCGCGCCGTAGCGCACGAGGTTGGGCGAGCTGCCCTTGTAATTGTTGACCACCGCACCGGCGAGCGGGTTGCCGTTCTCGTCCTTCACCACGCCAGTGATGGTGCGCAGCGCGGTGGTGCCGCCGGTGACGGTCACGGTCGCGGAGGCTATGGTTTTGCCGCCCTTCATGTCCGTCACGGTGCAACGGACGAAGTGCGTCCCGCTGCGTGTCCACATGTGGCTGCCTTGCGTGGAGAGGCGCGCGTCGGGATTCGTGTTGCCGGCGGCGCTGCCACCGGGCGCGTCGGGGTCGTCAAATTCCCAGTAGTAACTCAGCGTGTCGCCGTTCGCATCAGATGCGGTGGCGGTGAACGTCTGCGCAACGCCCGCCGCGAGTGTGACCGTGGCGGGCGAGATGGAGACGGTCGGCGCGACGTTCCCGGGGAACGGGCCGTAGTTCAGCACGACATCGAGCGACTCCGGCGTGGTGCCGCCTTTCTTGACCGGCGTGACGTGGAGGTTCGCCTCATTGTCCGAGTAGGTGCGACCGATGGCGAGCGGGGCGTCGTAGAGCGTGGCATAGGGGTTGTTCGTAATGCCGGGCGCGGTGCCGAGGCCGCGGCTGCCGGGCGTCATGTCGAGCAACGCGGTGTGGCCGCCGGTCGCCGGGACGGACTCGCCGCCGATGCGGACTTCGAGGCCGTTCGCCGACCAGATGGCCTCGGTGTTCGTGATGGATTGCCGGTAGCTGAACCAGTAAACGCGGCTTGGGTCGCGCACGATGCGCAGCGCGTAGTTTTTCCCGGCTTCGAGCGCCGGCTGGTCGAACGCGTGGATGCGATAGGTGCCCGAGGTGACGGGCGTGGCGATGTTCGCGTCGGGCAGCCAGCCGAGCTGCCACTTCCAATACGGGCTCACATCGCGGTCGGCGGGCAGCGGGATAGGCGAGGTGTTCTTCCAGCCCATCAGGTCGAACACGTCGCCGTAAGTGTCCGTGAAAAACGTGCCGCCCTTGAGCGGCGAGTAAAGCGTGCTGCGCGAGATTCCGTTCGCGTGCTGGAGGCCGAAGTTGTGGCCGAACTCATGGGCCAGCGCGAGGCTGGTGGTGCCGAAGATGCCTTTGCCGAACGCCCGGCCCGACGCGAGCGTGCCTTGCCCCGGGATGAAGCCGCAGAAGAGGAAATCAAGGTCGTAGTTGTCCGAATCGTAGAGCGCGAGCTGGCCGAGTGACTGGCCGACTTGCCGGGCCTTTGCGCGCACGTCATCGGCGAAAGAGCCGGGTTCGTCCCACGCCGCGAACTTGGAGAGGCCGGTCGTCCCGTAGGTCGCGTTGTAAGTCGTGTAGCTCACGCCCATGTTGATTTCCGGCAACACGGTGAACTCCATCGAAAGTCTGCCGTAAGAAGCGCGCTGAAAGAAGGCGTTGATCGCGGCGCCCGTGGTGCCATTGGTGATGTTTCCCCAGCCGGAGTAGTAGCCGCTGGCATTCGGCGTATCTGAAGGGCCGACCTGGTCGGTGAAGCGCACCGGGATGACGAGCACCTTCTTGTGGCCAGTGGTCCAGTTCGCCGGCGGGGTGGCGGCAGTGACGCTTTTCGCAACGAGGCCCACGAGCGCCAGAAGCACGAACAGGCCAAGACCGCTCCGGCGGGGCAAGGCAGTGCGGTGTTTTTCCGCGAGTGGTTGCGGGGACGCTGTGCCCGCTTGCTGCTCGCTGACGCTTCGATCCGATTTGCAGTCAAAGTTCATTCGGGTGTTGGTTTCCGGCCAAAGGCCATGCGTTGTCATGGCTTTGTATTTACAGAGTCGTGACTTTTGTGCCTAGACGGGTCTTTGCTGTATTTTCGGAGAATGTTCCTAAATCCGGTAATTGAAACTCAGCGCAAAGTCGCAAGGACGCAGGGCCGCAAAGAAAACCGGCTTTGCTGGTTTCGCTCCCGACTTCACCGCGCAGGTGATTGCACTTTTGCATGGTAACCCAACCCATTTTTTTCCTCCCTGCGCCTTTGCGTCATTGCGCCTTTGCGTTAACTGCGGCTTCCAAGATGATACGAAGCATGAGGGAAACGCGCGGCTACCCGTGAACCCATGCCGGCGGTTTGCAATCGCCGCTGGTGAGCCACAGCAATGCGTGAGGGCTTCAAGCTCCCGACGCGTCACGCGGCGATTGCAATTCGCCGGCACGGGTTCAGGGGCCAAAACCGCAGCAGCCGGTGGGTCGTGGGCTCACTCCTCGCCTGCCATTTCCTTCCCGCGAATCCGGCGGAACTGCCGGCTCAACACGATGGCCTCGACCACCGCGCTGATGTGGTGGTCGCGCCTCGTCAGTTGCGCCTGCATCTCCGTCAGCAGCGGCCCGTCGGAGAGCTGCACTGCGCGGCCCAGCGCGAAGCCCAGCAGCTTGCGGCAAAACTGGCGGAGGAAGGCATCGCGCCGAGTGTCCGCGAGATAATCACGCAGGCCCGCCGCTCCGGCGACAGCCGTGCCGTTCATCAGCTTCGTGCGGTCATCAATCGGCCGTCCGCCCAGGTCCTTCTCCCGCGCGCGCCCGATGGCGTCGTAGCGCTCCAGCGCGAAACCATACGGGTCAATGCGCACGTGGCAGCCGGCACACCGCACGTCGCTGGTGTGCTTCTCCACGAGCTGGCGGACGGTGAGCGTCTCGGTCGCCTCGTCCTCGGGCAGGCGCGGCACGTCCTTGGGCGGGCGCGGCAGCTTCTCGCCGAGCAGCACTTCCGCCACCCAGTTGCCGCGAAGAATCGGGCTGGTGCGCGAAGCACCGGACTGCTTGGCGAGTGTCGTGGCTTGAAGCAGGACTCCACCGCGCCCGAACTTGCCGACGCCTTCCACGCGCTGCCACGCGTCGCCGTTCACGCCGGGAATTCCGTAGTGCTGCGCCAGCGGGCCGTTGAGGAAGGTGTGGTCCGCGGCCAGCAGCGAGAGCGCGGAGCCGTCCCGCTGGAAAAGGTCGGTGAGGAACAAAACCGTCTCCTCATACATCGCGCCACGCAGCTTCGTGAACGTGGGGAAGTGCCGCTCGCTCTTCTCGTCCAGCTCATCGAATCCATGCACGTGCAGCCACGCGCAGCCGAACTCCACAGCGAGCCGCCGCACGCGCTCGTCCGCGAGCATCCGTCGCGCCTGCTGCCTGAGCACATCGGGGTTCCGCAGGCTGCCCGTCCTCGCGGCCTGCATCAGCTCCGGGTCCGGCTGCGAGGACCAGAGGAAGTAACTCAGCCGGCTGGCCAGCTCCAAGTCCGTCACCGGGCTGTCGCTCTTGCCGGGGCCGGGCTTCTCCAGTTTGTAGAGAAACGCCGGCGCGACGAACACGCGGGCCAACATCATGCGCAAGGCGGCGTCATGGCCCAGCTCACGCGCGCGCAACTTGTCGTAGAGCGCGCGCAGCCCGCCTTTCTCCGCACTGCTCAGCGGATGTCGCCACGCGCGGTCAGCGAAGTCCACAACCGCCTCAACCTGCCTCGGCTCGGCGGCGGCAAGTTCTTCGCGGAACTTCGCCGCGCGCTGCTGAATCGGATCGCGCATCGGCGTGAAGGCGCTCGGGTCCGCGTCCTGCGTGGCGAACTGCCAGAGCTGCTCGAAGGCGTCCACCAGCTTGAGCGGCTCCTGGCTCACGAAGCGCAGCTCGGTCCACAGCCGCTCCAGCTCCGCCGTCTGCGCGTCATCCAGCATCAGCCGGCGCAAGGCGTCGTCCTCGCGGAAGTGCAGCGTGAGCGTCACGACCTCGTCCACCGGCACCAGCTTCGTGTAGCAGAGCGCGGCGGGGAAGAGCTGGCGGAAGTCGTGGAAGGCCGCCTCGATGCGCTTGCGCGCCGCGCTGCCCTCGGCCACGAGGATGGGCGCATCAGAACCCACAGGCCGCTCGCCGTCCGACCACGTGCTCTTGCCGCCCAGCTCCTTCACCGCGCCAGCGGCGAGGCCGGGCGCGCTGGCGGGCCGGGTCATCGACACGCTCATTTGCACGCTGCCTTCGGCTCCCGTCTCCCGGTGCAAGCTCGCGGTGGCCACGAACTCGCAGCCCTCGGCCATGTCAGCGGGCAGCCGCACCTCGATGAGCGAGGGCGCTCGCACGCAAAGATTCTCCGCCGGCAATGCCGCGCCATTCGGGTGCCTGCCAAAGCGCGCGGGGTCGAGGCCGGAGGAATTGCGGAATGCTGGTGGCGGATTGCGAAGGACGGATGCCTCCGCCTCGCGCCGGCTGCCAGCCATCAACGGGCTGTTGACCGCCATGAGCTGCCGGTGCAGCAACGCATCCGGCGCGTCCTTCGCCAGGCCGGCCGCGCCGGCCTGCAACAGTTTCTGCACTCCGTCGCCGAGCGGCCGCTTCTCCTCTGGACTTGGCGCGGACCGCCATTTTGCCAGCAGCGAATCTGCGGGAATGGCCGGCTCCGCTCCGCCACCGCTGTCGGGCTCGCTGTAAAAATGCCACACGCCGGAGTTGCCGAGGCTGTCCGCATGAGGGTTCCCGGCGAGGATGTTCGGCGAGATGTCGCGCGCGAGGTCCCACTGCTGGCCGCCGCCGGCCTTGAGGGAGAGGTCCACCGCCGTGAGGTCGCACGAATGGTTGCCCTCGCGCGGGCCGATGATGATGGAAAGCAAGTCGCCCGGCTGCACGGCGACATTGTCGAGCGGGCCGAACTTCACTTCCTTCGCGCCGTGGGCCGCGCCGGAGGCCAGCCGCTGCCGTGTGTTGCCGCGCCGCAGCTCCAGCGACCAGACGACGCCGTTGCCGCACTCGGGATGCGCGTGCTGCACTGCGCCCTCCACGCGCAGCCGTGCCGCGACCGGGCTTTGCCAGCCCACGGCCACGCGCAGCTTCGGCGAGGGATGCACGGCGACGCTGTGCGGCTTCATGTTGCCGGGAATGCGCACGTGCTGGCCGGAGGAATTCGCCAGCACGCTCAAGGCGTCCGCGCCGGTCCAGCCCTTGATGAAGTCGTGGTTCTGCGCGCTCTCCAGCTTCTGCCTGATGTGCGAGTCCACACGCACCGGCCCACCGCCGATGCCGAGGTAGTTCAGCCACGCGCCCAGCAGCGCCGGCTCGACGCCGTGCTTCTGCGCGAGCGCATCCAACGCGGCCTGGTCCGGCAGCGCGCCGGCATCCGCCGCTGCGACGAGGCACCTGGCCGCGCTGGCCGCGACGCGCCCGCGCTGCGATTCGAGCGCGGCCACCGCCTCGCGCACATCGCGCAAACGCAGGTCGGGCCGGCCCGGCGCGACGAGGCGCGGGTTCTCCCACACGGCGAAGTCGTGCTCGCTGCCATCGCCCGCGTCGGAGGCGACGAGGTAGAGAAGCACTTCCTTTCCATCCGTCGCAGCGGGCAGCCTCACGCGGACTTCCTGCGCGGTGGCCAGCGGCAGGACCGGGACTTGCCAGGCCTTCGGGCCATCACGCTTGCCGATGTGGCCGACCGTGGTGAAGCGCCAAAGGCCGCGCTGCCATTGCGCGATGGATGCCGCGAGCGCCGGCGCATCGGCGGGCTGCGCGGTCCGCCACTGCGCCCGCACGAGGTCGAGCACGAGCGAGGGCCGGGAGTCGTTCAGCGCGGCCCAGAGCGTGCCGAGATACTTGGCGTTGAGCTGGCGCCTGGCGGCGACTTGCGAAATGAGCGCGACGATTTCCCGCCCCGCTGTCGCCGCGATAGGAGCGCGGACGCCCACGTCCGCCGCCCGTTCCTGCGGACGTGGGCGTCCGCGCTCCAGTTCCCGCAACTCAATCGTGGCGGCGAGATACTTTTCCAACGGCAGCACGCCGCCGTCCTTCGTGTCGAACTTGATGCCCTGTAAATTCACCGCCGAGCCGCCGCCCGTCTCGGAGAAGCGCCGGTAGAACGCGCGGATGGCCGTCAATCGCTCCTCCGTCCAGTCGCGCTGCGAGGTGCTTGCCGAGAAGCCGATGCCGTCCGGCAGCAGCACGGCGTGGGCGGCGATGTCCTTGGCCGCGTCGAGATACTTCGTGACGAGCGACGGTGACATCACGAGCGAGCTGCCAACGTTCATGAAGCCCTCGCCCGCCGCGCCATCCACGGGGAACTCGCGGGCCGGAGTGAGCACCGCGACGCCCGTGAGATCTCGCACCGTGTAGGTCAACTCGGCGTTGCTAAGCCGGCGCAGCACGACGGGGCCGGGGTCGCCAGCGCGCGCCAGAGCCTCGGCATCGAGCACGGCGCGGACCCAGCGGGTGAGCAACTCGGACTGCTCTGCGCTGGGCTGGGGCTTGTCCTTGGGCGGCATCTCGCCGAGCGCGATTTGCTCAAGCACCTTTTCCCAAACCTTCGGGTCGCGGCGCAAGTCAGCCACGGACTTGAACCGCTCCAGATCGAGGTCGCCCTTGTGCTTCGCGGTGGAATGGCAGGTGAGGCAAAACTCCTTGAGCACCGGACGCACGGTGGATTTCAGCTCCGAGTCGAGACGGCGGAAGGCGGCTTCATCAGCGGGCGCGGTGAGGGTGGACAGCGCAACGGTCAGCGTGCTCCACCTGGCTTTGAGCGATGGCATCGGCAGTTACTCCTCCCAAGGGTTGAACAGGCTGACGCCCGTGCGCGCCATTTCCGCCGTGTTGCGTGTGGCGAGCGTGAGGCCGTGCGAGAGAGCGGCCGCAGCGATCAAGCTGTCCACTGACCGCAAAGGCTGCCTGTGGCTGGCAGCGGTCAGATTGCCCCACGCGAGGCCGACGCGCTCGTCCACCGGCAGGATGCGTCCGGCGAAACGCTGGCGCAGGTCGTTGTTAATCCAAGTCAGCAAGCTGCGCCGCTTCGGGCCTTCGGGCAGGCGTGCAGCTCCGCTTTGCAGTTCGCCCAAGGTAATCGCGCTCAGGAACAACTCGGACTCCGGCTGCGCGTCAAGCCAGTCCATCACTCTGCGATTCGGGGTCCGCTGATGGGATTCTGAAATCACATTGGTATCCAGCAACCAGCTCACAGCTTCACCTCTCGCGGGAAGTCACGGCCGCGTTCGAGATTGATCCCCGATCCTCTCAGCGGTGACCCGGCGAAGAACTCCGACAGTTTCTTTTTGGGCTTGTTGGTCTGCTTGAACTCTTTCACGGCGACAACGACCACTGCCGGCTTGCCGTGCCGCGTAATTGTCTGCGGGCCTTTGTTCAGCGCGTCCTCCACGACCATGCTGAACTGGTTCTTGGCCTGCTGTAATTGCCATGTGTTCTTCATGCGGCGACGGTTGCCCAGCGATTCTGGCCTGTCTAGCCAGAATTCCAGCGGAGGGGATTCACACCGCAGAGGCGGGACGGACACAGGGAATTGCCCGAAAGATCTTTTCTTCCTCTGCGTTTGTCCCGCCGCTGCGGTGCCAGTTCCTCGTGGCCTGCGGCTCAGGCAAAGATGTCCGTCACCACATGCCCCTCCACATCCGTCAGCCGGAAGTCGCGGCCGGCGTGGCGGTAGGTGAGGCGTTCGTGGTCCATGCCCAGCAGCGCGAGGAGCGTGGCGTGCAGGTCGTGGATGTGAATCTTGTTCTCGGCGGCGAACCAGCCGTAGTCGTCGGTCGCACCGTAGGCGATGCCGGGTTTCACGCCGCCGCCGGCCATCCACATGGTGAAGCCTTCGGGGTTGTGGTCGCGTCCGTCGCGTCCGCCCTGCGCGGCGGGCGTGCGGCCAAACTCGCCGCCCCAGAGGACGAGCGTGTCTTGCAGGAGGCCGCGGGCTTTCAAGTCCTTCAACAGGCCGGCGATGGGGCGGTCCACCTCGGCGGCGTTCTTCGTGTGGCCTTTGCGGAGGTTGCCGTGCTGGTCCCATTGCACGTCGCCGTCGCTGTGCGTGACCTGGATGAAGCGCACGCCGCGCTCGGCGAAGCGCCGGGCCATGAGGCATTGGCGGCCGAAGTTTTCCGTCACCTTGTCGTCGAGGCCGTAGAGCTGCTTGGTCGCCTCGGTCTCGCGGGACAAGTCCTGCGCTTCGGGCATGGCCATCTGCATTCGGAAGGCCAGCTCGAAGGAATTAAGCCGGCCTTCGAGAGCCTGGTTCGGGCCGGTCTGCGCGAGGTGGTCGCGGTTCATCGCGGCGAGGAGGTCGAGCTGCTGCCGCTGCTCGCCGGGCGCGAGGCGCGGGATGATGTGGCGGACGAGCGCCTTGTCGGAAGGAACGGCGGCGTTGCCGATGGGCGTGCCCTGCGTCCACGCGGGCAGGAAGGCCGCGCCCCAGTTGTTCACGCCGCCGTGCGCGAGCGTGGGGCAGATGGTCATGAAGCCGGGAAGGTTGGCGTTCTCGGTGCCGAGGCCGTAGTTGACCCACGCGCCCATGCTGGGGCGGACGAAGTTGTCGCTGCCGGTGTGGAGCTTGAGCAGCGCGCCGCCGTGCGCGGGGTTCGTGCCGTGGCAGGAGCGGAGGATGCAGAGGTCGTCAATGCACTGCGCGACGTGCGGGAAGAGTTCGCTGACGGGGAGGCCGGACTGGCCGTGGTTCTGGAATTTCCACGGGGACTTGAGCAACTCGCCGGTGGCGGCGAACTGCACGCGGGGCTTCGCGCCGGGGAAGGGCTTGCCGTCGTCGCGGTCGAGGAGCGGCTTGGGGTCGAAGGTGTCGAGGTGCGAGGGGCCGCCCTTCATGAAGAGGAAGATGACGCGTTTGGCGCGGGGCGGGGCGAGCGGCGGCTTTGGAGCAGCAGGGGATAGGGAATGGGGGATGGGGGATGGGGATTTCTCCGCCAGCAGGGAGGACGCGGCGAGCCAGCCGAAGCCGATGGCGGAGCGATGGAGGGCGGCGCGCCGGTTGAGCAAGGCGGGTTGGGGCGCGGGCTTCATGAAAGGACGATGGCAGAAAGGCTGACGCGAGGCAGGCGGGGATTCATTCGATGGGAGTTCTGCACCTGTGGCGCAAGTGCCTCACCTGATGACTGCGCTGCCGGGCCTCGGCTCGGCGGTGAAGTAGTGGAGCGCGTTGGTCCGCTCGTCCGTGACGCGGAAGAGATGGCCGGCGAAGGAGCTCACGCGCGTGTGCTCGGCAGCGCGCAGTTTGGTGCGGTAGTGGGCCGTCCCCTCGTTGTCCACCCAGAACAGGAGCACCGGCTCCTTGCGCGCGTTTTGGAAGAACAGCTCCGCGCGCGCACCGCCGGTTTCAGACCGCCAGTCGCTCCTCGTGTCGGGCGCGTTCGGCGCCAGGGAAATGGCGTTGGGCGGGGCCATCGTCACTTCACCACGCCGGAACTTCTCCTGCCACTCGGTCAGTTCCCTGGGCCATGTGAACTTCGCCGACTTGCTCACATCGAAGCCCGCGAGGTGGGGCGATGCCGGCTGCCGAGCGGCGGGGCGGACGTAGCGCCACGCGCTGTCCCCGAAGACTTCCTCGCAGAGCTTCGCCAGACCGGCGTCATAGGCCCGCAGCTCGGCGCGAGTGTTGACGTGGTTGTGGTCGTGGTCGTTCTCGCGGTTGGTGTCGAACCACGATTGCGCGCCCTCGGCGAAATACTCGGAAGGGTTCGTGCCGGCGTATTTGTTCCTCCACAGACCGGCCTTGCCCGCCGCGTCGAAGGCCTTCTGAAGCCGCCCTTGGAACGTCTTGTCCAGCGAGTTGACGCCCATCTGATGCACGGCGTGGGCAAACTCGTGGACGAGGATGTTCTCCGCCGCATACGGGTCGCCGGGCAGGCACAGCAAGTTCTCCTCGCCACAACTCACCGCCGGCCGCGCGGGAGTGGCCCCAAGGCCTCGGGCGCGCTTGTCCCAATAGAGTTTCGGAGCCAGGTCGCCATGCTCCGGCACGTCCGTGGTGAACTCGCCCGCCGCCATGATGGCGAAGCGCACGTGGTTCGTCGCCATCGCCGCCAGCACCTCGGGCCGGTGACCGATCATTTGCAGGATCAGGAACCGCGCCTCCAGCAGCGCGCAGTCGTCCACCCTCGCGGACGCGACAATTGGCAGCCCGCCCGCGTGCGTGAACTTTTGGTAGTGCGCCGCGAGCTTGAACTCCGCGCGCACCGGCACCGGCACCCCGCTGACCCGCGCTGAATCCTGCGCCCCCGCCGCAGTGGCGAGGGCAAGCGCCGTGTGGAGCACGAGGCAGGCTGAAATTTGCCGAAATGAGGACGGGCGTGGAGGATTCAACTGCACACGGAGGCGATAGCACAAACTGCGCGTGGGCGCATCTCAGTTTCTTGCAACCCGGGTCGGCAGGGCTGAAAGCCCCTCATTCGTCAGCCTGGGGTGGAGTGAACGTAGTGAACGCAGCCCCAGGTGGCCCCGCCAGGCCGTGCCGAGGGCTGTAAGCCCGCCACGCCGCCGCCCGGTTGCCAAGGTGACGCGCTTACAGCGCTCGGCTTCCTCGTGGCTTCGTTGACCTGGGGCTTCACCCCAGGCTAGCGAATGCCGGGCTTTCAGCCCGAAGCACCGACTCGCGTCCGGTCTGCAGGAAAGTGAGATGCGCCCTTGGCTCTTTGTGTTCTTGGTGTCTTTGTGGTTGGGCATTTGTTCAGCGCTTCCTTAACTGCAGTTTCTAGGTTCAAGCTTGGGTTTTCGAGGTGGTCCCGCTACTCATGGCGCGTGGCAAGCGACTCTTTTCAGGACGCCGCGCTGGTGCTGGTCGGGCATGGCTCGACGTTGAACGCGGACTCCGCTGCGCCGACGCACCAGCATGCGGAAGAGCTGCGGCGGCGGGGGCTGTTTGCGCAGGTGGTGGCGTGCTTCTGGAAGGAGGAGCCTTCCGTATGCGGCGTTCTGCGCGGGGTGTTCGCGCCAAGGGTGTTCATCGTGCCGCTGTTCATCAGCGAGGGGTATTTCACGGAGGAGGTGATCCCGCGCGAGCTGGGCTTCTGCCAGACCGGACAGAGTGAGTTTCCGCGCGTGCAACAGCGCGGTGGGCAGACACTTCATTACTGCGGGCCGGTGGGGACGCACGCGAGCATGACGGGCGTGTTGCTGTCCCGCGCTCATGCGGTGGTGGAGGCTCATCCCGTCCCCGCGCCGCCCAAGCCGGCGGACACCGCTCTCTTCATCGCCGGGCACGGCACGGGGAACAATGAGAATTCCCGCAAGGCCATCGAGCGGCAGGTGGAACTCATCCGTGCTCGGGGCGAGTATGCGGAGGTTCACCCTGTCTTCATGGAGGAGGAGCCGCGCATCGGTGACTGCTGGGGGCTGGCGCAGGCGCGGAACCTGGTGATGGTGCCCTTCTTCATCAGCGACGGGCTGCACTCCTTCGAGGACATCCCGGTGATGCTGGGCGAACCGGCGGCTCTCGTGCAGGAGCGCTTGCGCGGAGGCCAGCCGGCCTGGCGCAACCCGACGGAGCGACACGGCAAGCGGCTGTGGTATGCGCCGAGCATCGGCAGCGAACCGCTGCTGGCGGAGGTGGTTTTGGAACGTGTGCGCGAGGCTTCTGGAGGGCGTTTGGGGGAAGAATAGGGTTGACACTCCGCGTGCCCATCCCTTACCAAAGCGGCGAATTTTCAGTGGGAAATGCGGATATTTAAGGCCTTATGAATCGGATCATT
>JACRKB010000249.1 GCA_016235545.1 Verrucomicrobiota bacterium | reverse complement strand
GGCGAGCTGCGTGGTGATGATCTCGCGCCGCAGCCCCCCATCTGCGGGAGGCGCGTCCCGGCCCGGCCGAATCCCCGCCGCTGCTTCCTCGTTTCCTTCCCGGCCTGCGACCGATAGGCTCCGCGCGTGTCCGAAAGCCTCGTCGTCAACGAGATTTACCTGAGCCTGCAAGGGGAGAGCACCTTTGCCGGGCTGCCGTGCGTCTTCATCCGGCTCACGGCTTGCAACCTGCGCTGCTCCTACTGCGACACGGCGTATGCGTTCACGGAGGGTAAGCGGCGCACACTTGACGAGATAGCAGCTGAGGTGGAGAGGGCCGCTTTCAACTTTCAACCTTCAACTTCCCTCGCTCCTCAGCGTTTGCCTCTCGTGGAGCTGACGGGCGGCGAGCCGCTGCTCCAGCCCGGCTCGCTCCCGCTCATGCAGCGGCTCTGCGACGCGGGCTTCACCGTGCTGCTGGAGACCAGCGGCGCGCTGGACATCGCGCCCGTGGACGCGCGCGTGAGGCGCATCATGGACTTGAAATGCCCCAGCAGCGGCGAGGCCGCGCGCAACCGCTGGGAGAACTTGCCGCACCTCAAGGCGACGGATGAAATCAAGTTCGTCATCGGCACGGTGCAGGATTACGAGTGGGCCAAGGAGCAAATCACGAGGCACAACCTCGGCGCACTCTGCCCGCTGCTCCTCTCATGGGTCACGCCGCTGGAGCCGCACCAGCAGGACAAGGTCTTGAAGCCGGTGCCCGCCGGGCAGACGCCCATCAAACGGCTGGATTTGGTCGAGCGAATCATCGCCGACGCGCTGCCGGTGCGCTTCCAGTTGCAGATGCACAAGATCGTCTGGGCACCGGACCAGCGCGGAGTTTGAACAGCTTTTGAGCCACGGATGAAACACGGATTGAACACGGAGAAAGTCCTCGCCCAACTCCGCACCCACGAGTCGCGCAACGTCACCTTCATGGAGGCGGACGGCTCATGGCCCATCGTGTGGGCGCGCGCACACGGCGTGAACGTGTGGGACGCCGAGGGGCGCAAGTATCTCGACCTCACCGCCGCGTTCGGCGTGGCGGCGGCGGGCCACGCGAACCCGCAAGTGGTCCGCGCCGGCCAGCGCCAGATGGCCACGCTGCTGCACGCGATGGGGGACGTGCATCCGCATCCGCTCAAGGCGGAGCTGGCGCGGGAGCTTTCCAAGGTGACGTTTGAGCGCTGGGGCGAAGCCAGAAAGTTGAAGGGTGGAAGCGTTGAGGGGTTAAAGCGGCGGCCCCTTCAACCCTTCAACCCTTCAACCCTTCCATCCGCCAAAACCATCTTCTGCAACTCCGGGTTCGAGGCCGTGGAAGCGGCGCTGAAGACAACGCTGCTCGCGACAGGCAGGCGCGGCGTCATCGCCTTCGAGGGCGCGTATCACGGGCTGGGCTACGGCGCGCTCAACGTCACGCACCGCGAGCACTTCCGCAGTCCGTTCCGCTCGCAGCTCGGGGAGTTCGGGCACTTCCTCCCGTTCCCCTCAGCCGCCGATGTGGGGAGGCGGAGCCGCAAATCGCAACTCCACCTCCTCATCTCAGCGGCTACGAGGCTCCTCAGCCGCGGGCGCATCGGCGCGATTCTCGTGGAGCCAGTCCAAGCGCGTGGCGGAATCCGCGTGCCGCCACCTGGCTTTCTCCCGGCGCTGCGAAAACTCTGCGATGAGCACGACGCGCTGCTCATCCTCGACGAGATTTACACCGGGGTCGGGCGCACTGGAAAATGGTTTGCCTGCGAACACAGCGGCGTGGTGCCCGATGTGATTTGCCTGGGCAAGGCGCTCACTGGCGGCTTCCCACTGTCCGCCTGCGTGGGCCGCGCGGCCGTGATGGACGCGGCGTGGCCGCTCTCGACCGGCGAGGCGATTCACACGAGCACCTTCCTCGGCCACCCGGTCGGCTGCGCGATGGCGCTGGCGAACATCGCGGAGCTTCGGCGGTTGAAGCTCGTGGAGAACAGCGCCCGGCACGGCAGGTGGCTGGCGGGGGAACTGTCAAAAGTTCAAAGCTCAAAATTCAAAGTTGTTTGCCGCCCGGTCGGGGTTGGGCTGATGGCGGGAGTGGAATTGCTCCGCGCGGACGGCTCGCCGGCCACGGCGGAGTCGCTCGCCATCATCAAGCGGCTGTTGCACTGCGGTTTCATCCTGCTGCCCGAGGGCGCACACGCGAATGTCATCGGCTTCACCCCGCCGCTCACCATTTCCCAGCGCGACCTGCGGCGGGCCGTGGCCGCGCTGGCGGAGGAGATCGCCGCCCTGCCATGACGCTCACCGAGATGCGGGAAATCCTGAAATCGCGCGACCTCCAGCTCACGAAGTCGCTGGGCCAAAACTTTCTACACGACGGAAACCAACTCCGGCGCATCGTCGCGGCAGCGGAGTTGGCGGCGACGGACAAGGTGCTCGAAATCGGCCCCGGCCTCGGCCCACTGACGGAGCTGCTGCTCGCCAGCGGCGCGAGCGTGCTGGCCATCGAGAAGGACTCGCGCCTCACCACCTTCCTCCGCGAACGCTTCGCCAACGTGCCGAAATTCACCCTGCTGCATGACGACGCGCTGGATTATCTCCAGCGCCGTGCCGGAGGCTTGCAGCCACCGCTCGACGTGCCCAGCCCGGAAGCCGGCGACTGCAAGCCGCCGGCGACTGCCCGATGGAAGCTCGTTGCCAACCTGCCTTACTCGGTCGCCTCGCCCATCCTCGTCGAACTCGCCCTGCACCCGCACGGCCCCGAGCGCATGGTAGTCACACTCCAGCTCGAAGTCGCCCAGCGCGTCGCCGCCGCGCGCGACACGGACAGCTACGGCCTGCTCACGCTCCTGATCGGCCTGCACTACCAGCACAGCGGCCTTTTCCGCATACCCGCCGGATGCTTCTTCCCCGCGCCGGACGTGGAGTCGGCCTGCATCACGCTGACGCGCCGCACGCCTCCGTTGCTCGGCGGCCAGCAGACCAGACTCTTCGTCCGCGTGGTCAAGCGCGCCTTCTCCCAGCGGCGAAAGATGATGCTCAAGCTCCTCAAGTCCGAATGGCCGGAGGACAAACTTCAAGCCGCCTTCGCCACGCTGGGCATCTCCCCGCAGGAGCGCGCGGAAAAGGTTAGCTTGGAAGTATTCATTGGACTTTGCAGACTGCTGGCCACGTGAGTGACGAAATCTTCGATGTGGTGGACGACCGCGACAGGGTCATCGGCAAGCAAACCCGGGATGAAGTCCACCGGCGCGGCCTGAACCATCGGGCCGTCCACGTGCTCGTCGTCAACGAGCGCGGCGAGGTTTATCTCCAAAAGCGCTCGTTCAAGAAAGACACCTTCCCCGGCGCGTGGGACTCCAGCGCGTCCGGGCACCTGGACTCCGGCGAGACCTACGACGCCTGCGCGGTGCGCGAGACACGCGAGGAGATCGGCCTCTTCCTGAAGCGCACCCCGAAGCGGCTTTTTAAGATCGATGCCTGTGCTGAAACCGGGCGGGAGTTCGTCTGGGTCTATCGCTCCGAGTTCAACGGGCCGTTCCGCCTGAACCTCGAAGAGCTTGAATGCGGTGCTTTCTTCAAGGCCGACCATATCAACCGCTGGATGGCCGAGCGCCCGCGCGACTTCGCCGACGCCTTCCGGCTCATCTGGAGATACTTCCTCAACCCGCCGCCGCCCAAGGCAAAGCCCGTTGCCAAGCGCGTTGCCAACGCCAAGAGGGTTGCCATGCCCGCGAAGGCCGCGAAATTCAAGCCCGCGAATTCGAAGCCCCAGAAGTCCAAGCCAGTCCTCCGCGCCCCGAAGTTCAAATCTACACAGCTCCCAAAAGTGAAGCCCCCTGCCAAGCAGCCATATCGAAAACCAGCCAGCAAGGCACACAAGCCAAAGCGCCGCTGAAAATGTGTTTGGCGTCCGCGCGCGCGCGTAGTATCTCCTCCCGGCGCACCGCAGCGGTGCGCCATGCCAGAGTAGCTCAGGGGTAGAGCAGAGGACTCATAAGCCTTTGGTCGGCGGTTCAATTCCGCCCTCTGGCACCATTTTTCTCCGCAGCACGGTTGCTTCCTGTCCGCTTCCCGGTCTTCAATCCCCGCCTGAATTGACATGAGTGCCCATCACGGTTTCGGCGCCCACACCGACCCCAGCTTCAAATCGCAGCCCCGCTCCACGAGCGAGGTCGTGCGGCGCGTCGGAGTCTATCTGCTGCCCTACAAGCTGATGGCGCTCGGCACGGTCAGCTTCGCGCTGCTCTCCCTCGCCGCCGCGTTCACTTACCCGAAGCTCACCCAGCACGTCATTGACGAGGTCATCACGAAGAAGAACGCCGAAAGCCTTGCGCCCGTCATGGGCCTGCTCATCGGCGCGTTTTTTTTGCGCGAGCTTTTCACCGGCATCCGCATCCGCCTCAACAACGAGCTGGAGCAAAAGGTCATCCTCGACATCCGCCGCGACGTTTACGCGCGCTTGCAACGCCTCCCCGTCGGCTGGTTCGACCAGCGCGCGTCCGGAGACCTCATGACGCGCGTCATCGAGGACGTGAACAGCATGGAGCGCCTGCTCATTGATGGCACCGAGCAGGGCACCGTCGCCGTCCTCAGCATCGTCGGCGTGCTCACCATCCTGTTCTGCACGAACCCCCTGCTCGCAGGCGTCGCGCTCTTGCCGCTGCCCATCCTCATCGGTGGCGCTCTCTGGTATACCCTCACCGCCCACAAGCGCTACCGCGTCCAGCGCCAGGCCGCCAGTGCCATGAACGCCCTGCTCATGGACAACCTCCAGGGCATCCGCCAAATCAAGTCCTTCGGTCGCGAGCGCCACGAGGACGCTCGCTTCGGTGCCCGCGCCGAGGACCTCCGCCAAGGCACGCTCACCGTCATGCGCGCGTGGTCCATCTACTCGCCCGCGATGGCCTTCGCCTCCTCGCTCGGCATCGGCCTCGTGCTCTGGTTCGGCGGCACGCAAGTTCTCGCGGGCAAGATGACCGTTGGCGAGTTGGTGCAATTCCTCCTTTACCTCGGCCTCTTCTACGAGCCGATTGGCCGCCTCCACGGCCTGAACCAAATGCTCCAGTCCGCCCGCGCCGCGAGTGAGCGCGTCTTCGACATCATGGATGCGACGGAGGAAAACCACCGCGTAGGAGACGACGTGAGGAGTCTCAATTCAAATGCGGAAGCTGGAATGCGGAGCGCCGAATCCAGTCCGAGACTCGTCACCTCGTCTCCTACGGTGGGGACGCGCGGCGAAGTCCGCTACGAGAACGTCGGCTTCCAATACAGCCCCGACCGCGTCGTCCTCAAAGCCATCTCCCTCCACGCGCGTCCCGGCCAGATGACCGCGCTCGTCGGCCCCACCGGCGCGGGCAAGTCCACTTTGGTCAACCTCCTCCCCGCCTTCTACCAAGCCACCTCGGGCCGCGTTTTCATTGACGGCGAGGACACCCGCGAGCTGCCGCTGGAAACGCTGCGCGAACAAATCAGCGTCGTCGCGCAGGAGCCGTTCCTCTTCAACGGCACCATCCGCGAGAACATCCTCTACGGACGCCTCGACGCCTCCGACGCCGACCTCCACGCCGCCGCCAAGGCCGCCAACTGCCACGACTTCATCACCCGTCTGTCCGACGGCTACGACGCCCGCGTCGGCGAACGCGGCGTGAAGTTGAGCGTCGGCGAGAAACAGCGCGTGAGCATCGCCCGCGCGCTGCTCAAGAACGCGCCCATCCTCGTCCTCGACGAGGCCACCGCCAGCGTGGACACGCAGACCGAGAAGCTGATTCAGGAAGCGCTGGAACGGCTCATGGCCGGCCGCACCAGCTTCGTCATCGCGCACCGCCTCAGCACGATTCGCAACGCCGACCAAATCCTCGTCCTCCGTCATGGCGAAATCGTCGAGCGCGGCACGCATGAGGAACTCCTCGCCACCGACGGCCTCTACGCGAAGCTCGCGCGCATCCAGAACACCACCTTCATCGAGGAAAGCTTCGAGAAGCTCGCGGCGAACTGAGTTGTTGCCCGCGGATAACGCGGATAGAATGGCGTCCTTCCGCCCTGTTATTTATCCGCGTGAATCCGCGTTTTCCGTGGGCACTTCCCTCTTTCAGCCCGCTAGCTCCGTGCTGCTCCACCGCTCGCCCGCCTGCAACACCCGGCACTTCTGCCCGAGCTTTCCGCACTCCGCCACGAACTCCTCCGGCGACGCCGTGTTGAACGTGAACATGTCGTAGTGCATCGGGATGACCAGCCGCGCGCCGATGGCCTTCGCCAGTTGCGCCGCCTCGCGACCGTCCAGATTCCCCGCGACCTTGCGCTCCGGCTTGTCGCCGTTGATGGGCAGCAGCGCCACGTCCACGCGGAACGGGCGAATCCAGTCCTCGATGCCCTCGTAGAGCTTCGTGTCGCCCGCGTGATACACGCGCCACGGGCCGAACTGCAGCAGGTAGCCGAGGAACTTGTGGTTGCCCGACGCGTCCACCTCCAGCTCGTTGTGCGCGGCGGGAATGCCGTTGAACGTGAACCCGCCCGCTGACTTCACGTCGCCCGCGCGCACGCCGATGAGATTCGCCGCCTTGAGACCCAGCCCGATGCGGAACGCCCCCGCGCCGCGATTCGCCTCCGGCAGCACCAGCGGCAGCGCGGGCTTCGCCGCGAGCAACGGCTTGAGCGTGTCCGGGTCGAAGTGGTCTGTGTGGTTGTGGCTGCTCGTCACCACGTCCACGAAGCCCAGCCGCTCCGGCGCGATCACCCGCTCCGTCATGCGCACATGCGGCTTGTCCGTCTGCGCATACTTCGCCGTGAGCGAGTCGGACAGATACGGGTCCAGCAACGCGTGCCGGCCGTTGAACTGCACGAGAAACCCGCTCTGCCCCAGCCACCACAGCCGGAAGTTGGGCCGGTCCGATTTCGCGGCGTCAACGTCGGCGAGCAGGGCGTCGTCTTGGAGCAACGGCTTAATCATGAGTTTGTCTTAGCCACGGATTGAACACGGAATAAACACGGATGAAGAGCGTGCTCGAAAGTGTGACGCCTCGGTCCGTGTTCCATCTGTGTTTCATCCGTGGCTCAAAGATTGCATCTCACCTTCGTGACGCCAGCGACCATGTTCGCTAGCTTTTGCTTCGCGGCCCAGCGGGCAGTCTGGCTCAAGCCACAGTCCGGCGCGAAGGCCAGCCGCTCAGCCGGTGCGTGCTTCAAACACGCCTTCACGCGCGCCGCAATGTCCTCGGGCGTCTCGATGTAGTAGCTCTTCACGTCCACGATGCCCACGGCGGCGATGTGCCGCTTCGCGATTTCCCCGATGACCTCCAGCTCCGCAAACTCGCGGCTCGCCATCTCGACGTGGATTTCGTCCACGAGCATGTCCAGGAACGCCGGGAACATCGGCGCGTAGCGGCGCGGCCCGACGGCGCGGCCCTTGTAGTTCCCGAAGCACAGGTGCGTGCTGAGGTGGCACTTGCCCGCGACCGCCTCGACGGTGCGGTTGAAGATGTTCACGAAGCGCTTCGGGTCTTCGCGATGCGCGTAGCAGCTCATGCTCGGCTCATCCACGCAAATCTCCGTGCAACCCGCGCGCACCAGCGCCTCCAGTTCCGCGCGCACCAGCGGCAGCACCGCCTCGGTCAGCTCCCAGCGGTTCTTGTATTGCTCATTCGGCAGCAGCCGTCCGCTCAAGGTGTAAGGGCCAGGAACGCTCGCTTTCAAGCTGACCGCTGACCGCTGACCGCTGACCGCTGCCACCCGCTTCAACCGCTCGAAATCCTCCACCGCCCCCAACCCGCGCGGCGCGCGCAGTTCGCCGGTGACCTTGTGCTTCCCACGCTGGTCGTGCGCGGGCGGGCCGAAGCGGCGCGGCGGCGCGCTCTCCAACTCGATGCCTTCGATGAAGCCGTAGAAGCTCAGGTTGAA
The DNA here is from genome assembly GCA_016235545.1 of Verrucomicrobiota bacterium. Classification (GTDB taxonomy): domain Bacteria; phylum Verrucomicrobiota; class Verrucomicrobiia; order Limisphaerales; family SXTU01; genus SXTU01. The sequence continues at coordinate 11,654 of JACRKB010000249.1, read as the reverse complement.
ATCCAGCCGCGTCTGCTCGCCGTCGGTGATGACATCGAGGCCCGCGTCGAGCTGGTCTTTCACGGCGATGGCCACGGCGTCATCCACCATCTCCGCACGGTCCGCGTCGCCGAACTGGCCGAGGTGCTGGCACGCAAATTCCAGCCAGCCGGGGAACGGATAGCTGCCGATGACCGTGGTGCGGAGGGGGGAAGGCATGAGGGATGAAGTATGAGGTATGAAAGGCGTGCGTCAGTCGCGAGAGCTTTTGATGATGCTGGCGAAGATGGCCATCAGTTCATCGGATTCCTGGAGCAGGGAAACGAGCAGCGCTGGCTTCATCGTTCCGCTCTCTGCAAGCAGCTCAAACCAGAGAATGGTTTCCTCCAATTCCTTCTGGCAGTCGCCCAGCTTGGCGATGAACTCCGCGCGTGAACGGGCGCGGTATGCTTCACGGTAGTTCGCCGCGACAGAAGTCCCGGAACGGAAAACCTGGTCGCCGAGGATGCGTCCGGGACGGGTGTTCGGCAACTCCCCGCACATTGTGATGACGCGAAGAGCGAACTTCTTGGTCCGCAGCCGCAAGTCCTGTCTGGGCCGTTCATCACTCATACCTCAAACCTCATAACTGCCCGAGCTTTTCGTAGAGCTTCGCCATGCGGTGCGCGTGCTCGTCATAAGCCGCTTCAAATAGCTCCGTGGCCTTCGCGGCTCCGACGACGGCCCCGGCGGTCAGCACCTTCGGCGGCTGGCCTGCTTGCGTGAGCCGCGCGGCGACTTCGGCCTTGATGGAGTTGATGAGCAGGCAGCCCCCGATGGTGGAGCCGGGCGCGACGGCGGTGTCAAGGGCGGGCACCTTCACCATCGCGTCACCAACGGGCGCGCCAGTGTCGAGGACGAGGTCAGCGAAGTCCTGGAGCTTCTTTCCGCTCGCGTGCCGGCTCGTGCTCGCCTCCGAGTGCGCGCGGCTGATGATGGCAACGACCTTGACGCCGCGTTTCCGAAACTGCTCCGCCATCTCGATGGGCACGACGTTGCAGCCGGACGAGGACGCCACGAGAGCGCAGTCGCGGTCGGACAAATCAAAATTGCGGAGAATGCGCTCGGCGAGGCCGGAGACGTTTTCGAGGAACATCGCCTGCCGCTGCCCGTTCGCGCCGACGACGAGGTTGTGAAACGACAGCGACAGCTCGACGATGGGGTTGAAGCCGGGGAACGACCCGTAGCGCGGCCACATCTCCTCCACGAGGATGCGGCTGTGCCCGGAGCCGAAGAGGTGGACCATCCGCCCCGCGAGAATCGTCTGCGCGAACCAGTCGGCGGCCTGCTGGATGGCGGGCGCCTGCCGCTCGACGGTGTCGATGAGTGTGCGGCAGCGTTGGAGATAGTCGTGGGTCATTGGAACATCAGGAAACGCCAGGCGCTGGCCCGTCGCTGGTTGATGGAAGCTTTCTGCCTCGCTTCGATTTCTTCTTCGCGACAATCACCAACTCAGGAACCCGGCCCCGGTCAGTGCCGACAGCATTGATGGCTCTCCGGCTGGTCACTTCGTGTATGTCGAAGTCGCCATACAGCTCGCGGATCAGCGGCGTGTCGGAGTTTGAAAGGACTGCCGTTGCGCCCCGCAAAACGGCTTCCGCCACACACACAGCCAACTTCGCCTGCGCTGTCCGGCCAAAAATCTCCGCCGTGTAGGCGGTGAAACTTGATGTGGGCGAGCGCGGAAAGTAGGGCGGATCCACATACACAAAGTCGCCATCCGTGGCCTGCGACAGGGTTTCCTCGAAGTCGCCGGCTTTCAACGTGGCGCGCCGCAACGCACGGCTGGCCGCCATGATGTTTCGCCCGACGTAATACTCCTTGGGCAAAGCGGACCCGATGGGGACATTAAACTCGCCGCGAGAGTTCACCCGCCAGAGTCCGTTGAAACACGTCTTGTTGAGGAAGATCATCCGCGCGGCCCGCTCGACAGGATTGGGCACGATGCGCTTGGTCCGAACCGCGTAATAGTAGGCTGCTCCCGTCTTGGAGAAGTTCACCGCGTGCAGGTCCAGAGCCCGCATCAGCTCGTCCGGCCGGTCCCGGACTCCCTCGTAGCAGTTTATCAGTTCCACGTTGCTGTCCGAAAGAATGGCCTGCAGGCCGGAATGCACGGAAGCCTGCCTGAAAAAGACAGCGCCGCCGCCCAGGAACGGCTCGACGTAACGCTTGAAAGCCTTCGGGAAGAACGGCTCCAACTGGGCGAGCATCTGCCCCTTGCCGCCAGCCCATTTCAGGAACGGCTCGGCCACCGGAGGTGATTCAAAGAGTTCGGTTTCGCTTCTCACAGTCTCTGAGAACGCTGGAGGATGAAAATTTCCAATGCAAGCACGACACTCTTCCTTCAGCCGCCCGCCGGGTTGAACCCCAGCGCATTTGCCGCCGACCCGTAGGCCCCGGCGTAGTCGCCGAGTTCTGCGCGGAGAATCTTCGCCTGATGGCCGCCGGCCTGCCACTCGTAGTGGCGCACGTAGCGCTCGAGCGGTTCGAAGAGCGCCTCGCCCGCGCGGGCAATGCCGCCGCCGATGATGACGGCGTCGGAGTCGAGGACGTTGATGAGCGAGCCGATGCTGCAACCCAGCGCGCGCACGGAGCGGTCCCAGATTTCCTTCGCTGCTGTGTCGCCCTTCACGGCTGCGGCGACCAACTCGTGCGTGCTGGCGAAGCGACCCTTGCTCCGCTCGCGGATGAACTTGTTGCCCATGAAGTGCTCCAGCGAGCCAGCCGTGTTGAAGTCATCGCGCGGGCCGTTCCAGTCCACCGTGATGTGGCCGAGGTGGCCCGCGCGGCCAATCGCGCCGCGCAGCAGGTGGCCGTCCACCATCGCCGCGCCGCCCACGCCGGTGCCAAGAGTGAAGAGCATCACGTCGCGCAAGCCTCGTGCCGCGCCGCGCCAGACCTCTCCGAGCAAGGCGGCGTGCGCGTCGTTGAGAATGGGAACCGGGCGGGGGGACGCGAGGTAGTCTGTCCAGTCGAGCCGCTCCAGCCCGAGGAGCCGGCCCGGCATGACGGCGATGCTGCGCGCGTCCTTCGCCGCAAGGCCGGGTGCGGAGAGGCCGATGCCCGCCGGCTCGCCCAGCTCGCGCCGCCATGCGCTGACGAGCGTGCGGATTTTCCCCGCCCATTCCATGTCGCGGTCCACGAATGGCACGCTGCGCTGGCGGAGCTTCTCGCCCGCCGCAGTCACTGCCACAGCCTTGATGCTGGTGCCGCCGAGGTCGAGGCCGAGGAAGTAGTTGAGAGTTGAGCGTTGAGCGTTGAGAGCCGAGCGCGTCGTGGCGCGCGCAACCGGCTTGGAACCGAACGCCCTGCGAGCACCCAACTCGGAACTCGGAACCTTGAACTTTGAACTCTTCTTCATGACACACACCATCCGCCGTCCACCGCGAGCACCTGGCCGGTGGCAAACTTCGAGTCGTCGCTCATGAAGAACAGGGCGGCGGCATCGAGATCCTCCGGCTGGCCGATGCGTCCGCCGTCGAGCGGCTGCTTGGTGCGGATGAACTCGAGGATAGCCGTGTCGGTCTGTGCGCGCGCGGACATGGGTGTGGCGACGAGCGCGGGTGCCAGGACGTTGAAGCGGATGTTGTCCTTGGCGTAGTGCGCGGCTGCGGATTGCGTGAGGCCGATGATTCCCGCCTTGGCGGTGGCGTAGGCGTGCGTGGAGAAAAAGCCCGGCGAAGGCGACCAGCCCAGCACGCTGCCCATGTTCAGCACGGTGCCTCCACTGCCCTGCTTGAGGAACTGCTGCGCCGCGGCGCGGTTCGAGTAAAAGAGCGATGTGAGATTCTCCTTCAGCGTGAACTGCCAGCCTTCGTCCGTGAGCTCGTGCAGCGGACCGTCGCCCTGCCTGCGTCCGCTGCCTCCGGCGATGTGATAGAGCCCGTTGAAGCCGCCGAACTTCTGCACCGCGAGCGCAACGGCGCGGGCCGCGGTGTCCGATTCCATCGCATCGGCAGCCAAGCCAGCCACGGAGGAACCGAGTTCGCGCTCGACCGCCGCCACCTTCTCAGCCGTGCGCCCGACGACGACCAGCCGCGCGCCCTCGCGCACGAACGCCTTCGCCGCCGAGAAGCCGAGTCCGCTGGTGCCGCCGATGACGACGAGGACTTTGCCGCTGAGTCTGCTCACGCGCAGGGTGATACTTGGAAAGTGAGAAAGTGAGAAGGCGGGAAAGTGCGAGAGCTGCGGAGGGGCGGTGCTGGAGGCGCGGCCGCTTTGCTCCGCGTTCCGAAAAAGCCATCGGATTTCAACTGCATGGTTTCGGACTGGCTCCGGGCTGTCAGGCTTCTTTTACGCCGCAATCTGCTTCCGGGGCGCGAAGTCCGCGCAGCGTTTCGCGCCGGGGAACATTTTGTGCGGGTTGCAGCGCTGCGCGGGGTCGAAGACGCGGCGGAGCATCTTCATCGCCTCCAGATCGTCCGGCGTGAACTGCCGCGCCATCATGTCCGCCTTCTCCACGCCGATGCCGTGCTCGCCCGTCACGCTGCCACCCAGCGCCACGCACTTTTCCAGAATCTCCTCGCCCGCCTGCACGGCGCGCGTCACCTGCGCCGGGTCGCGCTCATCGTAAAGGATGAGCGGGTGGATGTTGCCGTCGCCGGCGTGGAAGACGTTCGGGATGCGCAGGCCGTGCTTCTCGCTCGTCGCGCGGATGAAGCGCATGATCTCCGGGAGCTTCGAGCGCGGCACCACGCCATCCTGCGTGAGGAAGTTCGGGCTGAGGCGGCCAATCGCACCGAACGCGCGCTTGCGGCATTTCCAAATCTCGGCGCGCTCGGCGTCATCTTTCGCCACGCGCACTTCGCGCGACTTGTTCCGCCGGCAAATCTCCACCACGCGCGCGGTCTGCTCCTCCAAACCGGCGGCCAGCCCATCCAGTTCCACAATCAGCACCGCGCCCGCGTCCGTCGGGAAGCCGAAGTGATACGCGGCCTCGACGGCTTGCGTGATCATCTGGTCCATCATCTCCAACGCCGCCGGCACCATGCCCGCACTGATGATGTCGCTCACGGTCTGGCTCGCGTCGTCCACGGACTCGAAGATGCCGAGCAGCGTCTTGAAGGCCTGCGGTGCGCGCACGAGCCGCACCAGCACACGCGTCGTGATGCCAAACATCCCCTCGCTGCCGATGAACGCGCCGCGCAAGTCGTAGCCGGAAACGTCTTCGCCGCCGTCCGGTGTCGTGCCGAGCCAGACGATTTCGCCATCGGGCAAGACGACTTCGCAGCCGAGAATGTGGTTCGTGGTGACGCCGTTCTTGAGCGTGTGCGGCCCGCCGGAGTTGGTGCCGACATTGCCGCCGATGGTGCAGGCGGTTTGGGACGAGGGGTCGGGCGCGTAGAAGAGGCCGTGGGGCTTCGCGGCGTTGGTGACGTGCGCGTTCACCACGCCCGCCTCGACGAGCGCGCGACGGTTGCGGACATCGAGGTCGAGGATGCGGTTCATCCGTGTAAGCGCAATCATCACGCCGCCGGTGCTGGCAAGGACGGTGCCGCTCAGGCTTGTGCCCGCGCCGCGCGGGATGATGGGCAGCTCGTGCCGCGCACAGAGTTTTACGATGGCGGCGACTTCCTCCGTCGTGCGCGGCAGCACCACGACGCCGGGGAGGTGCTTCTCCAGCGTGTAGGCGTCGCACTCGTAAACGAGTAGCTCGTGCCCGTGCGAGAGGACGTTCTCCGCACCGACGAGCGTGCGCAGTTCCCCGATGACGGAGGCCGGGACGACGACGGGGGCGAGATGTTGCACGGCGTGGACTGTAGCGAGGTGGGAGCGCGATGCAAAGTAGGACAGTGCTTCCAGCCTGTCCCTCTAACTCAAAGAAGACCGCTTGAGTGGAAACTTGAAAATGGAAAGACAGGCTGGAAGCACTGTCCTACTTTGGCGGCTCGCCTCCCTGCCCTTCAACTGCTACCCATCCTCGGCGATGGAACTGCGTGAACTTGCCGAGCGCGTGCTCTTCGCAACGACGCTGGAGGAGAAGCTCCGGTGTCCCGCCGTCATCACGGATGAGCACGCGGGCAGTGCGCTGGCCGCGCCCGCGATGCCGGGCCGTCCGGCGGAACTGCACTTCAAGACAGCGGGAGCAAGCGACAAAGCCCAGTTCCCCGGCCTGCACCGACTGGACAACGAGCGCGAACGCGGGCGGCTCCTGCACTTCTTCGCGAACCACGAACTGCTGGCAACCGAGCTCATGGCGCTCGTGCTCCTGCGTTTCCCCGATGCGCCCGCTGCGTTCCGGCGCGGCGTGCTCCAGACCTTGCGCGACGAACAGGAGCACACGCGGCTCTACCTCGCTCGGATGAAGGCTTGCGGCATCGCGTTCGGCGAACTGCCTGTGAGCGGCTACTTCTGGCGCGCGGTGTCCGGCATGGGCAGCCCGCTGGATTACGTTGCGGGCCTGAGCCTGACCTTCGAGCAGGCAAACCTCGACTTCGCACGCCACTTCTCTCGTGGCTTCGCGGCGGCTGGCGATGCGGACACGGCGAAGTTGCTCGACCGAATCTATCGCGACGAGATTGGCCACGTCGCTTACGGGCTAAAGTGGTTTCGTCGCTGGAAGCAACCGGGCCAAAGCGACTGGGAGGCGTTCTGCGCGCAGCTCAGGTTCCCGCTCTCGCCGCAGCGGGCGAAGGGCAGCGCGCTCAATGTCGAGGGCAGGCGCGCGGCGGGACTCGACGCGGCCTTCATCGCGGAGCTGGACGTGTTCGCGCAGTCGAAAGGCCGCACGCCGACCGTGTTCGTCTTCAACCCGTTCGCCGAAGGCCGCATCGCGCAGGGCAAGTCCTTCACGCCCGTGAAGCATCAGGCACAGCTCGCGCGCGACCTCGCCGCGCTGCCGATGTTTTTGTGCCGGCAGGACGACATCGTGCTCGTGGAGCAACGGCCAGCGGTGGAATTCCTCAGCGTTATCAAGCAGGCGGGCTTCCCGCTGCCGGAGTTCGTCGAGCTAGGGCACGTCTGCCCCAGCGCGCCGCTAGACCAGACGAACACCAAACGGCGCGCTGCGGACAGACGCGCCCTACCTACGCTCGCGCAGCGCAAGCTGGGCCGGCTCCGCCCGTGGGCGTGGGGGCCGGACAGCGCGGAGTTGCTCGCCCCGCTCTTCGACCGACTCACCGGGGAGGTCCGCACGGTGGAAGGCTCCTTCAACGACGGCATCGCTCAGCTTTACTCGAAGGAGTGGAGCGCGGGGTTTTTGCGCAAGTTTCTCCAGCGGCGCGAAGTGGACATGGAGCCCGTGCCGGCGGTTTGCAACCGCCGCGTTGCGGGTGGATCGCACGACGCGCCCTCGTCCGCATGGGAGCCGCAGGCGGCGGCTGCAAGCCGCCGGCACGGCTCTGGTGCGCTCGCGCTTTGCTCGGTGGAAGAGATCGGCACGGCGGTCACATCACTGGCAGAGGCGCTCGACGCCATCGTGGGCATCCGGGCGCGGGGGCATCACCGCGTCGTGGTGAAGCAGGCATTCGGGCTCGCGGGGCACAACGCGCTGCGGTTGTGGGAGCCGGAGCTGCTGGAGCCGCAGAGGCGGTGGATGGAGAAGTCGTTGCAGGGCGGACGGCAACTTGTCATCGAGCCGTGGCTGGAGCGCGTGGTGGATTTCTCCGTGCAATTGGAGATGGGCGCGGACGGCCTGCAACTCATCGGCTACACCGGGCTGCTCACCGACGCAAAGGGCCAGTTCATCGCCAACACCGCCGCGCCCAACCACGCGCGCTCGTGGCCGCCCGACGTGCTCGCCTGCTTCCGTGACTACCCCGGCTCCCCTGCCCTGCTCAACCAGTTGTTCGCCGCGCTGGCCGTGCGGTTGGGCGCGGAACTCGAAGCCGTTGGCTACCTCGGCCCCGTCGGCGTGGACGCCTTCGTGTATCGCGACAGCGACGGTCGTCCCCGGCTCAAGCCCGTCGTCGAAATCAACCCGCGCCACACGATGGGCCGGCTCACGCTGGAGCTGATGAAGCGCGTCGCGCCCGGCGCGCACGGCACCTTCCGCCTCGTCAACGCGGCGGGGCTACGGACAGCGGGCTACGCGAACTTCCCTGCCTACGCCCAGCATCTGCGCGAAAATTTCCCGCTGCGCCTCGTGGGCGAACCCGTTCCCAAGATCCGTGCCGGCGCGCTCTGCCTCAACGATCCCGCGCGGGCGGAAGCGGTGCTGGCCATCTTCCTCGTAGGCGACGACGTGAGGAGTCTCTAACCATCCTGCGGGAAGAAGTCAGAGACTCCTCACGTCGTCTCCTACGGCTTAAATTCTCCCCTCGGCTACCGCCGCCCCGTTTGGCACACTCCGCCCATGCGCCATGCCCCGATTGACTCGAAGCTCTTCACGGAGAACCGCGAGCGGCTCAAGAAACTCCTGCCGCCGAGGTCGCTCGCCATCGTCAACGCCAACGACGTGCTGCCCACCAACGCCGACGGCTCGCTGGTCATGCACCCGAACTCCGACCTGTTCCACCTCACGGGCATCGAGCAGGAGGAAAGCATCCTGCTGCTAGCGCCCGACGCCTTTGACCCGAAGCACCGTGAGATCCTTTTCGTCCGCGAGCCGAGCGAGCATCTGAAAATTTGGGAGGGCCACAAGCACTCAAAGGACGCGGCGACCGGAATCTCCGGCATCAAGCAAATCAAGTGGCTCTCCGAGTTCCCGGTCATCTTCCGCATTCTGATGTGCGAGCAAGAGCACGTCTGGCTCAACTCCAACGAGCACAAGCGCGCCGTGGTGGAGGTCGAATCCCGCGATGCACGCTTCGCGCGCGAGTGCCAGGCGAAGTTCCCGCTGCACACCTACCATCGGCTCGCGCGCCTCATGCACCCGCTGCGCGTGACGAAGACGGAGGCGGAGATCGCTCTGCTCCAGCAGGCCGTGGACATCACGGCCAAGGGCTTTCGACGCCTGCTCAAGTTCGTGAAGCCCGGCGTGAACGAGTGCGAGGTCGAGGCCGAGCTGGCCCACGAGTTCATCCGCAGCCGCGCGAAGTTCGCCTACAACCCCATCATCGCCAGCGGCGCGAACGCCTGCGTTCTGCACTACAACCAGAACGACCAGCCGTGCAAGAAGGGCGAGTTGCTGCTGCTCGATGTGGCGGCGAGCTACGCCAATTACAACGCCGACCTCACGCGCACCATCCCGGTGAGCGGCAAGTTCTCCCGCCGGCAGAAGCAGGTTTACAACGCCGTCCTCCGCGTCATGCGCGCGAGCATCAAGGGCGCGACCGTGGGCAAGCTGTCGCGCGACTGGCTGAAGGAATCGCAGGCGATGATGAACGAGGAGTTGCTCGCACTCGGCCTGCTGAAGAAGTCGGACATCAAGAAGCAGACCGAGGACGAGCCGGCGTGCCGGAAGTATTTCATGCACGGCCTCGGGCATCCGCTGGGGCTGGACGTGCATGACGTGGGCTTCACCACCGAGCCGTTCGCGCCTGGCTGGGTGCTGACCGTCGAGCCGGGCATCTATCTGCCGAAGGAAGGCTTCGCCGTGCGTTTGGAGAACGACATCGTCGTGACAGGAAACGGCCCGGTGGACTTGATGACGGGCACGCCGGTGGAGGCGGAGGAGATTGAGGACTTGATGGCGAGGTGAGCCTGATTCCTGGTCCGTAGCCGCAGCCGTCATTTGCGTGTCAATCGCCCGCGCCACGCGCCGGCTAAACCGGGACGATTCTTTAGCCACGGATGGAACACAGATGAAACACGGATAGGGACGAGGAAAACGCATCTTCCCAAGGTGCTGCACGCGCGCACCCAACGGTGGTGACGAACACGGCAGACATCGTCAAGACAGTCGCCTGCTGTTCCGTGTTTCATCCGGGGCTCAACTGCATGGTTTCGGCTAAAGCCTGCGACTACGGTTCAGCGTGTAATAGGCCGAGGTGGGTAGGGCGCGGTGTCCTCAGCGCGCCGCGAACGACGGTGGCGTGCGGGTGGCCGACGGCGGGGTGAGGACACCCCGCCCTACCTTGCGCGCCGGCTCCAGTCAAGCGGGACGCAATTCACTACCTTGACACCCGCTGACAGTAGCCGAATAACGGCTACGGTCAAACTTCAGAGCCCCATAGCTTTCATATGCCAACAAACCCCTCACCAATAGTATCCGACAGGCTTCCGACCGTTGATTTCGATGACATTCACGAGTTTGAAACTATTCCGCTCGAACGATGCGACTCGCCTATTGAGGATATGTTTCTGTGGGACTTCAAGAAAGTGGCTGCCCAAGATATTCGAGTCAGAAGACAGCACGAATGCCAAACTCGCGTTGGCACTTTTCGGCTGGATTTCATGATTTGGTCGATCCATGCGAACCGGAGAATCGGGATCGAATGTGATGGTCGCGATTATCACCATGTGCCGAGTGATGCCAGACGTGATGTAGCCATTGTAGAGGCGGACATTGTAGACCGGGTTTACCGATTCCGGGGCACGGACCTGTGTTACCGAATCCAAACAGTGCTCAACATACTTGGCCAACGTGAGCCGTGGATTTTGTCCGAACGCGGGAAAGGCAATCTGAAGACGCGCTGTGGAGCGATTGAGTTACATGACGAATGGTTTGGAACTTCCGACGACAAAGCCACTTTTCCGTTCGTCCTGATTAGGCGTTACGATTTCGGATCGGAGGATAAAGACTCCTCTACTCAGTCACAATGGGAGGAGACGGTGATCCACTGGACCGAGAAAATCGCCGGAACGGAAGAAGCTGGCTGAAACTACCGATTCACAACACGGTTCAGCGTGTAATACGCCGAGGTGTGCAGCGGAGCGGTGCCGTCGGCGGCGCGGAGGTTGGCGTGGTGGAGTTCGTAGATTTTTCCCGTCCGCAGCTCCGGTAGTTTCAACCGCACGGTGCGGCCGTCGGCGGAGACGCTCGCGGTCGCGACCTTCACGGGTGTGATGTCCTGCTGCGGGGAGCCGTAAGCCGCACGGTAGAGGTAGTGATAGTGCGAGAGGGACCAGTTCGCGGGCGTGGCGGCGGCGGAGCGGTCCACGGGCCGCGTGAAGCGCACGTCGAAGCCGTCGGGGGTGAGCTTCATGGTCTCAATCTCGAAGGGCACCTCGCCGCTCCACGCGAGGCGTTGCAGGCCGAAGGATTTCCCGCCGGTGCTGCCCCAGCCGCGGTCGGTCTGGCCCACGTAGAGGCTGCCGTCGGGCGCGAAGGCGGCGCGGTTGTTGCCGCCCTGGAAGCCGACGCGGAACGGGAGGCACGCGCCCTGCCATTCGCCGTCCACCTTCTCTAACGCCACGCGCACGACGAGGCACTTGCTCTCGTCGGCGACAAACATCTGCCCGGCGAAGGGGCCGAACTTCCCGCCCGTCGTGTCAATCACCGGCTCGGCGAGCGATTGCCCCATGGTGCCGTAGGGAAACTGGATGGCGGGGAGCTTGCGAATCTTCGCGAGGTCCTCGGCCTTGGTGGCATCGCCAGTGAAACTCGTGTCCCACTTGAGCGCCTGCGGGTGGCCGTGGAATGCGTCTTTGCTGACATGATGCAGCGGTGACGTTCCCATCCACTCGCCTTGGTTGTCAGTGATGAAGAGGTCGCCGTCCGGAGTCATGCAGAGGCCGTTGGGCGAACGCAGGCCCTTGCTCCACGGGATGAACTCGCCCTTGGGCGTGACCTTGAAACTCCAGCCGAAATACTT
>JACRKB010000245.1 GCA_016235545.1 Verrucomicrobiota bacterium | reverse complement strand
GTGCGTCCCGCCTGTCCTTTTGATTTCCAAAAGCCGCTTGGACGGGGTCTTTAGTGAGAGGGTCAGGCGAGACGCGCTGACCTACTTGGCCGCTGGCTCCGAGGAGCTGGCCGGCGAGGTCCGTGCCCCACGCGCGCAAGTCCGGCGGCAGCGCGCCGCCGCGAGTGGCGAGGCCGTCCTGCATCGCCTTGAAGAGCGCGGCCTGCGCGTCGAGGTCGGCGTCGAATTGCTTGCGGCCGAGGCTGGCAAGTTTCGGCAGGTCGGCAGCCGGTGCGTAGCGGGCGGCGTGCGTGACGTAGCGGGCGAGGACATCGGCTGGCTCGGTGTGCGTCACGACGTGGCGGAGGAGGAAGGTGGCCGCCTCGGCATTCGTGAGGCTCGTGGCGACGGATGCGAACGCGCGGGCGTCGGCGTTGGAAATCTTCTCGCCGGAGAGCTTCGCGAATGCGCCGGGCAGGCGAAGCTGCTCGCGGAGGGCGAGCCGCACGACATGGGCGAGGTGGGTGTCCTCGGCAGGGACGCGTTTCTGCAAGGCGAGGAGCGGGGCGAGGTTGTCGGGCGACGGCCACGCTCCCATCACTTCCGCAGCACACCTCTGGACTAGTGCGTCTGGGTCAGAAAGTGCAGCCCACACAATGTTGGTCAGACTCATGTGGAGCAAGGTGTCCCCTTCCCTCTGCGGCGCGATGCTGGCCTGGCGGCCACGCTCGGCTATCAGCCGCAATGCATGAACTCGGACGAAGGCGTTAGTCTGCGCCTGTCCAGTAAGCGTCGGATCGCCGAGTTGCCCGAGGCGGTCCAAGACCCAAGTAGCGTTGGCAATTCGCTCCGAGGAATTTCCCTTGTTGAAGGCCAGCAGCTTCTGGAGTGAGAAAATGATGTCTTCTTTGACTGCGCCGCGCGCGTCGGACAGTTCGTTCAACGCAAGGCTGCGACGCGTTGGATTCGGCGAACCAAGTTCGGCCATGAGGGCGTCGCATTGCGTGGCCGCTTGCGCGGGAGTCAAAGCCGGTTCACCGGAAACCAGTTTGAGCCTCCTCACGTCGGCTCCTACGGGGGGGACGATGCGCCAGATGCGGCCGCGGTCGCGGTCGCGGCCGGGGTGGAGGAGGGGGACTTCGTAGTGGCCGATGATGCGGTTGTAGAAGTCCGCCACCCACAGCGCGCCGTCGGGGCCGAATTGCAAATCCACCGGGCGGAACCACGGGTCGTCCGTGCTGAGGAAGTCGGACATCTCGTGGCCCACGCTGGTGCTCCCGCGCCATTCGAGGCGGTCGCGGTTGATGCGGCTGGTCATCACGTTCCCGATGAAAAGGTTTCCCTGAAACTCGGCGGGCCACGAGGGGTCGCTGATGTGGGCGATGCCGCAGATGGCGGTGCTGTGGTGCGTGTGCTGGATGGTCGTGGGCGCGAAGCCGAGGCCGTCGTGCGGGCGGCCGAAGCTCGGGTAGTGCGCGCCGCGCAGGAGTTGGTAGATGGGGGAACTGTGGCAGTCGGCGGAGTAGAGGTTGCCGAGGGGGTCGAAGGTCAGGCCAAAGGGGTTGACCTGCCCGTGGGTCCAGTGCTCGACGCGCGAGCCGTCGAGGCGGAAGCGATAGACGTTGCCGGAGGGGAGGAAGATTTCGTGGCCGTCGGTGCCGGCGACGCGGGATTGGTTGTTGTAGCCGTGCGTGGCGTAAATCCAGCCGTCGAGGCCGCGGCGGAAGCTGGCTTGGTTGCCGTGGGTGTCGCGCGTGTGGTCGAACGGGCCGAGGAACTTCTCCTGCTTGTCGGCGACACCATCGCCGTCCGTGTCCTCGAAAAGCCAGATGTTGGGGATGGACCAGGCGAGGCATTTCCAGACCAAGCTCTCAGCGGTCAGCGGTCGGCGGTCAGCGCCGGAAGGCTGCGTTGTTCCTGTCTTCTGCTGACTGCTGTTCGCTGATGGCAGACCGCTCCCGCGCGGCGCTCGAAACGGGTAGATGCCGATGGGAATGTTCAAGTTGGTGGCGAAGGTGATGACCTTGCGGGCGCGGCCGTTGTCATCGAAGTCCGAGAAGATGCGGATGGTGTCGCGGGCCGTGGCGGCGTTGGTCGCGGCGAAGGGATACTCACGCGACTCCGTGACCCAGAGGCGGCCCGACGAGTCGAACGCCATGTTCATCGGCTTGCGGAGGTCGGGCTCCGACGCGACGAGCTGAATCTTGAAGCCGGGCGGGAGGTGAAAGGTCTTCTGCTGTTGCTCCGGCGTGAGAGGTTCGGTCGCGCGCACGCCCTCGGTGTAGAGCTTCGGCGCGGGCGCGGCGTGGAGCGGGTTGGCAAGGGCGAGCGACAGCACGACCGGGAGGAGGAGCAACAGGGACTTCATGCGATACGTGCGTTATGACGAAAGGAGCGGGCTGTCGGAAGGAAAACTTTGACAGGCCGGGACCGTTGACTAGCCTCGCGACCGAAATTCAACTGACCACACCATGAGATTTGGCATCAACTCCTTCCTCTACACCTCCCCGTTCACCACCGACAGCGTGAAGCTGTTCCCCAAGTTCAAGAAGTGGGGCTTTGAGACTGTGGAGATTCCCGTCGAAGCGCCGGAGCACATTGACCCCGCGAAGGTGAAGGCCGCCGCCGACAAGGCCGGCCTCGCCATCGGCTCCATCTGCGCCTGCATGGGCCCGGGCCGCGACTTCCGCGGCACGCCCGAAGAGCAGGCCACCGGCATGACCTACTGCAAGGCCCTCGTGGATCAAGCCGCCATCATGGGCTGCCCGCGCCTCATCGGGCCGATTTACTCCGTCGTGGGCAAGGCCGACGCCGTGGAGCCGGCGCAGCAGAAAGTAGAGTTCGCCCTCGTCGTGAAGAACCTCAAAGAACTCGCCGCCTACGCCGCCGCGAAGGGCATCACGCTGTGCATCGAGCCGCTCAACCGCTTCGAGACCGACTTCCTCAACACCACCGACAAGGGCCTCGCGCTCATCAAGGCCGTCGGCGCGAAGAACGTCGTGCTGCACCTCGACACGTTTCACATGAACATCGAGGAGAAGAACCAGGCTGCGGCGATCCTCAAGGCCGGCAAGACGCTGGGCCACTTCCACGCGTGCGGCAGCGACCGCGGCACACCGGGTGGCGATCACATTGACTGGAAACCCATCGTCGCGGCGCTGAAGAAGATTGGCTATCAGGGCGACATGGTCATCGAGAGCTTCACCACCGACGTGAAGGTCATCGCCCGCGCCGCCGCCATCTGGCGCAAGATCGAGCCCAAGCGCGACGACATCGCCGTGAAGGGACTGGCGAACTTGAAGCGCCTGTTCGGCAAGAAGTAGGCCGCGCCGAAATCATTCTGCACGAAAGCCGCCGGAGTGATCCGGCGGCTTTTGGCTGTTGTCACCAAATCAGAAGGAAGTCCGGCGAGCTTGTCGAG
>JACRKB010000239.1 GCA_016235545.1 Verrucomicrobiota bacterium | reverse complement strand
CCGCCGTGTTGCGCTCCCGCCACCGTCCCGCCCCGGCGCTCGCAGAGCGCCGCTACAGGATTTGGGTAGCAGCCGACTGTGACTTCCGCTCGCCTTGCCGCGTCTGCCCGGACATGATTCGCCCTCACATGAAAAACTCGTTACTCCGCTGCCTTCTCTTTGCGTTCCTTTGCGCTTTTTGCGGCCAAGCCTCCGCCGCCATCGCCGGCAAGCGCCCGAACATCGTCTTCTTCTTCACCGACGACCAGGGCTACGGCGACATCTCCGCGCACGGCAACCCTGTCCTCAAGACGCCGAGCATGGACCGCATCCGCGCCGAGGGCGTGCGCTTCACGGACTTCCACGTCAGCCCCACCTGCGCGCCCACGCGCAGCGCGCTCCTCACCGGCCGGCACGAGTTCAAGAATGGCATCACGCACACCATCCTCGAACGCGAGCGCCTCACGCTGAAGGCCACGACACTCGCGCAACTTCTCAAAACCGCCGGCTACTCCACCAGCATCTTCGGCAAGTGGCATCTCGGCGACGAAGCGGAATATCAGCCGAACCGCCGCGGCTTCGACGAGGTCTTCATCCACGGAGCGGGCGGCATCGGGCAGAGCTATCCCGGCTCATGCGGCGACGCGCCGGGCAACACTTACTTCGACCCCGCCATCCTGCACAACGGCAAGTTCGAGAAAACCAAGGGCTATTGCACCGACGTCCTCTACGGCCAAGCGACGCAGTGGATGGACTCGCAGCGCAAGTCCGGCAAACCCTTCTTCGCCTACATCCCATCAAACGCGCCGCACGCGCCCTACAACGCGCGGCCCGAGGACAAGGCGCTTTACGCCGCCAAGACGCCCAACGACCAGGCCGCGAGCTTCCTCGGCATGGTCCACAACATTGACCAGAACATCGGCAAAGTGCTGGCCAAGCTCGACGAGTGGGGCATCGCCAAGGACACGCTCGTCGTCTTCATGAACGACAACGGCGGCACCGCCGGAGTGCCGGTCTGGAACGCCGGGATGCGCGGCAGCAAAGGCTCTGCGTGGCTCGGCGGCACGCGCGCCAGTTCCTTCTGGCGTTGGCCCGGCACGCTCAAGCCCGCCGATTGCGGCGTGCTCGCGGCGCATATTGACTTCTTCCCGACCATTGCCGAAATCGCGGGCGCAAAGATTCCCGATGCAGTGAAGCCCCAAGTCGAAGGCCGCACGCTGGTGCCACTCCTGGAGAATCCCGCCGGCACGTTGCCCGACCGCGTTCAGTTCACGCACCTGGGCCGCTGGCCGAAACTCTCTGACCCCAACCTCGCGAAGTTCGCGATGTGCAGCGTGCGGAACACGCGTTGGCAGCTCATCTCCCCGAACGGCGGCGCGGAGCCGAAGTGGCAGCTCTTCGATGTGAAGGCCGACCCCGGCCAGCAGACCGACGTGGCCGCGCAGAACCCCGACGTGGTGAAGCAACTCGCCGCCGCCTACGACCAGTGGTGGAGCGATTGCCAGCCGCTCCTCGTGAACGAGAAGGTCGTCGGCCCCAAACTAAATCCCTTCGCCGAACTCTACTGGAAGCAATTCGGCGGCGGCCCGACGGAGGCGGATTACCAGCGCATGGATCCGACGAAGCCCTGGCCCGCGCCCGGCGGCGAGGCGAAGAAGAAGGCGAAGGCCAAGTAACGCGGCGCGGAGGGTTCGGGCGTGATTTCTAGCCACGGATTGAACACGGATGAAACACGGAAAACGATGAAGCAGATCGGGCGCTTCATCCGTGTTTGTTCCGTGTTCAATCCGTGGCTAAGAAACCCTCACGGCTCCGCCAGTCGCACGCGGTAGAAGCGGCGCGGCAACGTCAGTGGCGCACCATCCAGCACGTCGAACGCCCCATCCAACGCGCTGTTCGTCACCACCGCTGTCCACTGCGTCAGGTTCGTCGAGACCTCGATGGCGTTACGCGTCGCCTGCTCGGCCTGCACTTGGAGACGGAGTTGCCCATCCACTTGCCTCGTCGCGGATAGCAGCGAAGGCACGGAGACGCGCGGCTCGCCGGCAATCTGGTAGTTGTCGAACACAAGATAGTTGTTCCCCGCGTTGCCCAGCGTGCGGATGGCCCAGACGGCGTCGATGTCTCCGAGGTTCAGCGCCGCGTTCGTCGTGGTGATGGGCAGCGGCGCGGTCAACGCGGTGCCACTGAGCGATGCCTGCCAGCGGTTGCGTGGGAAGTTCATCGTGATGGCCAGCTCATGCACCGCCCCGCGCGTGAACTGAAAGCCGGTCGCTGTAAAACCCGCGCCGTCGTCCAGCCCGTAGTTGATGCGCTCGGTTGAGTTGTCGAAGTCCAGCGTGAAAAGCCGCGAGCCGTTCGTGTTGTAGATGCTCCAGCGGAAATCATCCCGCAGACTATTGGTGGAGTCCACGACGAGCATTGTCACCGAGAACGTCACGACGCTCAGGTTTGTTGGCACTGGCGCGAGGTTCACGGGTCGCCAAACGCTGGTGAACTCCGTCGGGCTGGGCGGCGTGAAGCCGATGTAAGCCGACTGGCCCGCGCCGGGGATGAAGCCGTTCACCAGTCCGTTGCCGCCCGTGCCCTCGTGTTGCCAGCCGTTCTGCCCGCTCAAGGTGAAGTTGGTGCTGTAGCCCTCGAAGGCCTCGAAGGTGGTGCGGTAGATGAGTGTGGCGGCGTGGGAGGGAAGCAAGGGGTAGAGAAGCAGCGTGAGCAACCATAAGCGAAGCGTCCGCCTGTTCCGTGCTCCGTGCTCCGTGATTCCGGCAGGCCGTGCTCGAAGTAAATCACGGAACACGGAAGACGGAACACGTTCCCAAGATTCCATTTGTCCACGCGCACTCATGTAGCCAGTATCAAAACCATGTTCAGCCGTTTGTTTCGACGCCATCTCCGTCGCGCCCTGCCATTGGCTTTTTCGTTGGCCGGGTCAGCTTTTCTGCCGGCCGCCGAGCCAGCCGACTTCATCCTGCGCAACGCCAAGGTCGCCACCGTGGACGCGAAGTTCAGCCTCGCGCAAGCCATCGCCGTGCGCGGGGACAAAATCCTCGCCGTCGGCGGCAACGCGGACATCGCCAAGCTTGCCGGCCCGAACACGCGCATCGTGGACGCCAAGGGCCGCCTCGTCATCCCCGGCCTCATGGACTCCCACACGCACCCCAGCGGCGCGAGCATGTATGAGTTCGACCACGCGATGCCGGAGATGGAGTCCATCGCGGACGTGCTCGCCTACATCAAGTCCCGCGCTGCCGTCGCGCCCGAGGGCCAGTGGATTACGACCTCGCAGATTTTCATCACGCGGCTCAGGGAGCAGCGTTACCCCACGCGTGCCGAGCTGGACGCTGTCGCGCCGAAGCACCCCGTCGCCTTTCAGACCGGCCCGGACGCCTCGGTCAACTCACTCGCGCTCCAGCTCAACAAGATTGACCGCAACTTCCAGATTCCCGCTGGCGTGCCGGGCAAGATCGAGAAGGACGCGAATGGCGAGCCTACCGGCATCCTCCGCACCTCCGGCAACTACTTCAAAACCGGCAACACCGGCGCGCGCAGCGCGACCGAAGCCCAGCGCACCGAGCGGCTCGTGGCGCTGTTCAAGGACTACAACTCCGTCGGCATCACGACCATCTGTGACCGGAACGCGAGCCTCGGAGCCGTCGAGGGCTACGCGAAGCTGCGTGACGCGGGCGCGCTCACCGTGCGCGTGAGCGCCTCGCAAGGCGTCGGCTCGCTCGGCGAGCTCGCGAAGATTCAGGAGAGCATCCGCGCCGTCGCGAAGCACAAGCTGCATACGGAGAACGGCGACTGGGTGCGCATCATCGGCATCAAGATGTTCCTCGACGGCGGGATGCTCACGGGAAGCGCCTACATGAGAGAGCCGTGGGGCCTCAGCGAGATTTACTCCATCACCGACCCGCAGTATCGCGGCGTGCTCTTCATCCCGAAGGACCGGCTCAAGCCGATGGTCCGCACTGCTGTCGAGAGCGGCCTGCAGTTCACCGCTCACTCCGTCGGCGACGGCGCGGTGCACACGCTGCTCGACGTTTACGACGAGTTGGCGAAGGAAGGTTTGCCCATCCGCCAGACCCGCGCGTGCGTCACGCACAGCAACTTCATGAGCAAGGAAGCCGTCGAGACCGCCACGCGACTCGGCGTGGTCCTGGACATCCAGCCCGCGTGGCTCTACCTCGACACGCGCACGCTCACCAAGCAGTTCGGCTACGACCGCCTGCGTTACTTCCAGCCGCTGCGGAGCATCTTCGCGGCGGGCGGCATCGTGGGCGGCGGCTCCGACCACATGCAAAAGATCGGCTCGTTTCGCAGCGTGAATCCCTACAACCCGTTTCTCGGCATGGCGACCGCCATCACGCGCCGCGCGAAGTGGCACGAGGGCCAGTTGCATCCCGAGGAGGCGCTCACCCGCGAGCAAGCCCTGCGCTTCTACACCATCAACAACGCGCAACTGCTCTTCAAAGAAACGCGCACCGGCTCGCTCGAACCCGGCAAGCTCGCCGACCTCGCCCTCCTCGACACGGACCTGCTCACGTGCCCGGAGGACAAGATCGCGCAGACCAAGGCGCTGCTCACGATGGTGGGAGGGAAAGTGGTTTGGGAAACCAAGTAGAGCAGCTCGTCCCGCCTGAAAGGCAGCCGGGTGCGGAAGTATCCAGATCGAGCACGGATTGAACCCGATTTCCGCAATTGGAACCGCAGGGAACGCGAGAAAAGCGGACGGAGTGCGGCGTTCACGCCGCAGGAGGCAGGGGAGGAAAAGTGCATTCAGCAGGCAGGTGGATGGGCATTATTCTGCGGCTGAAGGCCGCGCTCCTCGCCAACGGCTGGCGTCCGACTTCACAGATCGGGGCAAACGCTGCATTTCCTTCTTCCCTCCCAAGACCGTATCTCGGGGGAACAGCGGCAATGCACGGTGAAACAGTTCTCGCCGAATTCCACCTTTGACACCAATTCGGTCGGTTGGCAGGGTGCGGCCCGCTCGCACCGGGCGGCTTCCACTCCCTGAATTTCCCGGCAGACCAACGTCCGCGCACGCCATTTTTATGACCGAACTCACAGGCAATCTGCTCGTCGCACAGTCCGGCGGCCCCACCGCCGTCATCAACGCCAGCGTCGCGGGCGTCATACAGGAGGCCGGACGGCACGAGTGCATCGAGGAGATTTTCGGCGGGCTCAATGGCATCCTCGGCATCCTCAATGAAACGCTCATCGACCTCAACGAGGAGAAGGCCAAATCCATCGTGGGCCTCAAGCACACGCCCGCCGCCGCGCTGGGCACATGCCGATACAAGATTGATTTCAAGAAGCAGCCCGAGAAGGCGGCGAAGGACATGGACCGGCTTTTCGAGGTCTTTCAGGCCCACAACATCCGGTTCTTCTTCTACGCGGGCGGCAATGACTCGCAGGACACGACGAACAAGATTCATCAGGAGGCGGCGAGGCGAGGCTGGGACATGCGCTGCATCGGCGTGCCCAAGACGATTGACAACGACCTGCCTCACACGGACCACTGCAACGGCTACGGCTCCGTCATCAAATACAACGCGGCGACTGTCATGGAGGTCGCGTGCGATGTCAGCTCAATGGCCACCGATGACGGCTCGTGCTGCATCATCGAGGTGATGGGCCGCGCGGCAGGCTGGATCGCCGCCGGCACGGTGCTGGCGAAGCGCCGGCCCGCGGACGCGCCGCACATCATCCTGATGCCGGAAGTGCCGTTCGATCAGGAGAAGTTCCTGGCCCGCGTGCGGGAGACCGTCGCGGAGCTGAAGTATTGCATCATCGTCGTTGGCGAGGGTTTGAAGAACGCCGCTGGCGAGGAGATCGGCGTGGACAAGTCGCGCGTGGACGCCTTCGGCCACGCTGTGCTGGGCGGGGCCGCCGACCGGCTGGCGGAAATTGTTCAGGGCAAACTCAATTTGAAAACCCGCACGGTTAAGCTCGGCTACGCGCAACGCGCGGCCGCGCACTTCGCGAGCGAGACCGACGTGGAAGAGGCTGTGGCCTGCGGCGAAACCGCCGTGCGCGCCGCAGTCGGTGGCAAGAGCGGTTACATGGTCAAGATCGTCCGGATCGAGAGCCAGCCTTACCGCTGGGCCACAGACATCCAGCCGCTAGACGACATCGCCAACGTCGAGCATTTCCTCCCGCGCGACTGGATTTCCGAGGATGGTTTTCTGCCAAACGAGAAGTTCATTGAGTATGCCCGTCCGCTGATTGAGGGACAGCTGCACCTCCCGATGGAAGGCGGCCTGCCGAAGTTCGCAGTCCTCGACAAGGTGCCGGTGGAAAAGAAGCTCGCGCCTCGCACCTGAACCGAGCCCAGGCAGTTGAAATCCGGGCGTTCCGCTTCAACGCAGCAACGCAGAGGACGCAAAGAAGACAGGGGCTTTCATCGCATTGCCCGGAACGGTTTCACTCCGAGCAGTCTTGGCTGCAATCTCTTCTCTTTGCGTCTCCATGCGTTCTTTTGCGGCCATTCCATTTCGGAGTTCAGATTCATCCACGTTTCATCTGCGGCTCCACTGCGTCGAACCGGGTCATTTCCCCTGCTTCGCCTTGCCAGCCGGACGGTCGCGCAGCGGCCAGTCTTCGTGCTCCGTGCGGGCGGATTTGAAGATGGCCTCGGCCTTTGCGAGCACATCGGGCTTGTCGGTGGCGAGGTTGGTCTTCTCCCCCACGTCCGCTTTGAGGTCGTAGAGTTCGGTCTTTGCACCGGGGCCATTCCTCACGGCTTTCCAATCACCGAAGCGGACGGCTTGCAGCGACGCGCCCTCGTGCAGCTCCCAGTAGAAGTAGTCGCGAGCCGGAGCGGCGCCGCCCTTGAGAAAGCTCACGATTGAAAGCCCATCTGGCTTGAAGCCCGCCGGCAGCCTCCCTCCAGCCAGCTCGGCGGCGGTCGGAAGAAAATCCCAGAATGCCCACGGCTCATGGCTCACCCGGCCGGCGGGAACTTTGCCCGGCCAACGCGCAAGGCTTGCCTGCCGCAGGCCGCCTTCATACAGCTCGCGCTTGTAGCCACGCAGGCCGTTGCCGGCCTGGTCAAAGACCTTCCCTATCTCCGAGTTCGGCGCGAAGGACGACCCGTTGTCACCCGCCATCATCACCAGGGTCTGCTCGTCCAGTCCAAGCTCCTTCAAAAGCGAGAGCAACCGGCCCACGTCCGAGTCGAGCCGCGTGACCTGCGCGGCGTATGCCTTCTGCTGCGGCGTCCACGGCTTGTCCTTGTAGATTCCGAAGTCGTCAATCTCGTGCCGCCCGTGCGGGAGGGTGATGGAGTAGTAGAGGAAGAACGGCCTGTCCTTGTTGCTCCTCACAAACTTCAGCGTCTCGTCGGCGATGAGGCTCTGCGCGTAGGTTTTTCCGACGCCTTTGCCGTCGTTGCCCGGCAACTCGAAGCGCTGGTCATCGTTGTAGAGGTAAGTGGGGAAGTAGCTGTGCGCGTGACGCTGGCAGTTGTAGCCGAAGAAGTGGTCGAACCCGTTTTTCAGCGGGCTGCCCGTGGTGTCAAACATCCCCATGCCCCACTTGCCGATGCACGCGGTCGCATAGCCCGCGCTCTTGAGCACCTGCGCCACCGTGACCGTGCCGGCGGGCAGCGGCTTCTGTCCCTCGGGCTGAATCTCGCGATTCGCGCGCACGGGCGAATGACCCATGTGCAGGCCCGTCATCAGCGAGGTGCGGCTCGGCGCGCAGACCGTCGTGCCGCAATACGCCTGCGTGAAGCGGGTGCCCTCGCGCGCCATGCGGTCGAGGTGCGGCGTCTGGATGAGCCTCTGCCCGTAGCAGCCGAGGTCGCCCTGTGCGAGGTCGTCGCTGAGGATGAAGATGAGGTTGGGCTTCTCGGCGGCGGAGAGCTGGCCGCAAAGAACGCAAAGAGCTGCTATCAGGGAGATGTGTTTGCTCATGGAAGTAATCTGCGCCACGCCAGCGCGGCGGCTTTCAGCCGCGCAGCAGTTGCGGTCTCGGACTCGGCAAGATTCTTTCCCTCGTTCGGGTCGTTGGCGAGGTTGTAGAGCTCCGTGTCTGAGCCGTCGGCGTTCACGAGCAGTTTCCAATCCCCATCGCGCACAGCGACGTTGGGTGACTTGGAGTCCGGCTCGCTTGGATACGGGAAGGGGCGGATGCCTTTGGCCTTTTGCTCGTCCGTCGCAGGCTTGCGGCCGTATTCCCAGAAGAGCGGTTTGCTGCGCGGCTGCACGCCGCCCTTGAACACGCCCGACAACTCCTCGCCATCAAACTTCACTCCCGCCGGAGCTGTCACGTTCGCCAGCGCGCAGAGCGTTGGAACAAAATCCACTGCGCTCACGACCGTTGTTTCGTTCACTCGACCAGCCGGGATGACGCCGGGCCAGCGCGCGATGAGCGGCGTGCGGATGCCGCCTTCGTAAAGGCTCCACTCCATGCCGCGCATGCCGGCGGTGCGCGTGCGGTTGAGCGACGGCTCCGGGCCGTTGTCGCCCGCAAGAAGCACCAGCGTGTCCTTCTCCGCGCCCAGTTCGCGCAAGCCATCGAGCAACCGGCCCACCTGCCGGTCGGTCTCCATCAACACGTCGCGATACTTGGCAGCAAACTCACGGTCGTCCTTGCCCTCTCTCGGGCGATAAGGCGTGTGGACATCATCGAGCCAAAGATTCACGAGCCACGGCTGCGCACCGCTCCTCTTCACGAAGGCAAGGGTCTCGTCCACCATCCACCGAGTGCGGTCGTGGCGCGCGACTTGTTGCTGCTCGCGGTTCGGCCCCCACGGAGTGGTCTTCAATCCGAGCGGCGCGGCGGGTTCAGGGCTCTCATAAGTGCCGAGGCCGACATCGTAGCCATAGGCCGCGAACTTCGGCGCGTCGGCCACGTCACGCCCGCCGCCGAGATGCCACTTGCCGATGTGCGCCGTGGCGTAGCCCGCCTGCTTGAACGCGCGCACGAAGGACGGCGCCTGCGGGTCGAGATAGTCCGCCTGCCCGCACTCGGCGTTGCCCGCGCGGCTCTGGAGAAAGCTCGTGATGCGCCAGCGCGATGGGAACTGGCCGGTGATCAACCCGCAGCGCGAGGGCGAGCAAATGGGTGACGCCGTGTAGAACTGCGTGAAGCGCGTTCCCTCGCCCGCGAGCTTGTCCATGCGCGGCGTCGGAACGCCCGCGCCGCCGTTGGCCCCGAGGTCGCCCCAGCCCAGATCGTCCACGAGGATGAAGAGAATATTGGGCTTGGGCGCGGATTGGGCGGCAAAGGCTGGCCCGTGAAGCAGGCAAAGCACCGCGCAGAGGAGGACAGATTTCATGGTTCGATGCCCAGGCAGAATCGCCGTTCACGCTCTGACATGGCCGGCCTATCTGCCGGGGGCCTTGCCGTAGTCCGCACCCGCCAGGCTCTGCTCGACCGAGGCTTTCCACGCAACGAGCGCGGCTGTCATTTTCGCCACGCGCTCGGGTTGCTGCGCGGCGAGGTCGGCGGTTTCTTTCGGGTCCTTGGAGACATCGTAGAGCAGCACCGCGGGGACATCGCCGCCACCTTTCTTGCCGCGACCGGCCACGGCGTCCGTGTGCAACTTGTAAGGCCAGTCGAGCAAGGCGGCGTGACCTGGTTTGCCGAGGTGATTCCAGAACGGGAGCGGCTTCGCGCGCGACTCGGTCTTGCGGTCAAAGAGCGGCAGCAGGCTGATGCCATCGAGCGGCTGGACTTGGTTCTGCGCGACCACACCCGTGGCGGCAAGGACGGTCGGGTAGATGTCGAGCGTCGAGCACGGCGTCTCGTTGATGAATGGCTGCTTGATGCGCGCGGGCCACTCGACGAGGCCGGGCACACGCAGGCCGCCCTCCCACAACGTGCCTTTGGAGCCGCGCAAGTTGCCCGTGGACTTGGGCCCCGCAGCGCCCCCGTTGTCGCTGTTATACCAGAACAGGGTGTTTTCAGAGACTTTCAGCTCGCGCAACGCCGCGCGCAGCCGACCCACGCTGCGGTCCACGGCGGCAAGCTCGCCATAGTAGTTCTGCTCGCTCTCTGGCAGCGCACGGTAGGCCGCCTTGTCGGCGGGCATCGCGATGTGGGGCACATGGGGCGAGCCAAACCACACCACGGCGAGGAACGGCCTGGCCGCGCCAGCCTGCTTTCGGATGAACATCAGCGCCTCGTCTGTGGTGACATCCGAGCTGTCGCCGCGAAACTTCTCCGGCACGCCGTTGCGACCGAGCACGGGGTCGAGGTCGAAGAAGTTGTCGGCGGAAACCCATTCGTCGAAGCCCATCTTGCCGGGTGAAAGCGGGTCGTTGGCGAGAATGGCGCGGCCAGGGATCGCGGTGGTGTTCCTGTCGCCGTTCTTCCCGTTGAGATGCCATTTCCCAAAATGCCCCGTTGCGTAGCCGGCGGACTGCAAGACCCGCGCAACAGTCAGTTCCTGCGCGCGAATCGGAGCCCCAGCGCTGAACGTGCCCATGCGATTCGGATGCCGTCCGGTCATCACGCTGGCGCGTGTTGGCGAGCAGTTGAAATGCGCCGTGTAAAAGCGGTTGAAGCGCAGCCCGCTCTTGGCGAGGTCATCGAGGTTTGGCGTCTTGAGATCAGGATGGCCGTTGTAGCCGGTGTCGCCCCAGCCCTGATCGTCGGTCATGACGAGCACGACGTTCGGGCGTGCGGGCGATTCCGCTGCGTTGGCAATCAAAACAGCCGCGAACAACCACAGGAGAGTGGGCAACGTCCTTTTCATGGCGAGGATTTTGTCACAGCAGGGCGAGCGGGATTTCACTTCGCCTTCTCCGCCTGCCAGACCTTCACGTCCGACACGCGGAACGACTCACCACGCATCACGAAGCGGTAGCCCGTCTTGTCCACGTCCAGCTCGGGGTGGCTGCCCTCGACCTTCGCGCCGTTGTCCGCCTGCACGGACACCTTGCCGCCCTTGGTCTCCATCAACAGCGTGTGCCATTTGCCCGCCTCGAACTTGCCCGACGCCTTGCCGAGCTGGACCGCCTTCGACTTCGGGTCCTTCTTGTCCTTGTCCTTGCTCAGTGTAAGCCCGTCCTCGGCCACGGCCACGCGGAAGAGATGGCCCTTGGGGTGGTTGAGGCTCAGGCTGAAATTCTTCGAGCCATCCAGCTTGAAGGAGAATCGAACGATGGCGTCGCGGTGCGGCTGGTTCAGGAAGAGCACGGCGGCATGCTCGTCCGACGCCTTCTCCTTGCCGACAATCGCGCCGTCGCGCACCTGCCAGTCACCCTGCACGCCGCCCCACGAACTGGGCACCGCGCCGCCGGCGAACTTCTCGTCCACAACGAGCTTGCCGGGCTGGTTCAACAGCGGCTTGAGGTCGGCGGCCTTGTCGGCAAGGCAGAAGCCGGTGGAGACAGTGAGGAGGGTGAGCGTGGCAAGGAGTTGGGAGCGCATGGTTCAGTGGAGTTGTTATGGCAACGTGCGAGCGGACAGACGGCAGAGCACGACAGAAGGTTGCCTGCATAGTTGTCCGCTTTGACCTTCTTGCCATCCATAGCCGGAACGATTCTTTAGCCACCGATGGAACACAGATGGGGGCGAGGAAAAGGCAGCCCTCCAAGAGACGTCCGCGCACACCAAACGGTGGTGGAGAAACCGGCAGGCATCCTCAAAACAGCCGCCTGCTGTTCCGTGTTCATTCCGTGTTCCATCCGTGGCCCAACTGCACGCTTGCCGAGTCGAGCGCACAGATAATGGTGCCCTTGAGCATGTCAACGCCCGGGTGCCCGGCAATGGTGCCGAGGCCAGGCTTGGAGGGATGCTTGAAGTGCCGGTGGCTTCCGCGGGTCCGCACCAGCTTCCAAACGTCGTCCGCGACCCTCCGGGTGATGTCGCGGATTCTCGTGCTCAGTTTTGCGCCCCTGCCAGCTCTTCCTCAAAATCCACAATCTCTTTGATCTGCACCAAGAACCAGCGGTCAATTTTCGTGAGGTTGAAAATCTCCTCGATGGTGAAGCCGGCGCGCAGGGCGTGGCGGATGAAGAAGATGCGTTCTGCGTTGGGCACGCTCAGTTTGCGGCTGATGACGTCGCGCGGGAGGATGTCGCGGTCGCCATAGACTTCCGTGCCAATGCGCCAGGGTTTGCCGTCGCCGCCCAGGCCGCTGCGGCCAATCTCCAGCGAGCGCAGACATTTTTGCAGGCTTTCCTTGAACGTGCGCCCGATGGCCATCGCTTCGCCCACGCTGTTCATCTGCGTGGTGAGCGTGGGGTCGGCTTGCGGGAATTTCTCGAAGGCAAAGCGCGGAATCTTGGTGACGACGTAATCAATGCTCGGCTCGAAGCTCGCGGGGGTTTCGCGCGTGAT
>JACRKB010000243.1 GCA_016235545.1 Verrucomicrobiota bacterium | reverse complement strand
CGTCGCCGCTTGCAACTCGTCTTGCAGTGCCTTGCGCAGCCGGGCGCGCATCTCGGCGGCGGCGGCCTCGGTGAAAGTGACCATGAGCATCTGGTCGAGCGACGCGCCGTCGCGCAGCAGTTGCAGGCAGCGCTCGACGAGTGTGTGTGTCTTGCCCGTGCCCGCGCCGGCGATGACGAGCACATTGCCGCGCGCGGCGATGGCAGATGCTTGAGCTGGGGTGAAGTTGCTCATGGCGCTCCTGCCTCCCCGGCAGGGTGGGACTCCGTCGCACCACATTTGCCGACAGCGGCGGAGCGAGCGAGGCGATCATCTCGGCCGGGCGTGAAGTCTTCGGCTGCGCTCGCTGCGCTTGCCTCGCAGCGCTCGCTCGACGGCTCGACGGAGTCTCGCCCTGCCACGGGCTGGCCTGCGGGCGTGGGCGTCCTCGCTCCATCCTTCGGCAGCATGCGGTAGGGTTGGGTCCACGGGTCGAAGCGGCAGATGGGGCGGTAGTCGCAGCGGTCGCAGGCGTTGTCGCTGGCGCTGAGGCGAACGGGGGAGACGGAGACCTCACCAGCAAAAACGGCTTCGCCGAGCCGACGCAGGTTGGTTTCAACTTGCGTGATCAGGGCGATGAAGTCGGCGGTGGGCAAGGCATCGCCGCTGCGTTTGCTCAGGGCGCCGTCCTTGTTCAGCGTGTAGCGGAACTGGCCGCTGGGCTGGCCGTTGGCGCGGAGGTCGAGGTGTGAAAGGTGTGCGAAATCGAAGCGCCCAGCGTGCTGGTAGGTGCCGCGTCGGGCAGCTTCGTCCTCGGCGAGAATCTCGGCGCGCGAGCCGGTGGCACCAAACGCGCCGTGGAGCGGGATGTAGAAGGCTCCGGCGGGCGTCAGTGCCGGCGACTTGCAGCCGCCGCCTTCAGCGAGGCTGAATGCTCCACACGGCGACTGCGGGTCGCCGGCACGCAGCACGTTCAGATACGCCAGCAGTTGGAGCTGGAGGCCGTGGGCGACTTTGATCGGCTCCAGTTTCTTCGGGCTGGATTTGTAGTCCACGACGACGGCAAAGGTCTCGCCGGATGTCGCGTCGCGGCAGAGATCCACGCGGTCAATGCGTCCGCGCAGCGAGAGATGGCGGCCGCCGGCAAGGGCCAGCCGCCACGCTGGCAGCGGGCTCCCGGGCAGCCCGAAGCCCAGTTCCACCGCGACGGGCTCGAAGGCGCAGCCAGGCATCCAGTCCACTAGCGCGACGACCAGGCGCTGGGCGCTGGCGATGAGCGTGCGCGCCGCGAAGCGACGGGATTCGTCAGCGGCGAAGAGCGCGAACTCAGGGCTGGCGAGGAGGTCTTCGCCGATGCGGGCGGCGAGGACGGCGGCGGCGGCGGGTAAAATGTCGCGCCATCGGTGGCCGGAAGCCGTGGCGCGAAAGTGAAATTCATCGAGCAAGCGGTGGATGAAACTTCCGCGCTCGCGATGGTCCACCTCGAATTCCTTGCGCTCCTCCGCGCCGAGGCCTGCGGCGACGAAGAACTTGAACGGGCATTCGGCGAATTGTTCCAGCTTGCTGACGGAGGTGCGGAGTTCGCGTTCGTAGAGCGCGGCGACGGCGGCGGGCGAAAGAGTGGTGACGGCGCGGGCGACGGTGAGCTCGCGCCAGCGGGCGATGACGGGGGCGATGGCGGGAAGCGCAGCGAGAGAGGCGAGACTGGCAGGGTGAGACTCCGTCGAACCCCATTTGCCGACGGAGGTGGCGCGAGCGGAGCTGGGTGTGGTGTCGCCCGAGATGCTCGCTGCGCTCGCCTCGCTGCGCTCGCTCGACGGCTCGACGGAGTCTCGCCCTGCCGGGCTGGTGGCGAGTTCGCGCAGAAGAGGTTCCAGCAATTCCTCTGTGTGCTCGGCGGTCCGCCAGTCGGTGGTGGTGGGGATTATTTCCAGCTCGATGCCGGGCAAGAGTTGTTGGATGTGCGCGAGGATGGGCGAGGGATGGAGCGGCTTGCCGTCGGTGTCAGCGGCGCTGCAACTGAGGACCAAGCGCGTGCCGCTGCGGGTGCAGGCGATGTAGGCGAAATAGCGTTCGTGGGCGATTTGCGCTCGCGGGTCGAGGCCGAGGCGTGCGCCGTGCGCCGTGAGCAATTCGCGCTCGTTGTCCGTGAGCAGGACGGGAGGGGCGGGCGAAGCGGGGAAGACGCCTTCGTTGAGGCCGAGGACGAGGGCGAGCCGCAGCTCGGGATTGCGCGAGCGGTCAATGGTGCCGACGAGCACCTGGTCGAGCGCGGGGGGGATGACGCCGACGGTGAGCGCGCTGAGGCCGGCTTCAAGAATGGGCAGCCATTCGCGGAGCGGCAAGGCGGGGGCGCTCTCGGGGAAGGCGCGCTCCAAATTGTCGAGCCACTCATGCATCTGGCGCAGGACGGTGGCGTGCAGGGGCGGGGCGAGATTCGCTGAGTCGGATTCGCGGGCGATGGCGTCGTCCCAAGTTTGCAGGCGGGCCTCAATGGCGAGTTCTTCCCAGAAAGCGCGGAGAGCGGCGGCGAGCGAAGCGCCGGCAGGGTGAGACTCCGTCGAACCCCATTTGCCAACGGAGGAGGCGCGAGTGAAACGAGAATCTTGGTTGTTCGTGGCGTTCGCCGAGATGCTCGCTGCGCTCGCCTCGCTGCGCTCGATATGGGGCTCGGCGGAGTCTCGCCCTGCCGGGCGGGGCTGGGGCGCGCCGAGTTGCGCGGAGAGTTTTTGGAACGGCGCGGTGAGGCGGGCGCGGAGCTGCTCGGCGCGCGTCAGGTTGAACTTGGGTTCCGCGACAGCCAGTGGCTCGATCCATTGCGCGCCACGCCAGCCGTGGGCCAACGCGAGATTTTCCAGCCAGTCAATGTCCGCGTCGCAGTCGTGGACGAGGCCGGTCTTGAGCGCGCCGAAGAGGTCGTCGGGCTGCCATCCGTAGGCAAGCGTGCGCAGTGCAAAACGTGTCAGCTCGGCGAGCGGGTGGTGGGTGACTGGCTCGCGGCGGTCGAGGAAAAACGGGATGCCGTAGCGGGTGAACACGCGGCGGATCGCGGCATGGTGATGGTCCAGCGTGCGGAGAATGACGGCGCAATCGCGGAAACGCCCGTCACCGCGGACGTGCCGGAGAATCTCACGCGCGGCGAGGGCGGATTCGGCCTCCGGATTGGCGCAGACGGCAAGGCGGAGTGCCGGCGACTTGCTGGCAGGGTGAGACTCCGTCGAACCCCGTTTGCCGACGAAGAAGGTGCGCGCAGAGCGAGCATCTTGGACGGGCGTGATTTCGGCGGAGACGCTCGCTGCGCTCGCCTCGCCGCGCCCGTGCGACGGCTCGACGGAGTCTCGTCCTGCCGGGCGGAAGGGCGGCGGAGTTGTCCAGTTTGCTTCGAGTTGAGCAAGTGTTGGGCTCTCACGAAAACGGCTGTGGGAAGGGTCGCGGGAAAGGTTTTCAACGCTGTCATCGCAGTTGGGCAGTGCCTTGATGCGTTTGTGGCAGTCAGCGTAAGTGCGGCCGACGACGGACCACAGGGAGAGCCAGCTTTTGCAGGCGGCCTCGGCCTCGGGTGCAAGGCAGAACGCAAGCGTGGCGGTGCGGCAGAGCGGCAGGACGGCGCAGAGGAGATCGAGTTCCTGCGGCGTCATCTCGGCAAAGCCGTCGAGCCAAAGGCCTGAAATGGGGAGAGGGGAATGCGGAATGGGGAATGAGGAACCGCGCAGCATCCCGGTGGCGATGTCGAGGATCTGGTCGGCGTCGAGAATCTCACCTTTCTCCAGCCACTCGTGGTAGGCGCGGAGCAAGTGGTGGAGGTCGTGGAGCTTGTCGCGGAGCGGGGCGTTCCCGGCGCAACTGCCGGCGAGGCGCACGAGCCTGGCGGGGGTGATTTGGTGGCGCTGGAACTCGCGTAGGAGCTGGCTGAGCTGGCGCGCGAAACCGGGCAGGCGCGCGGTGGCGCGGAAGACTTTGAGCGCGGCGTGTTCCCGGGCAAGGAGCGCGCGGAGCACCATCACGCGGCCTTCGTCGTCGAGGAGTTCGGGCACGACGCTGAAGGTGTCGAGCAGCCAGTTTGCGAGTCGGTCAAAGGAGACGATTTGCAGACGCGAATAGCCGGCGAGCTTCGGGTCTTCGAGAAGTTGGCGTTCGAGCTGGAAGGTCGCCTGCTTCGGCGCGAGCAGTAGCAGCGGCGGACCGGCGGGCGCGTGCTTCAGTTCGGAACGGATTTCCTCCAAGCAACGCCACGTCTTGCCGCTGCCGGCAGGGCCGAGGAGGAAGTGGACGCGCACGCGGCGATGGTCGGGGGCGGGGTTCAAAGTTCAAGGTTCAAAGTTCAAAGTTCAATGCTGGTGCCAGGATGTGATTCCGCCGAACGGCCCAAAACCTGGTAGGGTGAGACTCCGTCGAACCCCATTCCTGCCAGAATGAGCCGAATCCACGCAGTTGAAGACGCGCTCCTTTAACGCAAAGACGCAGTGGACGCGGAGGAACGCAGAGTTGAGCCAAGCAGTTTTTTGTTCACCATTTGGTGGGATCGCACGGTGGCTTCTCCGCGCATCTCTGCGTCCTCTGCGTCTCTGCGTTCAAGCGAAGCCATCGGATTTCAACTGCATGGTTCCGGAAGAGGCTCGACGGAGTCCCGCCTCGCCTTCAGTTCTGCCGTGCGAGCTGCAGTGAGCCGAGGTCGAACCACGCGCGGCCTTTTTCGGCGCGAAGTTCGCAGACGAGGACGACCTCCGCGCCGGCGGCTGGCACGTCGAACTCGAAGGTGATCCTCTTCCAATCGCAGTCGCCGCTGACCTGGTTCGGGCGCGAGGATCCGGAGATTCGCAGGCCCGCGCCTTCGCCGGCTGGCTCCTTCAGCGGCACGACACCCTGCGTCGCGATCTTGCCCTCGAAGCGGTATTTGCCCGCGTCCAGCAGCACGCGCGAGCGCCACGAGGCGACGACGCGGCTGGGTTTCTCCAGGTTGATTTCAAGAGCCTTCACGCCCGCGTGGTCGGCGGCGGCGGCCATCTTCGGATCGCCGGCGTCAGTCTGCGCCTCCCATTTGGCGAGCTTGAACGCGCCATTGCTGTCGGGCCTCAGCGGCTTCATCGGCTGCACGCCGAGCTGCTTCTGAATGCCGGCGATGCGCGCGAGCACGCGGTTGCCCATGTCGCGCGCCGAGTTGTCAAAATTCTTCGCCGCGCCCTCGTTCATCTCCGCGAGCACGGGGCGGACGCGCGCGTGAACCTTCGCGATCTCGTTGGTGAGCAGCTCGGCGGTGAAAACGTGCGTGAGCAGGTGGCCGACACGCTCGCGATACTGAAGCTTGGTCTGCGGCAACTGCCAGAGGCCGCTCGTGACGAGGCCGCCCATGCTGTCGAAGACAGGGAAGTTCGGATCGCCGAAAAGCTGGTCCATCCCCGAGGGGAGGAAGACAAGCTTGTTCACGGCGGGATGGTTGTAGAGGCGGTAGTTGTTGCGGTTGCGCGCGTAGCCATCCCAGTGCGCCGTCATCATCTCCATCGCGACGAGCGAGAGAAACTGATCGATCGCCAGCGTCTGGCCGAACTGCGCGGCGCGCTTGGCGAGGTCAGGCTCGCGCGCGGCGGCGACGAGCGCCTTCAAGTCCGCCTGCTCGTCGGGGCCCGAGCCGGACTTGCGGGACTTCTTCTGGTCAAGGTCTGCGCAGAAGCCGCCGTCGTAGAAATTACCGGCCTTGCTGCCGAACTGGTTCGCAAGGAACTGCGTGTCGAAACCCTCCTTGAGCACGTAGAAGCCGAGGTCGCGGCCATTGAGCCAGACGCGCGCGTGGGAGACGCGCGGCGCGGGGACACCGGCGGCGTTGAAGAGCACCGAGGCGAGATGCTCGCAGAGGTAACTGCCGTCCTGCACGGAGTTGTTGAGGTGCAGCTTGTCGAGGCCGTGGAATTTTTGTTTCTCGCGGAACTTGTCGAAGTTGAGCGTGAGCGCCGGGCGGTCGCCGACGGGGCGGAAGCTGCCCGCCGCCCCTTTCAAATGAACGCCCACCTCGCTGTAAATGAACTCATCGCCCTCGCGGATGGTGCAGCGGACGAAGGAGCGGTTGTCCTTGTCGAGCCTTGCAAGTTCCGCGGGAGAAATCTCGATGCGCAGCCTGGGGATTTTGCCCTCGCGGAAGAAAGCCTGGTCGGCTGCGACCGATTGCGCGGCATGCACTGCGCTGAAGGCCAGCACCGCAAACGTCCCGGCAAGGAGCCGGAGAGTCAGGCGACGGGACTGGCTGTGACGCTGGGAGAACATCTGGGCTTCGACTTCGCGGCGGGCGATGTCGTTCGAGAGTATTGGGGAAAAGTTCGACACCGCAAGCATGTGACACGCTGCCCATCGAAAATGTGTTCCAGCAGAAATGTGCGCGCGGTGGTTGGCAGGCTCTCGTGATTGTGCGATAAGGCTGGGCGTCGTCACTGGCCGCCAAATCATAATGAAAACTTTGTTTGCCCTTTTCGCCTCGATGGCGCTCGCCACTTTCACCGGCTGCAAGCCGAGCGGTTCTTCCTCCCACAGCCACAGCCACGGCGGCGGCCATCACCATGAGCCGCCGCACGGCGGGACGGCGATTGACCTCGGCGAGGAGGAGGCGCACTTGGAGTTCGTGCTCGACGCGACGGCGGGCAGGCTCACTTGCTACGTGCTGAAGGCGCACATGGCCGGCTTCCAGCGCGTCACACAGGAGTCTCTGGAGCTCGCCGCAACCGTCGGCGGCAAGGTCGAGACGCTCACGCTCAAGGCCGTGGCCAACGCTGCCACCGGCGAGAAGGCCGGCGACACCTCGCAGTTCGAGGCGCAGGCGGACTGGCTCAAGACCGCGAAGAGCTTCGACGTGGAGCTGAAGAGCATCAACGTCCGGGGCAAGGACTACACGGCGCTGAAATTTAACTTTCCGAAGGGCGGCGCACCGGAAGTCGTCAAGAAGTGAGCCGACTATGAACCTCAAGCACGTTTTCAACTTCGCCGCGTTCGCCATCACCGGCTGCCTCCTCGCCACCGCCGCCGATGCGCCCAAGGCCGCGAAAAAGGAGGTGCGCGGTGCTCCCATCCAAAAGCTCGCGCCCGTCGCTCCGACCAACTCCGCTCCCGCGACGCCAGAACCAAGTGCCGCCCCCGCCGCGCTTGGCCCCGTGCAGAAGGACGGCGAGTTCCTCATCGTCGGCTTCGACAGGCTTGCGACTTTCAACTACGACATCCCCGACGACGCCCCTGCCAGCACGAACGCGCCCGCCAAGCCCGTCGCCCCGCCGAAAGAGCAGATTCCCGCGAACGTGAAGGCCTTCGACAAGCAGCGCGTCGCGCTCAAGGGCTTCATGCTCCCGTTGAAGGTCGAGGGCGGCCTCATCACCGAACTGCTCATCATGCGCGACCAGTCCATGTGCTGCTACGGCACCGTGCCCAAAATCAACGAGTGGGTGAGCGTGAAGATGACCGGCAAGGGCGTGAAGCCCATCATGGACCAGGCCGTGACCCTCTACGGCAAGCTGCACGTCGGCGAAATCCGCGAGAACGGCTACCTCGTCGGCATCTACCAGATGGATGGCGAGAAGGTGGCGGGGCCGCTGGATTTGTGAGCGGAGCGCGAAGCATCGCTTCGCCCTGAAGCAAGCAGGTCAGCGCTTCCAGCCTGACCTCCATTTGAAAACCTCCCTCTTGAGCGGTTTCTGAAAGTTAGAAGTCAGGCTGGAAGCGCTGACCTACTTCACGGACGCGAGGCGCAAAGTTCCGCCCCCTTCTTTCGATGAACTTGCTGTGTTCTCGCAGCGTCGGCTGCTACACTGAACTGAACTTGAAACACCACTTCCAAGCTGCGCTGGCCGCACTCTGCCTCGGCGCGTTTGCCCAAGCCGCCTTCGCCGCCGCCACGCCCGGCTCTTCCACGCGCCCCAAGGACACCGTCATCGTGGATGCCAAGACCGAGGCCGTCATCAAGGGCGGCCTCAAGTATCTCGCCTCGAAGCAGCAGCCCTCCGGCGCGTGGGGCTTCAGCGGCGACGAGCAGCGGCGGCAGGTCGCGATGACCGGCTACACGCTCATGGCCTTCCAAGCCGCCGGCCATCTCCCCGGCGAGGGCGAATACGGCAAGAACGTGACCGCCGGGATGAACTACCTCCTCGACTCCATCGGTCCCGACGGCCTCTACAACATGAGGAGCGACGGCCAATACATGTATTCCCACGGCATCGCCACCATCGCGCTCGCGGAGCTTTACGGGCAGACCAAGTCCCCGACCATGCGCCCCAAGCTCGACAAAGCCGTGAAGGTCATCATCAGCGCGCAGGCCACCGAACCCGGCCACGAGGGCGGCTGGCGCTACCGGCCCATCGCGAAGGACGCCGACATCTCCGTCACCGTGCTCCAGTTGGTGGCCATCCGCGCGGCGAAGAACGGCGGCCTCGAAGTCCCGCAGCGCACCATTGACGAGGCGGTCCTCTACGTGAAGCGCTGCCAGGACGAGCGCACTGGCGGCTTCTGCTACCAGCCGCAGCGCGACCCCGGCTTCGCGCGCACTGCGGCGGCGATTTACTCCCTGCAAGTCTGCGGCCTCTACGACGACCCGATGGTGAAGAAAGGTTCCACCTACCTCTTCGACAACCTCCGCGAGGACCACGAGTGGTTCACCTACGGCAACTTTTACGCCGCCTCCGCGCAATACATGGTCGGCGGCGACACCTGGCAGAAGTGGTATCCGAAGATGAAGGACATCCTCCTCGCGCAAGTCGTGAAGCAGGGCGACGTGGCCTACTGGGAAGCGCGCGGTCGCGGCGGCGTCGGCCCGACCTTCTGCACGGCGGTCTACACGATGATTCTGGCGATGCCGTATCACTACATCCCGCT
>JACRKB010000242.1 GCA_016235545.1 Verrucomicrobiota bacterium | reverse complement strand
GGAGTCAGACGGCGACTGCAAGCCACCGGCACGGGTCGTGATTCCCGGCTACGCTGGGTTGCGCGAGTTCAGCACGGCGCGGGAGGCAGAGCTCAAGGATGAGTGCGGCGGCGCGTGGCGCAGCTACTTGCAACGCGGCAATTGGCGGATGGTCTTCCCCTTCTCACGCGGCGGCCAGCAGGCGGAGGCAGCACGACTGGCGTCACAAATCCAAATAGCCGCGCTGCCCATCGTCCATGTGCTGCGCTTCCCGCAATTGACCATCAACCACACGCTGCTGCTTCACGCCGCGCACGAGGCGCTGCACTCAATCGAGTTCAGCGCCTACGACCCGAATGTGCCGGAGCGGGAGGTGATGTTGAGCTTCGACCGCGCGACGCGGACGTTCACGCTGCCGCCCCTGCACTACTTCACCGGCGGGCGGGTGGATGCCTACGAGATTTACCGGGGATGGATTTACTGAGCGATGCAGTGGAAGGGGAGGGTTGATTTCAATCGGAACTCCGAAGCTGGCACCGGACGTGGCAAGGATATCGCCATTCACAGGCTGCGTGAGAACTCCACAACGTCTGGCCGACTTCGACGAAGCAACGGAGTTGCGACAGAGAGTAGCCCACGGCGTGAGCCGTGGGTTTCTCGGAGGACGGTGGCGAGCCGCGGCGCGGCGGCAGGCAGGGTGTCCGCTCACGATGGTTGGCCAAGCACTCTGCTGCCCCTCCGGGGCTTGCGACGCTCTGCCGTTGGTCCCACGGCGTGCGCCGGGGGCTACTCTCTGTCGCAACTCCGTTGCTGCGACGGCCGCTTCCCGTGCGGTGGCGGAATTTTCCGCCGTTGCTTCAGGGCGGTGCGGCTTTGCTGCCTTGCACCAGAGCGTTGCCCTGGGCTGGCATATGGCAGGCCTTCAGCCTGCTTCGGAGTTCGGCTCTTCCTTCGGCTTCAAAAACATCAGGCCGAAGAAGATCGCGCCGCAGCCGTTGACGCCCATCGTGTAGCCAAGCTTGTAGGTGACACCCGTGTTGTGCGGCGCGTAGATGGCCACATCCTTGCCGGTCAGCAGAGTGGGCATCGTCGCAGGCATGAGCGCGCCGTGGACGACTCCCCACCAGAAGCCCGCCTGCAAATCCGGCCGCGTGCGCCGCGCGCTCCAGTCCATCGCTGTCCCCATGAGGAAGGCCATGCAAACGAAGCCCGCGATGCGTGCGAGCACACCGGCGACCTTGCGAGCGGGTGATGCGGGGCTGGCCGCGACAGGAGGTTCCATCTGGGCGGAGGATGTTTTTGCGAGGCAGCCATGAGCAAGGGGAATCCTATGGCTGCCACGAGCGCGCGCGAACTCGCCGCGCGCACGCCACAGCCAGGCCAGCCAGCGCAGCGTGTCGCGGAACGGTCGAATCTTGCTTTGCTCGGACTTGTAACGGCTGCGGACGGGGATGAACTCGACGCGCCGTCCGTCGGCGAGGTGGGCGAGCAGAATCTCGGACTCCACTTCAAAGCCTGTGCAGCGCAGCGGCAGCGCCTCCCACCCGGACAGCCGCACGAGGCGGAAACCACATTGTGTGTCGGGCAGCTGGGTTCCGCTCAGAGCCGACAGCACGGCACTCATGACGCGGTTGATGAGTCGGCGAAGTCGCGGCATCTCACCGGGCGCGGCCATGCGGTTTCCAATGACGAGGTCGGCGAGGCCGACCCGCGACACTGAGAGGAAGGCGGGGATGTCCTCAGTGTCGTGCTGGCCGTCGCCGTCGAGCAGCAGCGCCCAGGTGCAGCCGAGTTCACCGGCGCGGCGGAGCCCGGTTCGCAATGCGGCTCCCTTGCCTTGGTTCGCCACAGACAGGAGAACTTCAGCTCCGGCATTTCGCGCCGCCGCCGCCGTGCCGTCAGTCGAGCCGTCGTCCACCACCAGCACGCACGGCAGGTGACGGCGCACCGCGCTGACGAGAGGGCCGATGGCGGCGGCTTCGTTGAAACAGGGGATAATGGCGGCGCAGTCCACGGCGCAGCGTAGGCGCCCGGCGCGGCGGCTGACAATTGGTTTGCCGCTCCGGTCGCTCCTGCTCTTTAATCCGCGCGGCATGAATTCCCGCACGTTTCCTGACGCGGACACGCTCGCGGTGCGCGGGGCAGAGCAGTCGGCCTTCCACGCCGAGGCGGCAGCGGCGACCCGCGAGCGCTTTGGAAGGCGGGTTTTTGTGCGCGGGGTGGTGGAGGTTTCCAATCATTGCCGGGAGAACTGCCACTACTGCGGGATGCGCCGCGACAACCGCTCGCTCGACCGCTATCGCGCGGGCCACGATCCGCTTGCCGAACTGCTCGTCCATCACCGACCGGCGAGCCTGACGGACGTGAACATCCAGACTGGCGAGGACCCGGTGGCCGTGCGTGAAGTCGTCCTGCCGCTGGTGCGCACGCTGCGACGCGAGACGCCGCTGGGCGTGAGCGTGTGCCTGGGCACGCTGAACGAAGCACTCTACGACGAACTTCAGGAGGCCGGCGCCTCGCTCTACATCATCAAGTTCGAGCTCGCGGATGCGGCACGCTATGAACAGCTCGAAGCTCCGGGCACGCTGGCCGAGCGCGTGGGGCACATCCGGCTGCTGGCCGCGCGGGGCTGGCGTGTTAGCTCGGGCTTCATCGCCGGCCTGTCGGGACAGGACACGGATGAAATGCTTGAGAACCTGCGGCTCGCGCGTGATCTGCCGCTCGACGGCTGCAGCGTCAGCCCGTTCATCCCCGGCGAGGCCACGCCGCTGGCGCGCAATCGGGTTGGAGCATTGGACACGACGTTGAACTGCATGGCCGCACTCCGGCTGATGCGGCCTGAGCTGATCATTCCCGCCGTGAGCGCGCTGAATCTCGCGGGCGCTGACGATGGCTATCAGCGTGGCCTGCGCGCGGGGGCGAATCTTTGCACCATCAACCTGACCCCCTCCGAGCTGCGGGAGGACTACCTGCTCTACAAACGCGAGCGGTTCATCATGAGCGAGGAGCGCGTGCTGCACGCCATCGCGGCGGAGGGGCTGGAGGTTTCCCGCGCCAGCATGGAGGAGCATTGGCAGGCCAGGCCGCTGCTCGCCGAAGCCCTGGCTGATTGAGCCGCGGCCATCCGTTCCGCGTTCCGATGCTCTATTCCCGCGCCCAATCCACCAGCGGCCCGAGGCGGGTCGTGGTCACGGGCTGCGGGATGGTGACGCCGCTCGGTCCGGGCGTGGCGGCCAACTCGGAGGGCTTTCGCACCGGACAAACTGCGTTCCGTCCGGTCACCCTGTTCGATGTCTCCCGGCAGCGCGTGCACACGGCAGCCGAAGTGAACT
The DNA here is from genome assembly GCA_016235545.1 of Verrucomicrobiota bacterium. Lineage (GTDB taxonomy): Bacteria > Verrucomicrobiota > Verrucomicrobiia > Limisphaerales > SXTU01 > SXTU01. Next base: position 2,204 of record JACRKB010000242.1, on the reverse strand, counting down.
TGCCGGGCGAGCTGCCCGTCGCGCTCACACCTCGACAAGCGTCGCTCCTCGACCGCGCGGGACGCATGCTGCTCTGGGCCGCGCACGAGGCAACGGAACAGGCGCGATGGGACAGTCAGCAGACAGCCCGTTGCGTGGCCGGCACGACAGCCGGCGGCATGAGCCACGGGGAAACCTACTTCCGCACCGCGATACGGGAGCCGCTCGCGTGCCGCCAGCAGCCCACGCGCACCATCGGCTATCAGGCACCGCGCCAGGTCTCCCTCGTCGCGCAGGCGTGCGGAGTTCACGGCCCGGCGAGCGTGATAGCCAATGCCTGCGCGTCCGGCGCGAACGCCATCGGCCACGCGTGGGAACTCGTCCGCACCGGTCGAGCCGAGCGCGTCCTCGCCGCCGGTTACGACGCGATCAGCCACTTGATTTTTGCGGGTTTCGATTCCTTGCAAGCACTCTCGCCGACACGCTGCCGGCCCTTCGACGCGCGGCGCGACGGCCTTGCGCTCGGCGAAGGTGCGGCTGCGCTGGCACTGGAATCTCTCGAGGCAGCACAGGCGCGCGGCGCAATCATCCTCGCAGAACTCGTCGGCTACGGCGCGGCGACGGACCTGCACCATCTCACCCAACCGCATCCGCAAGGCGATGCCGCCTTCGCGACCATGACAGAGGCCTGCCAAATCGCCGGACTGGAGCCGAGCGACATTGACTACGTGAACGCCCACGGCACCGGCACGCCGCTCAACGACAGCGCAGAGGCTGCCGCCATCACTCGCTGGGCTGGCCCGCGTGCCGCGACGCTGCCGGTGAGCTCAACCAAGGCAGGCATCGGCCATTTGCTCGGCGCGGCGGGCGCGGTGGAGGCGGCAATTTGCGTGCTCGCGCTGCGCGGCCAGTGGCTGCCGCCGATGCTGGCGACGCAAACACCCGACGCCGCGTGCGGATTCCGGCTCGTAACACAGCCAGAGTCTGCGCGCCTCGTGAATGTGATGACAAACTCCTTCGGCTTCGGCGGCGCGAACGCCACGCTCATCTTTCGGAGGTGGGCATGAGCGGGATTTTCCTTTCGGGATTCGGCGCGGTCTCGCCCGCAGGTTGGGGCTGTGAGAGGTTGCTCGGTTTGCTGCGGACCGGTGAGTTGCCGATGCCGCAGACCGTCGAACGCCCCGGCTGGACGCGTCCCCTCACCGTGCGGCGTGTGCCTGCGCCGAGTCCGCGTCCGACGTGGGCCGCGCATGCGCGGATGCGGCGCTCGGCGGCCATCAGCCAGTTTGCGATGGGCGCGGCTGCCGAGGCGCTCGGCAACCAAACCGCCGGCCCGCTGGGCATCGTGTTCTGCACAACGTGCGGCTGCGTGAACTACTCGCGCCGCTTTTACGATGAGGCGCTGCGCGACCCGAGCGTCGCCAGCCCGCTGCTCTTTCCGGAAACCGTCTTCAACGCTCCAGCCAGCCATCTTTCCTCCGTCCTCGGAACTGCGGCGATCAACTACACCTTGGTCGGCGACACCGGCGTGTTCCTGCGCGGGCTGGCGCTGGCAGCGGGCTGGATCGAAGCAGGGCGCGTCGAACGCTGCCTCGTGGTCGCAGCGGAGGAGGTGGACTGGATCATCTCCGACTCGCTCCGCCACTTCCGCAAGTCCGCCACGCTCACCGAGGGTGCCGGCGCGGTGCTGCTCACGCGCGAGCGGCCGCGGACCCTGTGCGCAGAATTGGAATGCGTGACGGACCCGGAGCAGTTCGCGACGCGCGGCGGAAGCAGTCGGCGGGCGGATGCGCTCCAGCGCGTCGCCAGCGCGCTGCCAACGGGACTCGCTTCGACTCCAGACGCGGCACGATTGGGCGAAGGTTTTTCCGCCAGCACCGTCTGGCAGGTGCTGGCTGCGATAGACACGGCGTGGGAAAGGCAGCTTCCCCGCGCCACAATCTGTGTGCCGGGCGCTTATCACGAGGCCATCGGCGCGAGCTTCACGATTCATCCTGCTGCAACCCCATGAACTCACGAGTCATCCTCATCACCGGCGCGAACGGCGGCTTGGGCCAGGCCATCGCGCGGGCGTTTCTGACCGAGTCGCCGGTGAACTCCGTCTGGCTCGGTGTCCGTCAGCGGCGCGACGCGGCGGAAAAGATTGCAGGTGAGTTTCCGGGCCGGTGCGAACTCGCCGAGCTCGACGTGACGCAGCCGGATGCGTGGCTCACACTGGTCGAAAG
>JACRKB010000241.1 GCA_016235545.1 Verrucomicrobiota bacterium | reverse complement strand
GGTGGAGTCGAAGGCGGCTGTGGGCCAGTTGAAGCCGGAGTCGGGAGTGGGATAGCCGCTCCAGTTGATTTGGCGCACGGCGAAGTCGGCGGAGAACTGGTTGAGAGTGGCCCACTCGGCGGTGGAGAGAGCGGAGGTCCAAGAGACGCCGTCGGGGCTGTAGGCGAGCTGGGAGTCGGTGAGCATGACAGAGGAGTAAAAGCCGCGCAGGCCGAGGGAGAGCTTGTCGGCGGTGAGCGCGCCGGGCTGGGCGGAGGCGATGTGGACGGTGTAAGGCGTGCCCAGGAAGTCCAGCGCCTGGCGGATGGCTGGGAGCGCCGCATCATTGGTGGTCGCCGTCACCACGAGCACGGCGAGGTCGGTGGAAGAGTTCGTGAGCGCAGCGTGCGCGGGATTCACGAACAAACCGGAAAAGCACGCCATCAGCAAAGTGACAGCCAAGGCCAGCGCCGGGCGAAACTCCCTCTGCGGCACGGACGGACGACGAGGCACCCACGAGATCGGCGTCAGCGTCCGCACCTCGATGCGGACGTCAGTGTCAGTCGCGAACTGAACTTGAATGATCTTTGCGGCCTGTTTCTCACTCGTGGCGGACAACGTGTTTGTTTTCATGGCCCCAGCCTACGCGCGTGCGAGGAGCGCGGTATCCGGCAGACGACCCGATAGTCACGTAGGGGCCTCCCCGATTCGACTGTGAACCCTCGTTGTGACACCCCGCCAAAATTGGATTGGCGTTTGGCAATTCTCGAAAAGCACCTCGCCTCCCCGTTCGCTACGTTCCTCCCGAGGGAAAACCAATCCCCCCCTCGAAATCCCAACGACGCCACCCAATCGTGAGCCAATTGGCAACAACTGAAAACCAGACCAACGCCAGCATCAGAAAGGCGACGGCGAAGTGTTCGCACTGCGGCAGCTCCTGTGGCACGAAGCCGCTGGTGCGCGAGGAGGAATCATTCTGCTGCGCCGGCTGCCTCGCGGTGTTTGAGCTGCTGACGGAAAACGGACTCACAGACTTTTACCGGCTCAGTGACAACGCTGGCGTGCGTGTGCCGCAGCAGACCCTGGCAAACCGCTTCGCCTTCCTGGACGAGCCGGTGGTGCGCGGGCGGTTCGTGGATTTCTCGGACGCCAGCCTGACCCGCGTGACGTTTCTTCTCCCTGCCATCCACTGCATCGCGTGTGTCTGGCTGCTGGAGAATCTCTTCCGTCTCAAGTCCGGAATCGGACAGTCGCAGGTCAATTTCGCGCGCAAAGAGGCGGCCATCGCTTTCGACCCGGCGCGGGTGAAGTTGAGCGAAGTCGCCGCACTGCTTGCCTCGCTGGGTTATGAGCCGGAGCTGAAATTCTCCGACCTCGATACACCACCAGCCAATCCCGCAGCGCGGCGGCTGTGGCTGCAACTGGGCGTGGCCGGCTTCGCCTTCGGCAACGCGATGTTCTTTGCCATCACGGGCTACTTCGGCCTCGACGCGTTCACCGGGCCGCAGTTCAAGTCCCTCATCGGCTGGCTGAACCTCCTGCTCGCGGTGCCGGTCGTGACCTTCAGCGCGGCGGACTATTACAAATCTGCCTGGTCGAGCCTGCGTCAGCGGCTGCTGAACATTGATGTGCCCATCGCTGCGGGCATCGTCGCCATCTTCGCCCAAAGTATTTGGGAAGTGGCGGGCGCGCGCGGCGAGGGCTACTTCGATTCCCTCTGCGGCCTCATCTTCTTCCTGCTTTGCGGAAAACTGTTTCAGCAAAAAACCTACGACCGGCTCGCCTTCGACCGCGATTACAAGTCGTTCTTTCCCCTGTCGGTGACGCGGAAGAGTGAGCAATCCGAAGCGCGCGTTTCCCTTTCCCAACTCTCCACCGGCGACCATCTCATCCTCCGCAACGGAGAACTCATCCCCGCCGACGCGAAGCTGCTCTCCGGTCCCGCGCTGATTGATTACAGCTTCGTCACTGGCGAATCCGAGCCAGTCTCGAAGCTTCCCGGCGACTATCTCTACGCGGGCGGACGGCAGATGGGTGGTGCCATCGAACTGGAGACAGTGAAGCCCGTATCGCAGAGCTACCTAACCTCGCTCTGGAACCAAGATGCGTTTCGCAAGGACAAGGCCGAAACTCTCAACGCACTCACCAACGCCTACAGCCAGCGCTTCACCAAAGTTGTCCTCGCCATCGCCTTCGGGGCGGCGGTGTTCTGGGGCATCTTCAATCCGGCGAAATCATTCAACGCCTTCATTGCCGTGCTCATCGTGGCATGCCCGTGCGCGCTGGCGCTGGCAGCGCCCTTCGCGCTCGGCTCGGCACAACGCGTGTTGGGGCGGCGCAATGTCTTCCTGAAAAACCCCTTCGTGCTCGAATCCTTGGCGCGCGTGGACGCCATCGTGTTCGACAAGACCGGCACGCTCACGGCCGCGGGGTCCGCCTCGGTTCTCTGGCGGGGCGCGCCGCTGGACGAGGCCGAAGAGCGCTGGCTCTACTCGATGACCCGCCACTCGACGCATCCGCTGGCCGTGCGCGTCGGCGAGGCGATTACGGGGCAGCACTTCCCCGAGCCCGTGCGCTCATTCCTCGAAACAGTCGGCTGCGGGATGGAGGGCTGCGTGGCGGGACACGAGATTTGGGCCGGCTCCGCGGCGTGGCTGGAATCAAGAGGGGCGACCCCGTGGTTGCAGTCTCATCCGCAGAACGTGGCTTCGTCGGTAAGCGCTGCGCACACGGCCGCGCCCCAAAGCAGCGTCGTCCATATCGCCATTGATGGACGATATCGCGGCTGTTTCGAGCTCGCGAGCGCGCTGCGAACCGACTCCGACCGGCTCATCACAATCCTTTCCAAAACCTACGAGCTGGCGCTCCTGAGCGGCGACAACGAGAGGGAGCGCGAGCGTTTCCGCAATCTGTTCGGCCCCGGCGCACACCTTCAGTTCAACCAAAGCCCGCTGGACAAGCTTGGCTTCATCAAACGCCTCCAGCGCGAGGGCCGCACCGTGATGATGGTTGGCGACGGCTTGAACGACGCCGGCGCGCTGCGGCAGGCCGACGTGGGCGTGGCCGTCGTGGAAAGCGTGAGCGCGTTCTCACCGGCGAGCGACATCATCGCCTCGGCAGCCATGGTGCCGCGCCTGCCTGAAGTTCTGCGCTACGCCAAACAGTCAGTGGCGACGGTGCGCGCGGCGATTCTCATCTCCACGGTTTACAACGTCGTGGGCGTGAGCATCGCAGCCAGCGGCAACCTCTCGCCCGTGGTCTGCGCGATTCTGATGCCGCTGAGTTCCGTGTCCGTGGTGGCATTCGCCTGCGGCATGACGGCTTGGCTGGGGAGAAAGTTGAAAGTTGAGGAGTTGAGAGTTGAGAGTCGGCCTGCCGCAGCCTCTCAACTCTCAACTCTCAACTCTCAACCCACCGGAGGTGCCGCTTGAGCGTCATCTTCTTCCTCATCCCGTTGAGCATCCTCTTCGCGACATCCTTTCTTTTCGCCTTCATCTGGTCGGTGCGGTCGGGGCAATACGAAGACACGACGACGCCTTCGATGCGCCTGCTGCTCGACGAGAAGACCGTCACCAAACCCGATTCAACAACCGACAACCTTCCCAACCCGAAACTGAAATGAGCATCAATATGGAAACATTCAAATACGACAACCGCATCGTCCGCGCCTTCGCGATTGCCACTGTCATCTGGGGCCTCGTGGGCTTCAGCGCTGGGCTGCTCATCGCGTGCCAGCTTTTCTGGCCGGAGCTGAACCTCAACCTCCAGTTCACCACTTATGGGCGGCTGCGCCCGCTGCACACGAACGCTGTCATCTTTGCCTTTGTGGGCAATGGCATGTTCATGGGCATCTATTACTCCCTGCAACGGCTCTGCAAGGCGCGCATGTTCAGCGACACGTTAAGCTGGCTGAACTTCTGGGGCTGGCAGCTCATCATCCTCAGCGCGGCGGTCACGCTCCCTCTCGGCCTCACCTCCAGCAAGGAATACGCGGAGCTGGAGTGGCCCATCGACATCGCCATCGCGCTGGTCTGGGTCGCCTTCTCAGTGAACCTGCTCGGCACCATTATCAAGCGCCGTGAAAAGCACCTCTACGTCGCCATCTGGTTTTACATCGCCACCGCCGTCACCGTGGCGATGCTGCACATCATCAACTCGCTCGCGATCCCGGCGAGCCTGTTCAAGAGCTACTCCATCTACGCCGGCGTGCAGGACGCGCTCGTGCAGTGGTGGTATGGGCACAACGCGGTCGCCTTCTTCCTCACCACGCCCTACCTCGGCCTGATGTATTATTTCCTACCCAAGGCGGCGGAGCGGCCCGTGTTCAGCTACCGGCTTTCCATCATTCATTTCTGGGCGCTCATCTTCATCTACATCTGGGCAGGGCCGCACCACCTGCTCTACACCGCGCTGCCGGACTGGGCGCAATCGCTGGGAGTCGTCTTCAGCATCATGCTCATCGCGCCGAGCTGGGGCGGCATGCTGAACGGCCTGCTCACGCTGCGCGGAGCGTGGGACAAGGTCCGCGAGGAGCCGATGCTCAAGTTCATGGTCGTGGCCGTGACCGCCTACGGAATGGCCACGCTCGAAGGCCCGATGCTGGCCATCAAGAGTGTGAACTCCCTCTCGCACTACACGGACTGGACCATCGCACACGTCCACACCGGCGCACTGGGCTGGAACGGATTCCTCACGTTCAGCATGCTCTACTGGCTCTTCCCGCGCCTCTACAACACAAAGCTTTACTCGGTGAAGCTCGCCAACTGGCACTTCTGGCTCGGGCTGCTGGGCATGATGTTCTACGTCATTCCCATGTATTGGAGCGGCATCACGCAGGGGCTGATGTGGAAGCAGTTCACCAGCGAGGGGTTCATGCAGTATCCCAACTTCCTCGAGACCGTGCTCCAACTCATCCCGATGTATAAGCTGCGCGCCATTGGCGGCACGTTCTACATCCTCGGCGCGTGCCTCATGGCCTACAACCTGTGGAAGACCGCGAAGTCTGGTCAGTTCGTGCCAGAGGTCGAAGTGCAGGCTCCGGCTTTGAAGTCGCTGCCCGAACACACCGAGGAGAAACATCCGTGGGGCCACCGCTGGGTTGAATCCAAGCCAATGGTGATGACTGGCTTCGCGCTCGTCGCTGTGGTCATTGGCGGTCTGGTCGAGTTCATCCCGATGTGGATCATCAAGGAGAACGTCCCGACCATCGCCAGCGTGAAACCCTACACGCCGCTCGAAGTGCTCGGTCGCGACATCTACATCCGCGAGGGCTGCGTGGGCTGCCATTCGCAGATGATCCGCCCTTTCCGCAGCGAGACCGAGCGCTACGGCGAATACTCGAAGGCCGGCGAGTTCGTCTTCGACCACCCATTCCTGTGGGGCAGCAAACGCACCGGCCCAGACCTGCACCGCATCGGCGGCAAGTATCCCGACGCCTGGCATTTCACACACATGGATGACCCTCGCCTCACCTCGCCCGGCTCCATCATGCCACGCTACCCCTGGCTGCTCACGCAGAAGCTGGAGACGAACTCACTGCCGGCACGCATCGGCGCGCTGCGCAAGGCTGGCGTCCCCTACCCCGCCGGGTTCGAGGCAACCGCCCAGACGAACCTTGCAGCGCAGGCGGCCAAAGTGGTCGAGAACCTCAAGCAAGGGGCCATCACCAACGCGCCGCCCGACCGCGATATCATCGCGCTCATCGCCTACATGCAACGCCTCGGAACGGACATCAAGATCAAGCCCGCCTTGCCATCACCCCCCGCGCCGGTCGCACCGGTCGCGCCGAAAACCGCCCAACTGGACACAACCAAACAATCCCGCAACTAGGAGAATCCCCATGATAAAAAACGTGCTCACTGACATCGGAGGCATCGGAATCTACGGCGTGATTTCGATCTGCCTGTTCTTCGCCGTGTTCACCGCCGCGCTGCTCCTCACGCTCCGGATGAAGAAACCCTTCGCCGAAAAGATGGGCGCGCTGCCACTCGATGACAGCGATGCCTCGAAGAAAGGAGTCTCCCATGAATGACAACCCTCAAGACCCCAAACTGCTCGATCACGACGCCGACGGCATCCGCGAACTGGACAACCTGCTCCCCCGCTGGTGGGTGTGGCTATTCTACGGCACCATCGCCTACGCGGCCGGCTACATGGTCTATTACCATGTCCTGAAAGCCGGCCCTCTCCAGGCCGCCGAATACGACTCCGAGTGGAAGGCCGGCGAGGCGCTCAAGTCCGCCGCCCTCTCCAAGTTCGAGGCCACCGTCGCCACGCTCACGCCCTCGCAGGACAAGCTGCTGCTCGGCCAGGGCCGCCAGGTCTTTCTGACCTACTGCGCCCCGTGCCATCGCCCGGATGGCGGCGGCCTCGTCGGACCGAACCTGTGTGACGACTACTGGATTCACGGCTCCAACTACGTTGAGAACGTGAAGATCATCATCAACGGCGTGCCGGACAAGGGCATGTTGTCTTGGCGCGGCATCCTCAAGCCCGGCGAAGTCCAGGCGGTGGCGAGCTTCATCTATCAGCTCCGGGGCACAAAACCGCCCAACCCCAAGCCCCGCGAAGACCAAGCTCCGAAGCAGACCGGACCAAGCCCGTTCGAGTAGCCTGCGACCCTTGTCAATTCCTGCTGCCCGTCCAATGATGCTGTGATCGAAGACAAACCAACAGTCGCCGGGCACGAACCGCTGGGCGTGGCCCAGGAAATCAACTGGGAGGACTACCGAGACCACCTCGCCACGGCAGACAAGGACGGGCGTCGGCGCTGGCTCTACCCAAAGAAGCCCTCCGGCTTCTGGTATCGCCATCGCACGCGCCTGAGCTGGCTGCTCATCGGCATCATGTTTGCGGGCCCGTGGATTCGCATCAACGGCAACCCGCTGCTGCTGGTCAACATCATCGAGCGCCGATTCTCCATCCTTGGCCAGATCTTCTGGCCCCAAGACACCGTGATCTTCGCTGTCGCGATGCTCGTGTTCTTCGCCGGCATCATGATTTTCACAACCGCCTTCGGACGCCTCTGGTGCGGCTGGACGTGCCCCCAGACCGTGATGATGGAGATGGTCTTCCGCAAACTGGAATACCTCATCGAAGGCGACAGCGCCGAGCAGCGCGCCCTGGATGCCGCACCGTGGACTACAGGAAAGCTCTTCAAGAAAGCGCTCAAACACATCGTCTTCTTTGGCGCGTCCTTCATCGTCGGCAACACGCTCCTCGCCTACATCATCGGCAGCGATCAGTTGCTGCGCCTCCAGCTCGACGATCCGCGCCACCACGTCGCCGGCCTGACCTTCATGACGCTGTTCTCGCTTCTCTTCTACGCCATCTTCGCGCACTTCCGCGAGCAGGCCTGCACGTTCATCTGTCCGTATGGCCGCTTTCAGTCTGCGTTGCTCGATGAAAACACGCTCCTCGTTGCCTACGACAACAAGCGCGGCGAGTCCCGCGCCCCGCTGCATCACAACGAGACTTTCGACCACCGCAAGGCCGAGGGCAAAGGCGACTGCGTGAACTGCCGCGCCTGCGTTGCCGTGTGCCCCACCGGCATAGACATCCGCAACGGCGTGCAGATGGAGTGCGTCAACTGCACCGCGTGCATTGATGCGTGCGACACCATCATGGACAAGGTCAGCCGTCCGCGCGGCCTCATCCGCTTCGCATCGCTCAACAACATCGTCCACGGCACGAAGCAGCGCTTCACCCCGCGCATGGGCCTCTACTCTGCAGTGTTGGCAGGCCTGATCTCGCTGTTCCTCTACCTCGTCTTCACACGCTGCGATGTCGAGACCACGCTTCTCCGCGCACCCGGCTCCCTGTTCCAAGTCACTGCCGGCGGCAAAATCGAGAACCTCTACACCGTGAAGGTCGTCAACAAGACCATGCATGACATCCCAGTCGAGCTGCGGCTGGAGAACATTCCTGGCAAAGTGCTGGTGATGGGCAGCAGCCACTTCACCGTGTCTGCCGCCAAACTTGCCCAGACCTCCGTGCTGGTGGAACTGGACCCGCTCGCGCTGACCGGCACCAGCACTCAACTCAAGCTCGGCGTGTATTCGCAGGGCAAGCTCCTCGAAACTGTCAGCACCGCGTTCGTCGGCCCTCGAAAGTGAACATCATGAACACCCAAGCTCCCGCCCAAACTCGCAGCCCGTGGCCCTACGCCATCATCGCCTGGTTCGCCCTCTTCGGCTCCGCGATGGCAGCGTGGATAGTTGTCGCGCTCCGGCAGGACATGGATCTCGTCCGCACCGACTACTACGAGCACGAAATGCGCTACCAGCAGCAGATTGACCGGCAGGCCCGAACTCAGCCGCTAAAATCCCAAGTCAAAGTCGGCTACGATGCCACGCTTCAACGCATCACCGTCGCGCTGCCCGCATCCCACGCAACACAGGCACGGGGAAGAATCAGCATCTACCGCCCATCCGATGCCAAGCTCGACCGCGATCTGAAGCTCTCGCTCAACCCCGCAGGCGAGCAGATGCTCGACACAAAGCCACTCCGCCCCGGCCTCTGGAAGGTCCGCGTGCAATGGACTGTCAGCGGCGAGGATTACTTTTTCGACCAGACCGTGATCCTCGCGCCACCCCCGAGCGCGGGGTTCACGCCGCAGAAGGGTGAGGCGGGTTTGCGTTGCCTACTTGCCATTGAAGCTCGTGTGTTTCTGCGGCCTGAAGGCCGCGCTCCTGTCGCTTCCGCCACTCGTTCATAACTCGGTCATGGAACTCTGGACCGCATTCTTGCTCGGCTTCGTGGGCAGCGCCCACTGCGCCGGTATGTGCGGCCCGCTGGCGCTCGCCCTGCCCGCTACTGGCAACACCCGCGCGACGTTCCTAGCTGGACGCCTCCTCTATAACCTCGGACGCATCGTGACCTACGCCGCGCTCGGCGCGGTGTTTGGCCTGCTCGGCCAGAGCTTCGCGCTCGCCGGGTTCCAGCGCTGGATTTCCCTCGCCGCCGGTGCGGTAATTCTGCTCAGTCTCTTCGCCTCGTCCCGTTTCACACTCGGCCTGCCAGCCATCACTGCCGTCGGCTGGCTCAAGTCCGCTCTTGGAAACCTGCTTCGTCAGCGCTCGCCCGGTGCCGTGTTCACGCTCGGCATCTTGAACGGCCTGCTTCCCTGCGGCCTCGTCTATGCCGCCTGCGCTGGCGCGACCGCGACGGGACATTTCCTCAGCGGCACGCTGGTCATGCTCACGTTTGGCCTCGGCACGGTGCCGATGATGCTGGGCCTCTCCCTCGCGGGCCCGCGACTGCACACCACGCTGCGCTTCAAACTCCAGCGCCTCGTGCCCGTAAGCCTGGCCATCGTGGGTGTGCTCCTCGTCCTGCGCGGCCTCGCGCTTGGCATCCCGTATCTCAGCCCCGCGCCGGGTTGCGCCAGTTGTCACTAGTCGCGGCTCCACCAGACAGGCTGCTTCTCCGCCGCTGGAAACCAAGATTCAGCCAGCCTTTGCCAACCTCTTGAGAGCATGGCTGGCGTATTTGAACTCTGGTTCTTCAGCGGATATGACTGCCGGGATTCCGATGAAATCGACGACCACGGCTGATGCCTGGCATTGCCAGTCGGTCGAGGCAGTGCTGCGCGCGATGGACTCACATCCGCACGGGTTGGCTCTTCGGGAGGCCGCGCAACGCCTCGCCTCAGAAGGCCGGAACTGCCTTGTCGAGCCGGAGGCGGTGAACCCGTGGCACTTGCTCCTCGGCCAGTTCAAGCCGCTGCTGGTATGGATTCTCATCGCGGCGGGCGTGCTCTCTGGCTTGCTGGGCGAGTGGGTTGATGCCGTCGCCATTCTCGCCATCGTCCTGTTGAATGCGGCCATAGGCTTCTACCAGGAGTTCAGTGCCGAAAAATCCATCGCTGCACTGAAGAAGATGACGGCCCCGCAGGCGAAGGTCCGGCGCGCGAATCACCTGCTCACCTTGCCCGCCGGCGAAGTCGTGCGCGGCGACGTGCTCGAACTCGAAGCCGGCGACCTCGTGCCAGCCGACGCGCGACTGCTCAATACGTCTTCGTTCAAGGTCATAGAGTCAGCACTGACGGGCGAATCGGACTCGGTCAACAAGAGCGCCGAACCACTTGCCGACGCAGACGTGCCGCTCGCCGACCGGACGAACATGATCTTCATGGGCACGACCGTTGCCAACGGCGTCGGTCGCGCGGTGGTCGTGGCCACCGGCATGAAGACGGAGATTGGCCGCATCGCCGCGCTCATGGAGACAGCGGACGCCGGCGCGGCGACGCCGTTGCAGGAGAGGCTGCACAGCTTTGGTCGCGCGCTGGTTTGGGCGGCACTCGGTGTGGTCGCGCTGATGTTCGTGCTTGGACTGATGCGCGGGATGCCGTTGCTCGGCCTCGTCCTGACTGCGGTCAGCCTTGCGGTCGCGGCGGTGCCGGAGGGATTGCCGGCCATTGTGACCATCGCGCTCGCGCTTGGAGTGATGCGCATGAGCCGCCGCCGCGCGCTGGTGCGCAAGCTCGCCTCCGTCGAAACGCTTGGATCAACCAACGTTATCTGCAACGACAAGACCGGCACGCTGACCGTCGGCGAGATGACGGTGCGCGAGCTGTTCGTGGCAGACACGCTCTTCCACGTCACCGGCGAAGGCTACGGGCCGCGCGGTGAAATTCTCTTCGAGGGCAAGGGCACCGACCTTCGCCACGCGCCGCACTTACTGGAGCTCGGCACGGTTCTCACTGGCTGCAACAACGCCGAGGTCGCGCTGGAAGAAGGCCGTTGGGCGCTTGTCGGCGACCCGACCGAGGGCGCGCTGCTCGCCGCCGGGCATAAGGCGGGTGGCAGCCGCGCGCACATGGAGATGGAGTCGCCGCGCCACCACGAGTTCCCGTTCGATTCGGACCGCAAGCGCCGCACCGTCATCCGCCGCCTGGGCGATGGAAAATTCCGCGCGTTCGTGAACGGTGCGCCGGACGTGCTGCTACAGCATTGCACGCGTATCTACACGGCGGACGGGGTGCGCCCGCTCACGCCCGCCGACCGCGAGCGCCTTCACGCGATGAACTCCACGATGGCCGGACGCGCGCTGCGTGTGCTCGGCTCCGCTTACCGGGATTTGGGCGAAGTTCGCTTTAAGGACGCGGAGGCGCATGACATTGAGCGCGACCTCGTCTTCGTTGGGCTGGCCGGGATGCAAGACCCTCCGCGACCGGAGGCGAAGCAGGCGGTCGCGCGCGAGCTGGGCATCGCGGGCGCGGCGGAAGGCGTGCTGACCGGCGCAGAGCTGGACAAGTTGAGCGAGGATGAGTTGAAGCATCGCGTTTTGCACGTCGCCGTGTTCGCGCGCGTCACAGCGGAGCACAAGCTGCGCATCGTGCGCGCGTGGAAGGCGCACGATGCGGTCGTGGCGATGACCGGCGACGGCGTGAATGATGCACCGGCCATCAAGGGCGCGGACATCGGCATCGCGATGGGCCGCAGCGGCACGGAGGTAACGAAGCAGGCCGCCGACCTCATCATCACCGACGACAACTTCGCCTCCATCGTCGCCGCCGTGGAGGAAGGCCGGGGCATCTACGACAACATCCGCAAGACGCTGCAATTTCTGCTCGCGAGCAACATCGGCGAGCTGAGTCTGATGACGGTGTGCGTGGCCATCGGGCTGCCCATGCCGCTGCTGCCGATTCACCTCCTGTGGATCAATCTGGTCACGGACGGCCTGCCCGCGCTGGCGCTGGCGGCGGACACAATTGACAGCGATGTGATGCAGCGCCCCCCGCGACGTCGCGGCGAGCGACTGGCCGACCACAGCTTCGTCACCAGCATGGCCCTTTTCGGGCTGCTCACGGGTGGTGTCGCGCTGCTCGTGTATCTCTACGGGCTGGAATTCGAGACCGAGGCGCTCGCGCGCACGCACGCGTTTGCCGCGCTGGTGTTCGCGCAGTTGTTCTACACCTTCGGCTGCCGGAGCGAGACGAAACCATTCTGGCGCGTGAGCCTGTTCTCGAACGCCCGGCTGTTGCTCGTGTTCGTGCTCACAATCGCGCTGCAAATCTTCAGCCACCACAGCGAGACCATGTCCCGATTCCTGAAGACTAGCCTGATGGACACGGGTGACTGCGTGGGCATTTTCCTCGTGTCGGCCTTCCCGCTATTGGTGCTGGAAGGCTTGAAGGTCTTGCGGCGAAGATCCCAAGCGTGACCTTGAACACCTGCAATCCCGATCGTAATTGGGTCATCGGCCAAAGCGCGCTGATGCTGGGCGTGGTAGTGCTCGGCGTGACGCATCGCGGCGCGTGGCAAAGTGAGTCTGGGTTTGTGGCGGGTGCGGTCCTCTTCGCGTTCGGAGCGGTGGCGGGCATCTGGGGCGTGCGCTCGCTGGGCGGGAGCCGCACGCCGAATCCGACTCCGAGACCAGATGCGGAGCTCGTCCAGAGCGGAATCTACCAACGCCTGCGGCACCCGCTTTACAGCAGCGTGATGCTGGCGTCGCTGGGCTGGGCACTGCTGTGGCAGAGCGCGGCGGCGCTGGCGGCGAGTGTCGTGCTGTGTGTGTTCTTCGACGCGAAGGCGCGGCTGGAGGAGCGGCTGTTGCTAGCGAGGTTTCCCGAGTATGCGGCGTATCGAATGAGGACGTGGAGGTTTGTGCCGTGGGTTTACTGACTCGTGATGCGTGATGCGTGATGCGTGAATCAGTCCGAGTGCCGCGGGGTTTCTCACGCATCACCGCAACTCAGGAGAAGTTTCCGCCAATCAGGGAGCAGCGGTTCATCATGTTGTGAACGACTGGTCCGGCGAGGGGGGCGGAGAGGGTCGGAGCGGCGGGGATGGAGCGGCCACCCTCTCCATTGGGGAGCCGGTCCGGGCAAAGGCGGCACCCGGGGCGGCAGGAACGAGTCCGCCAGGACGGAGTCGGTTATGACTGCGCTGAGTCGTTGGAGCCCCTTCAAGGAAATGGAGGAGCTGCAGGGTCGGCTGGGTTCGTGGATGAACCTGCCGACGCGCGCCACCACGAGCAAGGAAGCTCTGGCGGTGGCGGATTGGTCGCCCTTGGTGGACATCACCGAGGATGAAAAGGAATTCCTGCTCAAGGCCGAGCTGCCGGGAGTGAAACGGGAGGAAGTGAAGCTGACGGTCGAGGACGGTGTCCTCATGCTCTCGGGCGAACGCCGGTTTGAGAAGGAAGAGAAGGACAAGAAGTATCACCGCATCGAGCGGGCCTATGGCAGGTTCGTGCGGAGCTTCACGCTGCCGGAGGAGACCCCGGCGGACAAGGTCGCGGCGGAGTTCAAGGACGGCGTCCTGCTGGTCCACCTGCCGAAGACCGTGACGCCCAAGCCGAGTCCGATGGAAGTGAAGGTGGTGTGAAGGTGGTTGCTGAGCAACAGGCGGGCGCGGCCACAAGGCTCACCCGCCTCCTTGGTTCCCGCGGGGAGCGGAAGTCTTACTTCACTTCCCAAGAATAGTAGCCGGGCCAGAACTGGCCCTGCTCGACTTGGAGCTGGCCGCAGCGGCGCCTCATGTAGGCGGAGAGCGGGCCGGGGATTTCGTTGAAGGCGCTCTCGGCGGCGAGGAAGTCGCCACCTAGATACTTGTTCAGCGCCTCGTCGTAGGCGGCCTTCTCGGGATCGGGCATGGCCAGCAGCGTGTAGAGGCCGGTGGGGGACTTGCGGCCCTTGACAGTGCAGCGGTCCATGAGGAGGGACTGCTGCTTCAAGTCCTGAGGCAACTGGTCGTAGCAGGACTCGGAAAAAATGACCTCCGTCGGATACTGGCGTGTCAATCCTTCCAGGCGGGCGGCCAGGTTGACCTCGTCGCCGAGCACGGAATAACTCAGGCGCTCCTTGGAGCCGATGGCCCCCGAGACCAGTCCTCCAAAATTGATTCCCGCGCCGAGATCGAAACAGTGCTCACCTGTCGCCTCCCGGTGCTGGTGGAACGCGCAAAGCTCCTCCCGCGCCTCCAAGTAACAGCGGACGGCGGCAGCAGCGGCATCAGGCAGCGGCACGGGGCAGCCGAAGACGGCGAGCACGGCGTCTCCGATGAAGTTGACGATGGTGCCGCGATGCTTGGCGACGCGGGCATTGATGATGGCCAGATGGTCGTTGAGCGCCTTGAGGAGCGGCTGCGGGCCCATCTTCTCTGAGGCGTTGGAGAACCCCCGGATGTCGAAGAACAACACGGCGGCGTCCTCGAGCGTGCCGCTGAGCATCTCCTCGGGCTTGCGCTTGCTGATGACGCGCTCATAGACCTCCGGCGAAACAAGGCGGCCAAAGATTTCCTTGGCCTCGACGATTTGCTTGCCCTGGTTGACGCGGACGTCCTGCGAGGTGGTCACCTTCCGCAACTGGTCAATGACCAGGTTGCGCAACATGGCCGGCTGGCTGTCCACGATGCGGATGAAGTCCGCCGCCTCGACGCGGAGCAGCTCCACATCGGCGGCGCATTGGATGGTGGCGCTGCGCAGTGCCTTGGTGAGCACGCCCATCTCGCCGATGACGCCGCCCGCGCTCTGGCGGTCAATCTCAACACCGCCTTTGAGGATGATCACCTCGCCGTAGTTGATGAAAAAAATCGAGTCCGATGGCTCGCCCTCATGGATGAACACATCACCCTCGCGCAACCGCTGGACTTTCGCGCAGCCGATCAAATCCTCCATCGCCTCCTCGGGCAGGTTGCCGAGGAAGGGGTTCTTGGCGGGGTTCAGCCGAAATATGGTTTTGTCCGTCATGGGTGTTCTTTGGTGCCGCGACTCACTGGTTGAGGTAGTTCAATGCGATGTGGTTGATGATCAGGTGCAGGGTGTTGTCCACGATCACCACGAGCCAGAAGCGGATGAAGGGCGGCGTCTGGAGGCCGTATCCCGTGTTCTCCTCCTTTTCCGGCGCGTCAGGGCCGAACCAGACAAGGTTCTTGATCCTGCAGACGGTGGTGGCCAGGGCCATGCGGTCAATTATCCCGTGCGTGCCGAAGATGACGAACCACGCCACCAAGCCTTTGGTCCAGTTGCCGTTGATGATCCCAAGGTAGATGAAGAACGGCACCGAATAGACCAGCGCGTGAACTATCGCCCAGCGCCAACTGCTGAGCTTGCGCGTCGCCATCTGCTCCGTCTGGAGCACGTAGTCACCAAGGAGGTGTAAAATAAGCTCGTGCATAGGAATTCGGCTTACTGCGCCGGGTTGCCACCCGGACGCGGCGCAGCGGGGCGCACCAGCCGGTAAAAGCGCGTGCCCGTTGCAGGCAGGCGCACCACGCTGTCTCCGTTCTCCTGCGCCACGGCAGCCACCACGGCAGTCCACGGGCCGTTGATTGAGGTGGCTGTCTGCAATTCGTAGCCAGCAATGTCACCCGGCCAGCGGAGCAACCGGTCCGCCCCGATTGCCTGCGGCATCAGCGGAGGGAGAGCGGCAACCATCGTGGTCACAAGCGTCAGGTCGCCGAGCACATAGGTCGGGTCGAGGATCAGTCCGCCGCCCAGGTCAGAGCCGGTCACGGAGGAGAAGGTTCCCGACCTCACGCCGCTGCTCACGACGAGGAAGCTGTTCGCCAGGGCCGGGACAAAGCTGTTCGTCAGGACGATGTTCAGCGTGCCTGTGAGCGTGGCCGTGCCGGCGACGCGCAACTGTCCGAACTGGGTTCCCGCCGCCAGGCCGCCGAGGAAGACCTTCAGAGAACTGCCGGCCGCTGGCGTGTAATTGCCCGTGAGGGACACGATGCCGCGTTGAATTTCGAGCGCGCCGCTGTTGTTGAACACTCCGAGCCAGCTGCTGGTGCCGGTGCCCGCCGACTTGCGCACAGTGCCGCTGTTGTTGAGCGTCTTGACGCTGGCGTCATTGCTCTCGAACAGCGTCGAGTCGGTCTGCGCGTCGAGGAGCGCCCCGGAAAAATTGTTCAGCACCGGCGCGTTGTCCCCGATGATCCGACCCGCCGTCCAAGTCACCGTCCCATGGTTGTCCAACTGGCGGCTCAGCGATTTATCCGCGCCCCCGCTGGCCACCAACACACCGTTGGCCGCAATCGTCGTGATGCCCCCCGCGCCCATCACTCCGCCTGTCCAGTTCAGCGTGCCGACGATCGTCGCTGTGCCCGAGAGCGTCCCGCCGCCAAACTCCACGTTTGCGCCCGCCGCGACCGTCAGCGTCCCGTTGACCGTGCAACTGCCGAAGAGGAAACGCCCCGCACCGGAGTAGCTCGATGTGATGAGATTGACCGTGTCGGTCGGGTTCAGCGTGCCGGTCTGCACGTTCACCGTGCCGCTGTTGTTGAACACGCCCCGCCAGAGGCTGACGCCGGGGCCGGCCGATTTGCGGATCGTGCCGCTGTTGTTGAACGTCTTCACGCTGGCATCGTTGCTCTCGAACAGTGTCGAGTCGGTCTGCGTGTCGAAGAGCGCCCCGGCGAAGTTGTTGAGCACTGGCGAGCTGTCCCCGATGATCCGCCCGCCGGTCCATGTCACCGTCCCGTAGTTGTCCAGCCGCCGGTTCAAGCTCTTGTCTGCCGACGCGCTCGCCACCAACACGCCGTTGCTCGCAATGGTCGTCGTGCCCGACCCCGCCATCACGCCGCCCGTCCAGGCCATCTGGCTCCCGGCCGGGATCGAGAATGTGCCGGCACCGCCCAGCGTGCCCAACGCCAGCTCGAAGTTCCCCGTGAAAGCCACTGTGGCATTCGTGCTGACATTCAGCGTGCCGCCGTTGATGCGGCTCAAGCCAGCGCCGCTGAAGCTGGCGCCGTTGGTCAGCACTTGCGTGCCGCCCGTGAAGTCCACTGTCGCACCCAGCGCATTCGTGAACGCGCCCGAACTCTCGCCTCCCCCAGCGAGCGCCAAAGTTCCGGTCTGCACATTCAACGTGCCGCCATTATTGAACAATCCCTGCCAGATGCTGGTGCCCGTCCCCGCCGACTTGCGCACCGTGCCGCTGTTGTTGAACGTCTTCACCGTGCTGTCATTGCTGTCGAAGAGCGTTGCATCGCTTTGTGTGTCGAACAGCGCCCCCGCGTAGTTGTTGAGCACAGGAGTGCTGTCGCCGGTAATCCGCCCCGTCGTCCAAGTCACCGTCCCGTAGTTGTCGAGGCGGCGGTTCAGCGACTTGTCCGCGCCGCCGCTGACCATCAGGACGCTGTTGCTCGCAATCGTCGTCGTGCCGCCAGCGCCCATCGTCCCAGCGGTCCAGTTCAACGTGCCGGCAATCGTTCCCGTGCCCGAGAGAGTTCCGCCGCCAAGCTCCACGTTTGCTCCCGCCGCGACCGTCAGGGTCCCGTTGACCGTGCAACTGCCGAGGAGAAAGCGCCCCGCGCCCGTGTAACTTGAGGTGTTGAGATTGACTGTGCCCGTCGGGCTCAGCGTGCCCGCCTGCACGTTCACCGTGCCGCTGTTGTTGAACACGCCCCGCCACAGGCTGGTGCTGGTGCCCACGGATTTGCGGACGGTCCCGCTGTTGTTAAACGTCTTCACGCTGCCGTCATTGCTGTCGAAAAGCGTCGAGTCGGTCTGCGTGTCGAAGAGCGCGCCAATGGCGTTGTTGATGGTCGGGCCACCGTCCCCGATGATCCGGCCCTCCGTCCACGTCACCGTTCCGTGGTTGTCCAGCCTCCGGTTCAGGCTCTTGTCCGCCGCGCCGCTGACTGTCAGCGTGGCCCCGCCAGAGATCGTCGTGGTGCCTGCGCCGCTCATCACGCCACCTGTCCATGTCATGTTCGAGCGGATCGTGACTGTGCCGGCCCCGCCGAGGGTGCCGCCGTCGTGTGTCAGGATGGCCACCGTCACGGTGTTGGTGAGCTGGATGGAGCCGCTGCTCATAAACGCCGAGTCCACCACGCCGGGCACGCCGCGCGGAGTCCAGCCCGCAGCGTCATTCCAATCGCCGGTGCCGCCGAGCCACACGTAGAACACGGACGAACCCCCGGTCAGCACGGTGATGTTGAAGGTCTGCGGTGCGCTTGTGTCCACGCCGCCATTGGCCGTGCCTCCGCTGTCATTGGCGCTCACGGTGACGATGGCGAGACCGGACACGCCGGCAGCCACGGTGTAGCTCAAAACACCCGCCGCGCTGATGGAGGGCTGGACGGTGAAGAGCGCGGTGTTGTCGTTCGTGACGGTGAAGCTGATCGACTGGCCGGACTCATTCGCTGGGCCAACGCTGCTGCTGGCAATGAAGCCTGAAACAGTCACCGCCCCAACATTGTTGGTCACGGTCTGGTTCGCCCCGGGCGGAGGGACGAAGGCATATTTGATGGTGCGCATCACGCCATCCGCCGCACCGGTGACAAATGCGTTCGTGCCGCTGTCCACGGCGATCGCGTTGGGGATGTCGTTGCCAGAGCTCGTGCCGTCGTAGCGGTTGGTCCACACTCCCGCGCCGGCAGCGGTGTATTTCACCGTCACAAAATCCGTGCTGAGGGTGCCCGCTGAGTCGCCCGTCACAATCACATCGCCCGCCGCGTTCACCGCGATCGCGTTGGGATGGTCCCGTCCAATCGCAACCCCGTCGTAATGGTTCGTCCACGCCGGCGTGCCGTCGGAAAGATACTTGATGGTGGTGAAATCCATGTTCCCGCTGACCTCGGTGTTGCCCGTGACGACAGCGTTGCCCGCGCTGTCCACCGCCAAGCCGTGGACGTGCTGGAACTCGGCGTTGCGCGAGTAGAGGTTCGTCCAGACCACCGCGCCCGCGCTGCTGTATTTCACCACGCCGAACAACGGCTGGCTGAGAGCGTTGTTCAACGTGCCGGCAACGATCACGTTGCCCCCGCTGTCCACGCGGACCGCCTCGGCGGTGCTGTTCTGGCCAAGATCAAACTGGTTGGTCCACAGCGGCACGCCGGTGGCAGCGGCCAGTTTCAACGTGTAGGCAAATATGAAATCGGTGTCGGACCCGTCGCCCGTCACATACACATCTCCCGCCGCATCCACGGCCACGGACCTCGGCACGTCGTTGCCCGGCCCGCTATAGGAGGCGCGGTTCGTCCAGAAGGGCGTGCCATCGGCCAGATACTTGATGGTGAGGTAATCGGTATAAAAACCATCCTGCGACTTGCCTGTCACGATGACCTTGTTGTTCCCGTCCACGACCACCGCCATCGGCTCGTCATTCCCGAGCGCGTCGAAGCGGTTCGACCAGACCAGCGAGCCGTCGTCGGCATACTTCACCGTCAGGAAGTCAGTGCCCCCACCGGAGTGAACGCCCGTGAGAATCACCGCGCCGGTGCTGTCCACGGCCAGTCCCCGCGCTTGGACACTGGATCCAAGGCTGTTGCCTGCGATGAAGTTGGTCCATTGAGCCACGCCAGCGTTGGAATACTTCACGAGGAGGACCTGATAAGTGGTTACCTCGCCCGAGATAGTCTCGTCCCCAGCAACGATCACGTTGCCGGAACTGTCCGTGATCACCTTGAGGCCGGTGCTGGTGCCGGTCGTCACGTCGCGCACCCAGTCCTGCACGCCATCCCTTGACGTCCCGGCTGTGAGCGTGAAGCTCGGCGCAGTGTTCACCGGCGACACAATGACTGTGAAGGTGTTGGTGGCCATGTCCACGCCGCCGGATGCAGTGCCGCCATTGTCCTGCACCACGACCGTCACGATCCCCGTGCCCGTCGAGTTCGGTGCGGGAGTGAAGCGGAGCGTGCCGTCCGTGGTGAAGTAGGGCTGGACGGCAAACAGTGCGGGGTTGCTGTTCGTGGCACTGACGTTTGTTATGGCCTGGCCCGACTCGATCGTCAGGAACGTGGCAAAGGCCGTGATGGTCTGCGCACCGGAGTCCTCGGACCCAAACACGGTGTTGGTGGTGAGAGTGATGATTGGCGCGTCATTGATGTCGCTGATCGTGATCGTGAAGGACTGCTTCAGGCTGCCGTTGGTTCCTCCGTTTGCTGTGCCGCCATCGTCCTGCGCCTGCACGAAAACCGTCGCAACGCCGCTGGTGTTCGTCGCAGCGGTGAAGGTCAGCGTGCCGTTGGTGCCGATGGCCGGGGCCACCGCGAAGAAAGCGCTGTTGGTCGCGACCACAACGAAGTTCGTCACGCTCTGCGCCGCCTCGTCCGCCGGGCCGGGCGACACGGACGTGATGAAACCCGCCAGCGTCACCAAGCCGGCATCCTCCAGCACGACGACGTTGTTGCTGGCCATCGTGAAACTAGGAGCATCGTTCACAGCGCTCACCGTGATGGTGAAGCTGTTCGTCGCCCGGTCCGCCCCGCCGTTGGCGGTGCCACCGATGTCCTGCGCAATCACGGTGATGGTGGCCATTCCGTTGGAGTTGGCCGCCGGGGTGAACGTCAGCGTCCCATCCAGCGCCAAAGCCGGGCCGACCGCAAACAAGCCCGGCAAGCTGCTGGTCACAGTATAGTTGGTGACGCCCTGCCCTGCCTCGTCCGCCGGGCCAACGCTGGCTGTCACAAATCCCGGCAACGTCTGCGCCGCCGCGTCCTCAAGCACGACGACATTGTTCGTGGCCGTCGTGAAGCTCGGAGCATCGTTCACAGCGGTCACCGTGATGGTGAAGCTGTTCGTCGCTCGATCCGCGCCGCCGCTGGCGGTGCCGCCGTCGTCAGTGGCCACCACGGTGATGACCGACGAGCCGTTCACGTCGCCGGCCAGAGTCAGGTTCAAAGTGCCGTTCGTCTCGAACTTTGGCTGCACCGAGAAGAGCGCCGGGTTCGACGCCGTAACCGTGACGTTGGTGATGGTCTGATTTGTTTCCTGCGGACTCACCTGCAAGAAGGCCGGGACCGACAGCGCTGCCGAATCTTCCAACAGCGCCAGCGTGTTCGTCGCGAAGCTGATGTTGGGCGCAAGATTGAGCACTGTGACCCCGAGGCTTGCGAGGTCATTGCCTGTGTGGGCGTCCGGCACCGCGCTGCTCACACCGGCGTTGAAGAGAAGGAAGCCGCTGCCTTCCGGCGTGAGCTGCAAGGTCAGCGTGGCGCTGGCCCCGACTGCGAGCGCGCCGAGACTCCAAGTGCCATTGTTGGTGTCCACCGTGCCCTGCGACGGCACGAAGCTGATAATCTCCACCTGCCCCGGCTCCGCGTTCGTGACCACCACGCCGGACGCCGCGACCGGGCCGCGATTCGTGACGGTGTAAGTGAGAACAATGCTCGATCCGAACGACGCCATTGTCGGGCCGGTCAGGCTCAACGCGAGGTCCGTCGTCGGCACGTCGAACTGCAAATGGTCCAGTTCGAAGTCGGGCTGCGGATAAAAGACGCGCAACGCGGAGATGCCGCCGGCGAACTCGACCCCGATGAAGCGGTCCTCCGCTGTCTGGCCGGTGAACAAGTTGTCGCCGATCTGGAGCGGCCCGATGATGCCCAGAGACGCGCCGCCAGCGTTGAACGCCTCCATCCGCGTGTTGGCGGTGAACGTGTCGGAGATCACAATGCCCACCTTGGTCGGCAGCCGGCCCAGCAGAAGCGGGTTGAAGGTGAACGTGACCGTGTTCGTTTCGGTGACGAGGTAGGAGCGCCCGGCGTTGCCATTGCCATCCACCGCGCCATCGTCAGCGTCCACCGAGTCCGTGAAGGCACCGGATTCGGCGACTCGTCCCGCCGACGCGGTCACTCCAGCGATGCTGGAGTTGCCACGCTCAAAAGTCTCGAGCGTGAACGCGCCGCTGAGGATGCCGGCGAAGAACGGGCTGTTCGTGCGGCTGAGATACGGCGTGGTCCCCGGCAGATGGAAGAGCGCTCCGGCGGCGGTCCGGTCCACTGTGATGGTCGAGAGCGCCGAGTTGTTGTTCAGATTCGAGTCAAGCTGGTCGCGCTTGGAGATGGAGATGACCAAGTCGGCGGACCCAAGGTTCGTCGCCACCAACGTCAGCGTCGCAGTCGCGCTGCCGTTGGGAGCGAGGTCGCCCACGACCCAGTCGTCGCTGGTGAGCGTTCCCTGAGACACCGTGCCGGAAAGGAGTTGCAGGAACTCCACCCCGGCGTCGTCCACAACCAGCCCGGTGGCCAGGTTCGCGCTGTGGTTCGTGAGCGTGAGGGTGATCGTGAAATTGCTTCCCACCGTCTGCGCGCCGACGGAGGAAATGCTGATGCCCACGTCCACGACGCCAAAGTTTGGTGTGCCCAGCGTGGTGGCGGCGGCAAAGACATCGGAGGAGAGGTTTCCGTCGCGAGTGTCGAGATTCTCCGCCTCACTGGTGAAGAGAATCGTCGAGCCGTCCGCGCTGAGGACGGGCTGGAAGCTGTGGCCTGTGGCGGCGAACCCGCCGAGGCTCACGCGGGAGATGATCTTCGAGCTGTTGGTCGCGAGATCGCGCAGGAACACATCCGTCCTGCTGTTCGTGTCCGCCGCGCCGATGTTCGAAGCCGCGCTGAAAAACGCCACGTAACGCAGGTCCGCGCTCATGCTGTTGGCGCCGATGCCGGAGGCGGCGTTGCCCGAGCCGGTGCCGAAGCGGTTCGTGCTGATGAGCAGCGTGGTGTTGTTGATGTGGTCGCGGAGGAAGACGTCTTGCTTGCCGTTCGAGTCGTTCGCCACCAAGTCCTGCGCAAGGCTGACAAACAGAACCTTTGTCCCATCCGCGCTCAGGAACGGCGTGAACGACGCGGGCAGAATGGATGGTGTTCCCGCGTTGCCGCCCGACGCCGTGCCGGAGCCGTTGACGCTCACGAGCTTGGTCACTCCCAGCTGCATGTCGCGCACGAAGACATCTGGAAAGTCGTTTGTGTCCGTGATGGTCACGAGGTTCGTCGCCTGGCTGGAGAAGGCGACGTAGCGTCCGTCGGCGCTGATGACAGGGTCGGAGGAAAGGCGGTTGCCTCCGTCATTGCCGGCGACGTTCACGCTGACGAGCCTTGTGACCCGTGTTTGCAGGTCGTGAACAAAGACGTCGTTGAGCGAGTTGAGGTCGTTGGTGACGAGGTCGCCGGCCCGGCTGAGGAATGCGACGTGGCGTCCGTCCGCGCTCAGCACGGGCACCCCGCTCGCGCCGTTGCCGCTGGAGTTGTTTGTGTTGATGCTGGCGAGGTAGGTCACGCCCGAGTCCAAATTGCGCGCGAAGGCGTCCGAGGTTCCGTTGGTGTCGCTGCCCACCAAGTCCGCCGCAGAGCTGGAGAAGGACACCACGCGCCCGCTGGCCGAGAGCTGCGGCGAGTAGGAGTCCCCTGCCCCGCTCGCTCCTGATGGTGCGCTGCTCACCAAGGTCATGCTGTTGTCATTCGAGTCCCACACGAACACGTCGTAGTTCGTGTTGCTGTCAGTGGCAACGAGGTTGCTGGCGCGGCTGTGGAAGGCGACGTAGCGGCCGTTGGAGGAAATGACCGGAGCATCCGAGTCGCCGTTGCCGCTCGCACCGGCGGTGGTGCGGCTCACGAGACGCGTGGTGCCCGCGAGCCGGTCGCGCCAGAAAACGTCACGCGCACCGTTGTTGTCGTTGGCGACGAGATTGGCCGCGTCGCTGACGAAGGCGACATACTGGCCGTTGCTGCTGACGACCGGGTTGAGCGAGGCGGCGCTGCCGCTGGCCGTGCCGCCGGAGTTGATGCTCAGAAGTTCAAACTCTCGCACCGCCGGCGGGGCGGAAACGGTGAGCGCGAAGGAGGCAGCGCGCTGCAATCCGCCTTGGTCCGTGAAGAAAATCAGCACCGCGTAGGAACTGCCCACATCCGCCAGAGAAGGCGTCCATGAGAACATTACGGTGGCTGGCGAGGAGTTTGTCGTGCCGTCAGCCGGCGTGATGGTCGCGCCGGGCGGCAGGCCCTGATGGTTGATGCGAAGCGGGCCGCCCTCGGGGTCTGTGCCGACGAACGTGGTCGTGAAGGTCTGGTTCGCCGCCACGATGATGGAGCCGTTGGTGCCCGAGATGGTCGGCGTGCTGTTCGTGAGCGAGCCGGCCAGCTCGATGATGAAGTCCAGCGGCACGAGGCCGTTGGTGCCGGTGGTGTTGCCCGCGCGGCGCTCTTCGATGAGGACTTGCAGGGCGAACTTCTGCCCGTTCGTGCCACCGACGGTGTTCCAGTTCAGCACCCCGCCCGCCGTGACGCTCATCGTGTTGGTGCCGACGGTGGGGATGGAGGGGATGGAAGACTCCGTGCTGGTGGACAACCGCACAGTGAACGCGTCTCCATCAGGGTCCACAACGGGCAGGGCGATGGAGTTGTTCGTGCCCGCCTGCATCTGGAGGATGACCGGCGCGGTGGTCACGGGCGAGCCGGTGTTACTCGATCCACGGAGGTCCACCAGCATGGAGAGGGACTCGCTGGCGCTGGAGGCGTTCACGAGCGATTCAATGCGGCAACAGGACGAGCCGGAAATGGTGAAGATGCCGTTGGACGGGTAGGTGTGGGTGGTCGTGTAGCGCCAGACCTCGTATTGTTCGCCGGAGATGTCCGCAAGCGTGGCGATCAGGCTCGCGGTGGAGGAGTCAAAGGTCCCTGTCCCGTCGCCGAAGCTATAGCCAACAGTGCCTTTGGAGAAACGCTGCCACGCCTCAGTGAGCGTGATTTCCACCGCCAGCGCGTTGGTGCCCGGAGCGCGCTTCCATGAGAGGTTGGCGAAGCGGAAATGCGAGGCGGACGCGGTGGCCGTGAGCAGCCACAGCAGCACTGCGGCCAGCGTGAGAACGGTGGGGCGAAGGAAGGTTTTCATGTCTTCTGAAAGTTGCCGCCGGTGCCCGCTCCTGCCGGGAGGCAGCCTGCCGCTGTGTCCCCTGTGCCCGCGTCTCGCCGTCGGCTATTTGTGCGGTGAAGGATGCGCGTTTTCAGCCTCCAAGCAAGCAAGGATTCCCTGCCCGTGCGCCCGGGGCGCATCTCACTTTCCTGCAGACCGGACGCGAGTCGGTGCTTCGGGCTGAAAGCCCGGCATTC
>JACRKB010000237.1 GCA_016235545.1 Verrucomicrobiota bacterium | reverse complement strand
TAAGCGCGTCACCTTGGCAACCGGGCGGCGGCGTGGCGGGCTTACAGCCCTCGGCACGGCCTGGCGGGGCCACCTGGGGCTGCGTTCACTACGTTCACTTCACCTCAGGCTGACGAATGACGGGCTTTCAGCCCTGCCGACCCGGGTTGCAAGAAACTGATTTGCGCCACGCCAATCCCTGCCGCCAATCCTGCCACTTGACGACTTCTGACGCGGCTCCTAACGTGCGGCCACCTCTATGAAATCGAGAACCTCCTCGGCCTTCACCCTTATTGAACTTCTCGTCGTCATCGCCATCATCGCGATCCTGGCGGGGATGCTTCTGCCGGCCTTGGGCAAGGCGAAGGACAAGGCGAAGATGACCAAGTGCCTGAGCAATCGGAAACAGGTGGCGCTCGGCCTCACAATCTACGCGGGGGACAACGAGGACAAGTTGCCGCCTTATGCGTATAACATGGCCGGCACGCCTCAAGCCGGTCTCACGCAATATCCCGAGTGGCGGGTCGTGCTGGCACCTTACATCGGCATGAGAAGCAACACGGTCAACACGGAGTTTGAGCCGAAACTGGGCTGCCCGGCACTTCTCATCAAAAACATTGGGGGCAGCACCGCACTTATCAGCATCACCACAGCACCGAACTACAACCGGGTCATCGGCTACCATAACGTGACAGCGGGCACGGGAGGTTCGTCCCGGCTCGGGCAGCTTTCGGCCAGCACGTTTCTGGTAGGCGAGTCCACCAACCAAGTAATCTACTCCCCCACAGTCTTTCCCTTCGACCTCGACACAGACACGCCCGCTGATGGCGTGAACGACAGCAACGCTTCCCTTTTCAACTCACCGACTCAACCTGCGATTACTTGCAATAATTTCATCTTTAACCACAACCGCCAGAACTCCGGCACGATCGCAAACACCAATCGCAAGATG
This sequence comes from Verrucomicrobiota bacterium, assembly GCA_016235545.1. Lineage (GTDB taxonomy): Bacteria > Verrucomicrobiota > Verrucomicrobiia > Limisphaerales > SXTU01 > SXTU01. The sequence continues at coordinate 10,455 of JACRKB010000237.1, read as the reverse complement.
ACCGATCAGGCGAATGCCTGTTTTGCCGACGGCTCGGCTCGCGTGATCACGCGCGAGAAGTGGCTGAAGAACGACGGCGGTATGTGGGGGCCGTAGTTCTCCCGGTCCGTGGCGATTGTAACGGAAGGTTCTGAACACGCGTCTCGTGCAGGGTAGCTCGTGCTCCAATCGCTCATGAAAACCAGACTTCTCCTCGCCTTCGCCACCTTCGCCGCCCTCACCGCCGCCCTTTACGCGCAAGAGCCGGCGCAGCTCTCCCCGGAGGAGTTGTCCAAGGCCACCGCGCTGCTGATGGACGCCAACACACGCCTCGGCGACCTGCCGCTCAAGCTGGAGCTCGCGCCCGATCAGTCCATCGGCCTGAAGGCCGGCGAGGCAGGCGCGCTGCTCATTCCCGACAAGCGCCTGAAAATCGAGAAGGCGCAGAAAGGGGACAAGTCCGCGAAGAAGAAGGCCAAGGGCGAGGCTGTGCCCGTGGGACAGTTGTGGACCTCGAAGCTCGCGCCCAAAGACAACGATGCGGTCCTCCCGAACGACAAGCTCCGACTGACGAAGATCACCGCCGGAGACAAGGAGATGGAGCTGGCCGTCTTCGCGCTGGGCATCGAGCGGGCTGGCAAGAAGGAGTTCCATCTCGCGCTCTACGGCAAGGGCAGCTCGCCCGTGCTGCGAGTGCCGCTGACCGCCAGCAAGTCCAAGGGAGCCGCGCCCGTCCTCATGTCAGCGCGCAAGACGGGCGAAGAGTCAGGCGTGCTGGAACTTTTGCTCCTCGGCCGCTTCAAGGCGGAGATTCCCGTCGGCAAGATGGCGGAGTGAGTCGCCAACAATTGACTTCCCTCCCCTGGGCGGGTCTGGCCTTATCTGCGGCCCGAAGCGGTGGATGCGGAGGATTAAGAGCAAGAGTAGGATTAAGATTAAGAGCACAGCGGCACGGCCCCCCCTCTTAATCTTAATCGTAATCCTGCTCTTAATCCCTCCCTTCCGTCCCTTCCCAAACTGTCTATAAACATGACCACGCCAACGCCTGCATCCCCTGCCCTCCCCACCGTCATCCTCAAGCCACGCGAGGCCGACCGCATCGTGGCCGGGCACCCGTGGATTTACGCGGGCGCGATCATGCATGTGTCCCCCGAGGTCAAGGACGGCGACATCGTCGAGGTGAAGGACCACCGCAAGCACTGGCTGGGCGTGGGCATCTACAACGCGCAGTCCAAAATCACCGTCCGCGTGCTCACCCATGAGCACGTCACGGTGGACCAGGCATTCTTCGAGGAGCGCATCCGCGCCGCGCTCGCGTTGCGGCGCCGGCATCTGCCGGGCGCGACCTCCTTCCGCGTCGTCAGCGCGGAGGGCGACTTTCTCAGCGGCCTCATCGTGGACAAATACGATGATGTGCTCGTGATCCAGACCTCCGCGCTGGGCATGGACATGAGGAAGCCTCAAATCGTCGCCGCGCTGAAAGCCATCTTCAACCCCCGCGCCATCGTCGAGCGCAATGAGATGGCATCGCGCAAGTTCGAGGGTCTGCCCGAGGCCAACGGCGTGATTGACGGCCAGCTTGAAGGCCCAGTCTCCGTCACCCTCAACGGCCTCAAGTTCGAGACCGACCTCCGCGCGGGCCACAAAACCGGCCTCTATCTCGACCAGCAGGTCAACTACAAGCTCACCGCCGAACTCATCGCCATGACCCCCGGCGCGAACGTGCTCGACTGCTTCAGCTTTCTGGGCGGCTTTGCCCTGCATGCTGCCCGCGCCGGCGCGGCGCGCGTCCACGGCCTGGACCAAAGCGCGGACGCCATCGCCGCCGCCACGCGCAACGCCGCCACCAACGGCCTCGCGGACAAATGCACCTTCGAGGCCACGAACGTCTTCGACTGGCTCAAGGCCCAGACCACCGTCGGCGCACACGAGAAGCTCATCCCAAAGTTCGACGCGATCATCCTGGACCCGCCCTCCTTCACCAGGAACCGCGCCTCGGTGCCCGACGCGTTGCGCGGCTACAAGGAAATCCATCTCCGCGCGCTGAAGCTGCTCAAGCCCGGCGGCGTGCTGGCGACCTTCTGCTGCTCTCACCATGTGGACAGCGTGACCTTCCAGCACATGATACTCTCCGCCGCCTTCGACACCCGGCGCGTCCTGCGCCGCGTGGCGACCTTCAGCCAGTCGCCCGACCACCCCCTGATCCCCTGCATCGCGGAGACGGAGTATCTCAAAGGTCTCGCATTTGAAGTTGTCCGGTAGGTGCGCTGCCACGCCCCGTGGGAGACGAGGTGATGAGTCTCGGACTTGGCTTCGCGTCCGGGTTGATTGGAGACTCGTCGCCTGCCGGGCGTGAACCCAAGGCCCGCCAACTCCCGCGATTTCAGCGCCTGAACCTCCGCCTCTGCGTCCGTCCCGTCTCTGCGGTGCCAACTCCGCCGGATCGATGCAGTTGCACTTGTAGCGCTCCGCTTCAACGGAGAGACGCAGAGAACGCAAAAAAGCGCAGAGTAGCGACCTGCGAAGGCCACCAATAGGTGAACACAAAAGGCTTGGCCCAACTCTGCGTTCCTTCGCGTTCTCTGCGCGTTGAAGAAAGAGGCGGCTTCAACTGCGTCGTTCCGGCTCAAGGATGGACACCGCAGAGGCGGGACAGGAGCAGAGGTTCATGGGTAGCCACCACGGCCCGAAAGCCGCGCATTGGGACCGTCAACCGCCGAGCGACTGGAGCCCGGACGCCCACGTCCGGGTCAGCGGGCTGCGGACGTGGGCGTCCGCGCTCCAAAAACGACGGTCCACGGAGAGGGGCACGTCACTTCCCCAGCTTCTTCACCAGCACCTTTGAGTTCCGTCCGCTCTGCTCATACTTCTCGCGGCGGGCAGGGGGAAGGTCCTCGGGAGTGCCTTCGGTGAAGCCGCCCTTGCTCTGGAAGTAGGTGAATGCTTGCGTGGAGAGAGTGACCAGCTCGCTGAGGCCGAGGTCGCGGGCCTTGTTCTCAACGAATTGGATGAGCTTGCGCCCGAGACCTTGGTTCTCGTGCGAAGGAGCGACGAAGAGAAACGCGAGTTCGCCCTTGCCCGCCTCGGGTGAGACGTGCAGCGCGACGCAGGCGACCGGGTTGCGGTCGATGTCGAAGACGTAGTAGTCGCCGAGGTGCTTCTCGATGCTGGCGCGCGTGCGCTTCATCAGTTCCTCGCTCAGGACAGAGCTCTTCGTGAGGCGCAGCAGCGCTCGGATGTCCTTCTTCTGCGCGGGGCGGATTTGCTGGAACTCGTCAGCGTAGATGAGCGTGCCGACGCCCTCGTTGGAGAAGACCTCGGCGAGCAGCGACTCATCCGTGCGGCCGTTGATGATGTGGACGCGGGGAATTCCCTGCAGGCAGGCGGCGGCGGCGGCGCGGGCGCGCCCGATGTCCTCGGGGGAAAGTTCCTTGCGCTCAATCAACGCGCTCAGGTCGGCGGCGAGCACTTGCTTGAGCAGCTTGCCCTGATGAAAGAGGCCGTCGGTCGTGGTGATGAAAAGAATCTTCGCCGCCTTGAGGGCAGTGCCGATGGCGAGCGCAATCGTGTCTGACGTGACGCGGTAGGTCTTGCCGTCTCCGTCGAAGCCCAGCGGCGGGATGACCGGCGTGATGCCGGCGGTGAGGAGCGTCTGGAGCAGCTCCGTGTCCACGCGTTCGACCTTGCCGGTGAAGAGATGATCCACGCCCTGCAAGATGCCGAGCGGCGAGACGATGACGGCGTTGGGCGTGGCGGCGCGCAGGTCGTTGGTGGAGAGGCCTTCGAGGATCTCGTGTGTGAGCCGGTTCGCGGCGGTGAGCGAAAGCTGGAGCGTCGCGGCGTCTGTGATGCCGGTGCCGTCGAGGTTCGACGGCGTGATGCCGCGCTCGGCCCCGAGCGCCTGGATCTGCGCCGCCGCGCCGTGGACGATGACGACGCGGATGTTCAGCGAGCGCAGCACCGCGACATCGAGCAGGAGGTTGGCGAAGTTCTCGTCGGTCACGACCGCGCCATCCACGGCGATGACGAAGGTCTTCTCGCGGAAGCGGGGGATGTATTGGAGGATGCCCCGAAGGTCGGTGGGTTTCACGTTGGTTGGCGCTGGCTGTCGCGGCGTAAATAAGGGGCAAGCAGGCTGTGGGATTCAACGAGAAACTTCGCCGGAGACGGGACCGGGGCGCAAACCTGATTTTGAACGCGATGCAAAATCTCATCAGGAACGGGCTGCACAGCTTCAATGCCAGTGACTCATGGCCTTCTGCGCCGGGAGAAACTTGCGCGGCATGGCACGGGGTGCGCGGGCGGCGGCAGCGGCTTTGGCGGAATCCTAGCCAACGAAGCAGGTGAGCCACTGATGGAACACAGAACGGCAGGCGGCTGCATCGAGGATGCCTGCCGGGTTCTCCGCCACCGTTTGGTGTTCGTGTCCGTCTCCTTGGAGGGCTGCCTTTTCCTCGTCCCCACTTGTGTTTCATCTGTGTTCCATCCGGGGACAAGCAGGAGCGAAGCAGTTGAGATTGGGGAGCGCGCCCGCTCCGGGCGCAGCCAACCGCGCACTCGCGGTTGGCGGGAGCCGTTCGCACGACCGCACCACCTCGTATCCCTTGCATCGAATGATGACAGCGGGCGCATCTCAGTTTCTAGCAACGCAGTGGCTGTTCCGCTCCTGCTCGTAATCCTGATCCTAATCCTGCTCATCCTGCCCTTCCCCGCACGGGAGCAGGATTAGGATTACGAGCAGGAGGAGCGGCCCAACTGTATCGCTCGCACCATTCCGCCTGCAAGAAACTGAGATGCGCCCGATGACAGCTTTGCCGTGACTTCGCCCTTTTGAATTCCCTGCTCCCTCCGTAGCCTTCGCCTCATGAAAGCTGCATTCATCACCGTGCCCTGTCCCGCCGAAGGCATCCAGTTCGGCGAACTCCCCCAACCTCAGCCGCGCGCGGGTGAGGTGCTCGTCCGGGTGCGCGCCGTGGCGGTCAACCCGATTGACACCTACGTCCGCGCCGGAATGGTGAAGATGAGTCTTCCACTGCCCTTCATCATCGGCTGTGACCTCGCGGGCGTCGTCGAGTCGGCGGGGCAACGCTTTCAGCCCGGCGACCGAGTGTGGTGCTCGAACCAGGGTTTGTTTGGCCGCCAAGGCTCCTTCGCTGAATTCGCCTGTGTCGAGGAGCGCTGGCTCAATCTCACGCCCGCTGCGGTGCGCGACGAGGACGCAGCAGCCATCGCGCTCGTGGGCATCACGGCACACATCGGGCTGTTCGCGAAGGCCCGGCTGCAAGCGGGCGAGACCGTCATGGTCAACGGCGGCGCGGGCGGCGTTGGATCGTTGGTTGTGCAACTCGCGAAGGCTGTCGGCGCGCGGGTGATCGCCACCGCCGGCAGCGATGAGCGCGTGGCGAAGGCGCGCTCTTTCGGAGCGGACCTCGCCCTGAACCACCGCTCGCAGGATGTGGCCGCCGCCGTGAAGGAGTTCGCACCCGCCGGAGTGGACGTGTTCTGGGAGACGCAGCGCGAGCCGGACTTCGACCGCGCCGTGTCGTTGCTCGCGCCGCGCGGGCGCTTTGTGCTGATGGCGGGGCGAGAGGCGCGGCCCGTCTTCCCGGTCGGCCCGTTCTATGTGAAGGACTGCTCGCTGCACGGCTTCGCGATGTTCAACGCCACGCCGGAGGAGCAGCGCCCGTGCGCGGACGACCTGAACCGCTGGCTCGCCGAGGGCAAGCTGCGCGCGAACATTGACCGCGTGCTGCCGCTGGCCGAGGCCGCGGCGGCGCACCGCTTGCAGGAGGAGAGCACGCTGCAAAAGTCCGGCGCGCTCGCGGGCAAGATCGTGCTTCACGTGTAGGGGGACACTCCTGTTCCACTTCATTTGGACACAGGTGGACGCAGCTGAAACACAGATGGGAGGGGAGGTGAATGATAAGGAGGGCAGGAAAGCAGGAATGGAATGGCGTTCGGAAGCGTCTTCGCCGTTTCTCCTGCCCTCCTGCGTTCCTGATAAAAAGTTTCCTCCCCTCCCATCTGTGTTTCATCTGTGTTTCATCTGTGGCTAGCTTCAGTCATGGCTGCCGTGAACAACCCCGCGCTCGCCGCGTTCTGCTCCTTGCCCGCACCTGAGCTGGTGCTGGCGCAAGTGCTCCTGCGCCGCGTGGCGACGGGCTTCGAGCTGCGCCATGTCACCGACCGCGAGGCAGCGCAGGAGTGTTTGCAGAACACCGCCCTCGTGGAGTTGCGCGCACTTGCCAACCACACCGCAGCCGGAGCCTTCCGTCCCATCAAGGCCGCGCCGAATCTCCGCAATGGCTGGCGCTGCAGCGTCGCCTCGGAGGCGGAGCTTGAGTCCGCGTTGAACCAGCTTTACCCCGGAGCCATAGCCGACTCGTTCGCCGCGCAGCAGGCCGCGCCGCCAGTCACCCACTACCGGGCCTTCACCGCGCGGCAGACCGGGATGTATCGCATCACGACGATGCTCACCGACCTTCAGGCCGCGCAGGTCATCCGCGCCTGCTGCGACGCGCGCTTCTGCCTCAAGCGCCGCCTCTGGACAGTGGATGGCCTCGCGCCCGACTCGGCGAAGGCGAAGAGTTCCATACCGTGCCTCGAACCCTGCGCGGTGATGCTGGAGTTCGCGCGCAAGGCGGTGCGCATGGAGCAGGAGAAGGGCAAACCCGAGGTCGCGCTCGCGCCCGTGGAAACGGCTCTCACTCACCCGCCAGCCGACCCACGCGAAGCTGACTTCTCCGCCCCCGACAACCCGCGCCTGTTGCAACTGCTGCAACTTCAGCGCCTCGCCCCGGCGGCAGCCGCTCCGGTCGTTCAGGAATAAGTCTCCGCTCAACACGTCCAACACGCATGAAACGAACTGTCCGACACGCCCTCGCCACCACGCTCCTCCTTGCCGCCATCACCTTTGGCCCGGCCCACGCCCAAGCCCCCGACAGCGCCGAGACACTTCTGGAGCGTTTGCAAAAGGCTGCGGAGCCACCCGCCCAGCCCGCCGAGTGGCAGGGCCGGCTCCCGTTGCCGGAGGAGATCACCGCGTTCCGCGCCAAGCAGGCTGCGGCTGCCATCAGCGCGGCGGACATCGCGGGCGAGTTCACCAAGCGCTTCCCCACGCACGCCAAGGCCGCCTCCGCGCGCGAGCAACGCCACCAGCTTCTCTCCAGCGCCGTCCGTCGCGGCGACATCTCGCGCCTGGGCCAGCTCGACACGGTGGAGGCCGAGATGCTCGCCGATCCCAAGCTCGACGCCGAGGGCAAGTTCCGCCTGCGGATGCAGGTGGTGGACCGCAAGGCCGGCTTGAAGCAGAGCGAAGGGGCCACGGCGATGCTCGATGAGTTTGAGAAAGGCACCCGCGCGTTGCAGAAGGAATGTCCCGAGCGCAAGGAAGTCTTCGAGATGCTCTACGCCATCGCCATGCGCTCAGAAGGCGCGAAGGCCGCTGCCATCGCCCGGGAGATAGCCGCCAGCGGGGCCGAGCCGCAGGTGAAGGAGGCCGCGGCCGAGCTGCTCAAGAAATCCGAGCGCGTGGGCAAGCCGCTGACCATCAAGTTCACAGCGCTGGACGGGCGCAAAGTCGATCTGGCCAGGCTCAAGGGCAAAGTCGTCCTCATTGATTTCTGGGCGACGTGGTGCGGGCCGTGCGTCGCCGAGATTCCGCACATCAAGGCGGCTTACGAAATGCTCAACCCCAAAGGCTTCGAGATCATCGGCATCAGCCTGGACGACGACAAGGCCGCGCTCCAGGCCTTCGTGAAGCAGAAGCAGCTCCCCTGGCCACAGCACTTCGAGTCCGAGAAGGACGAGAACCGCTTCGCAAAGGAATACGGCATCAGCTCCATTCCGACCCTCTGGCTCGTGGACAAAAAGGGCAACCTCGTGGACATGAACGCCCGCGAGGGACTTGAGAAGAAGGTGGAAAAGTTCCTCGCGGAAAAATGAGCAGGTGAGCGGCTCGAAAAGTGGGAGGCACTCCAACTCTCTCCTCCTCTCCACGAATCTGTGCCGGCGACTTGTAGTCGACTGCAGGGGTTCATGGTCCCAATGCGCGGCTTACGAGCCGTGGCGGCCACCCGTGAACCTGACGCCCGAACACCCCTCACCCGCCCTTCGGGCACCCTCTCCCCTCCGAGGAGGGGAGAGGGATGGGGTGAGGGGTGTGCTCCAGCCCGGTTCAGAGGTTGAAATCACGGGACTTGGCGGGCCGTTTGTTCTCTCCACGAACTGGAGCGCGTCGCGATCCCCAAGCCATTCCGAAGAATGTCATTCGGAACTGGTATCAGCTCAATCCCTTCACTTCCCAGCCCTTCCGGTAAGTGCGCCGCACGAACTGGTTCGCCTCCTTCAGGTTCTTGAACTTCATCGACTTCGCATCCCACTCCAGCGTCGTCTGCGGGAAGCGCGACGCGATGCCGCCGAGCAGGATCGTTTCCGTGAGCGGGCCCGCGTAGTCGAAGTTCGCCGATGTCCTGCCGTTGCCGCGCACGGCCTCGACGAACGAGTGCCAATGGTTGACCGGGTCCAGCTTGGGGAACGCGAAGTCCTTGAAGTTTTCCTCCGGCGACAAAATGGGTTTTCCCACATGCGGCAGCACCATCATGCCCTTGTTGCCGATGAAGATGGAACCTTGGTCGGGCTGCTTCACCTTGCCGAGCAACGCAATGATCTCGGCTGGCGGGCGCTGGCTGCCGTCATACCATGTCACCTTCACCGTCTTGCCGTCCGTGAACGGCGTGCCGGGGAAGACGTAGTGGACGATGGCGTCGTTGGCCCAGTTGTGCCCGTTCGGCTTCGGCCCCTCGCTGCGCACGGTGAGCGGCGCGGTGACGCCGAGTGCCTTGAAGACGGGGTCGTAGATGTGGCAGCCCATGTCGCCGAACGTGCCGGTGCCGAAGTCGAGCCGCTTGCGCCAGTTGCCGGGATGGTAGTAGCCGCCGCCGATGAAGGGTCGCTCAGAAACCACGCCAAGCCACGCGTCCCAGTTCAAGTTCGCCGGCACCGGATCGTTGTTGGCAGGACGCGGCGCGGGGTCCCCCCACTTCTTGCTGCTCCATGTGTGGACCTCCTTGATCTTGCCCAAGACTCCGCTCTGCACAATCTGCACCGCTGAGCGATACTCGTAGCTCGAATGAATCTGTATGCCCATCTGCGTCACGAGCCTCTTCTCCCGCGCCACCTCCGTCAGCCGGCGCGACTCATAAACATCGTGCGTCAGCGGCTTCTGTCCATAGACGTGCAGGCCGAGCTGCATCGCGCTCATGCCCATCGGCGCGTGCATGTGGTCGGGCGTGGAGACGTTCACGCAATCGAGGTTCTTGTGCTCCGTGTCGAGCATCTCGCGCCAGTCCTGATACACCTTGAGCTCGGGAAACTTCTTCTTCGCCGCCTCTGCACGCGCAGTGTCCACTTCGGCGACGGCGACGAACTTAACGGACTTGTGACTGGTGATCGCCCCCCAATCCGCACCGGCCATCCCACTCGCGCCGAAGCTGGCGTGGCGCACCATTTCATTCGGCGATGCGGCGAGCAAACCGCGCGTGACGAACGGCGCGGCACAGGCGGCGGTGCCAAGTTGCTTGAGGAAGGAACGACGGGGCTGATGAATGATGGGTTTCATGTGGTCTAGATTCGCACACTCAGACTGTCTCGGCCGGAGGAAGAATTCAGTCCGAACTCGGCGAGACATGTTAGGGAGCGCACCCGGCCCGGGCGCAGTGGACGCGGAAGAACGCAGAGGGTTTCAACTCCAGCCAGGTTCATGTTTTCCAGCCTTCGCCGAGCGATTCTCTGCGTCCTCTACAGTGCCATCTCCAAACTTCGACACTGTGTGAGAAGACTTTTTCCAACGCTGAGGATACCAAGCTCGCAGGGATTGCGCAGATACCGAAAGGGAAAATCCATCTCCGCGACTCTCGGCGATCTCTGCGCCCCTTGCGTCAAACCTGGACTCCGAAGTTGCCGCTCCTAAGGAGCATCACAAACCAGCCCGAGGCAACGCCCCGGGGTGCCGGGCCGCTTTTGGTATAGCCTGAAAGGGCGAAACAAAATGGTTCTTCGCTGTTTCCATTGGGATGGAGTCAGCGGGGAAATCCGCGCCGGCGGCGCGCGTGAAGGTAGCCGGTGGAAAGCTCCGCCTCCGGAGCGCACGCACCGGTGTTGGCCCCAAGCGCACGGCGCCCCGGCGGGGCGCATGAATCATCGCCCTACGAAGGGGTGTCGATGCGCCCCGCTGGGGCGCTGCCGTGATGGCTGGCTGACCGGTGAGTGAGACTCTCCCCTCGGTCGAGTCTGCCCACCGGCTGCCCTCACTGGCCCCGCCGGGGCCGGGAAGCGGGCCAGCTAAGATTCCAGTCCACCGAAAACAGCGGGGAACTAACAAAATGTTCCGCCCCTTCAGCGCGGCGATGTTGCTACGCCGCCACCCGGGGCGCTGCCCCGGGCTGTCATGTCTGAGGCTTTCAGCCTCAACTTCGG
>JACRKB010000236.1 GCA_016235545.1 Verrucomicrobiota bacterium | reverse complement strand
GCGGCCAGCAGCAGCGCCTCTGCATCGCCCGCGCCATCGCCATCCGGCCGGAAATTCTCCTCATGGACGAGCCGGCCAGCGCGCTGGACCCGATTGCCACGGCGAAGATCGAGGAGCTGATTCTCGAATTGAAGCGCGACTTCACCATCGTCATCGTCACGCACAACATGCAGCAGGCCGCGCGCATCTCCGACCACACCGCGTTCTTCTACCTCGGCGAACTGATCGAGTTCGACACGACGGCGAAGATTTTCACCAATCCCTCGAAGAAGCAGACGGAGGATTATGTGACCGGGAGGTTCGGATGAACCATTTGAAGAAAGTGATTGGTAATTAGTGCTTAGTCCGTCACCACCCACACTCACTTTTTACTAAACACTAATTACTAATCACTCTCCCCTCCCATGCTCCCCCACGACCACGAATTCGCCGCCCTCAAGGAAAAGCTCCTCACCATGTCGAGCCTCGCTGCCAGCTCGGTGCGGAAGGCCGTCAAGGCTCTCGTCGAGCGCAACGACGACCTCGCCCGCCAGGTCGAGTCCGACGATGACAAGCTCGACCAGCTCGAGATCGAGCTCGACGAGCTGTGCATCGTTCTCCTGTCGCGCGGTCCCATCGCCACCGACCTGCGGATGATCACTGTGGCGATGAAGATCACCCACGACCTCGAACGCGTGGGAGATGAGGCCACGACCATCGCCCGCCGTGCCATCGACCTGAACAAGGAATCGCAACTCAAGCCCTACGTGGACATCCCGCGCATGGCCACAATGGCATTGGAGATGTTGAACGACGGCCTCGAAGCCTTCGTGAGCCGCGACACCGCCAGCGCCCGGGCCGTGCTGCCGCGTGACAAGGACGTTGACGCGCTGCACAAGCAGCTTCAGCGCGAACTTGTCACCTTCATGCTCGAAAGCCCGACGACCATCACGCGCTGCTTGCACTTGATGCAAATCTCCAAGCGGCTCGAACGCATCGCCGACCACGCAACAAACATCGCCGAGGAAGTCGTCTTCCTCTACGAGGGCCGCGACATCCGCCACACGGGCAAAAACTCGGCTGCATGAAATCTTCAAAGCCGAAATCCGCACCGCGGATTCTCGTCGTGGACGACGAGCCGGACGCCGTCGAGCTGGTTGAGTTCAATCTCGCCGCCGCCGGCTTCGCCGTGGTCACCGCAGCCGATGGTGCGGCGGCCCTGCGCAGCGCACGCGGGCAGCCGCCTGACCTGATCGTGCTGGATGTGATGCTTCCCGAGCTGGACGGCCTCGAAGTGTGCAAGCTGCTGCGGCGTGATCCGGCGACGGCCCGCGTGCCGATCCTTATGCTGACCGCGAGGGCTGCGGAGATTGACCGCGTGCTTGGGCTGGAGCTGGGCGCGGATGACTACGTCACCAAGCCGTTCAGCCCGCGCGAGCTGGTGCTGCGAATCAGGGGCCTGCTCCGCCGCCGTGAGCCGGATGCGCCGACGGCCGAGCGGTTGAAGATCGGCCCGCTGTTGATCGATGTGGCCGCGCACTCAGTCACGGTCGCGGGCAAGGCCGTGGAGCTCACCGCCACCGAGTTCAAGCTGCTGGCCACGCTCGCGCAGCGCCGGGGCCGGGTGCAGTCGCGCGATCAGTTGCTGCGCGACGTGTGGGAATACGATGCCGCGATTGACACCCGCACCGTGGACACGCACATGAGGCGCCTGCGCGAGAAGCTTGGCCGCGCCGCAGACTATCTCGACACCGTCCGGGGCGTCGGTTATCGGTTTATCGCCGAGTAGCAGTTCAAGCGACTCGCACCCCTTGTCATGTGGACCTTCGTCAGCCTCGTTCTGCTCGTCCTCGCTGGCGGGTTCTTCCGAGCGTGGCTGAGACAGCGCAGCGAGTTTGCCGCCCAGCTCGCCTTGAAAGAGAAGCAGGCGGATGCCCTCCGTGAGGAGCACGCGCGGGCGGATGCGCGCGCACTCGCGCAGCAGCAGGCCTTGTTCAACAGCATGACCGAGGGCGTCTTGCTGCTCGACGCCGATGGCCGTGTGCAGTTGGTGAACGAGGCTTTCTCCCAGCTTTTTGCCGTCACGGGCGATGTCCGCGGGCGCACGATCATGGAGGCGCTTCGGCTGCATCAGGTGCAGGAGTTGGTGAATCGCACCTTGATCGAGGGGAAGATGCAGGACGGTGAGCTGGCGCTGCCTGGGGTTGAAGGAGATCGCCACTTCGCGGTGAATGGCGCTGCGGTGGTGGATATCGACGGGCAGCGGCAGGGAATGATCTTGGTCTTCCATGACCTGACACGGCTGAAGCAACTGGAGAACACGCGGCGTGAGTTCGTGGCGAACGTGAGCCACGAGCTGCGCACGCCGCTCTCACTCATCAAAGGCTACGTCGAGACGCTCATTGACGGGGCGAAGGACAACCCCGAGGTCGCGCTCAAGTTTCTCCACACCATCGAGCGCCACGCGGACCGGCTCACGTTTCTCATCGAGGACCTGCTCACGATTTCGCGGCTCGAATCGGGGCAGATGGTCATCAACCTCGGCACCATCGAACTCCGGCCAGCCGTCGCGCGCGTGCTCGATGACTTGTCCACACGCGCGGCGGCGCGGCAGGCCACCCTCGCCAACGAGGTCCCTGAAATGCTCCATGCCAGCGCTGATCCGGAGCGGTTGCATCAGGTCCTCGCCAACCTCGTGGACAACGCGATCATTCATGGGCGCGTGGGCGGCACGGTGCGCATCGGCGCGCAGCCGCTGACCGAGCACGCTGTTGAGATTTGGGTGCAGGACGATGGCGCAGGCATCCCACCCGAGGCCTGCGCGCGGGTCTTCGAGCGCTTTTACAGGGCGGACAAGGCCCGTTCGCGCGAGGGCGGAGGGACCGGGCTGGGGCTGGCGATTGTGAAGCACCTCGTGCTCGCGCACGGCGGCGAGGTTCGCGTGGAGGGCGGGCTGGGCCGGGGGGCGAAGTTCGCTTTCACCCTGCGCCGCGCTGCGTGCTCAGGCTGATACCATTTCGGAATGAGATTCAGCCCGAACTCCGAAATGGAATGGCCGCGAAAGGGCGCAACGAGCGCATAGCCCAGTTCCTGATGGGAGATCGAGGTGGGTGGAAATAGTGCCGTCTCCAGTCATCCCCGACTCGGCTCGTTTGTGTTCTTCGCTCCCTTTCAGGGCTTTGCCACTCGTGGTCGCATGTCCCAGGGCGCTGCCCGGGCTGGTTTGTTGTGCTCCGTCGAAGCGCTGGCTTCGGAGTTCGATCACTCCTGCGGATAGACCAGCACGCGGTCGTGGACGAGGATGATGAGGTCGTTCTTCCCGTCGCCGGTCACGTCGGCGATGAGCGCCTCGCGCGGCTCGGGCGAATCGCTGCGGCGGTTGCGAAAGGTGCGCTCCTCGAAGACCTGCCAGCGGTTCGCGGGCACGAGCTTGGCTCCTTTGTCGAACGTCACGATGTCGAGATGGTTCTTCGCGGTTTCGAGGAAGACCAAATCCTTGCGCCCGTCCTGGTTCAGATCGCCGGTGACGACATCGGTGAGCCGTCCGTCCTTGATGGGCGACTCGTAGCCGTCCAGCTCGCGCACGTCCCAGACCTGGCCGCTGAAAGGCAGCCACGCGGCGGAGTTCAGGCCGAGGAATGCCAGCGCGTTCGGCTCCCGCGTGCCCAGGCCCACGGCGCGCAGGCCGGTGAAGTCCGCGACGGGCAGCGGGAGGCTGCGCGCGATTTGCCACACGCCCGCGCTGTCGCGCTCGGCCACGGAGAGCTGCTTGCGCTCGGCGTCCAGGAGGAAGAGCAGCGGGGACTTGCCGCCGTTGGAAAATGGCACCGCGCCGACAAGGCGCGAGTTGGCTGCGGCGCCGCTGATCTGGTCCTTCACCACGAAGGACGCCGTCGGTTTCGCATCGCCGGGCTTGCCGTCGCGCTGCAGCACGACGGCGCGGAGGAAATTCTTCTGCGGCAGGAGGAGCTCGGTTTTCCCGTCGCCGTCCACATCGGCAAGGCTGAACCACGGCTGCTCCATCGCGCCGCCGGGCGGGGTCACGTCAATCTCAGTGAAGGCCTCCTTGCCGAAAGCATTGAGCAGCACCTTGATTTTCTCGTAGGGCGTGAGCACGACGAGGTCGGGGTTGCTGTCCTGGTCGGCGTCGTGGATGAAGAGCGAGCTGGGGTTGGACTTGAAGGATTCGGCGAGCCTTTGCACGCGCGGGTTTTGGCCGGCGAACTGGGTGACGAGGAAGCGCTTGCCCTCCGCATCCACGATGACGGCGAGCGAGGGCTTCGCGCCGGAGGCGAGCGGGCCGACTGCCATCGCGAGCGGGCGGCCTTCGAGCGCGATGGCCTTGGGAAACGTGATGCGGCCGCCCGGCTCAATCCTGCTCACGCCCAGTTGCCGCTCGTCCGCGCTCAACACGAAGACTTCCGGCTGCCCGTCGCCATCCCAGTCCGCGACGGCGAGTTCGGTGACGCCGGTGAGCGTGGGGAATTTCTTCGCCGGGCCGAGAGCGCCGTCCTTCTGCTGGAGATGGACGCTGAGCTGCCCGCTGTCCGGCTCGGCCACGAGGAGGTCGTCGAGGCCGTCCTTGTTCACGTCGGCCCACACGCTGCCGCGCCGGGTCTTGTCGGTGCGGTTGAGCGGGAGGACTTGAAGCTGTCCCTGCTTGAGCGCGCCGACGAATGGCTCGGCTGGCTTCTGGATGAAGTTGGAAACCTGCGCGCGGCCCGACTGCATCGCGATGGTGAGCAGCTCCATCCTGCGGTCGCCGTCGAGATCCTCGGCCCAGAAGGAGCGGACTTGCGGGAACGCGAAGTGAACTTCCGGGCCGAGCTGGCCAGCGGAGTTTTGCAGTCGGAAGCGGAACGGGTTCTTGTCCTCCCAGTTGACGAGCAGCAGGTCGTCGCGCCCGTCGCCATCCACGTCGAGCACCTGCACGGCCTTCACGCTGCCGGTGAACGGGGCCTTCTCCGGTTCGGCGAGTGTGTGGTCGGACTTTTGAAACAGCACCCAGACGTGCGTCTCGGCGAGGACGATGAGGTCGGTGAGCTTGTCGCCGTTGAGGTCGCCGGTGACGAGAGCGTTCTGCGTGAGCTGGGCGTCGTCAATCGCGAGGCGGCGCGGCGCGGCCCATGTGCCCTTGCCGGCGTTGAGCTGCACGATGAGTTCCTTCGGCTCGCCGTAGTAGGCGAGGTCGGGGCGGCCGTCGCCGTTGAGGTCGGCGACGACGAGGCTGCTGATGCGCTTCTCGGAGGCGATGGAGTCAATGCGGAAGCGGGCGTCGGGCGGCAGCTCGTTGAGGTCGCGCTTCACGGGCACGGCGGCCTTGGGTTCGGGCGGCTTGCCGGTGCGGTTGTAAAGCAGGGTGATTTTCGAGCGCGCGTTGTTGACCACGAGCAGGTCGCGCAAACCGTCGCCATCGAAGTCCGCCGCGTGCAGGTGGGCGATGAGTTGGTCCACCGGAAAAACCTCCGGGCCGGCGAACCCGAAGCGGCTGTCGGGCGTCGCGCCTGGCACTGCCAGCGCGGAGAGCAGCAGGAGCGGGAGCAGTCGAATGAGTGGTTTCATGAGGGCGGCGGCAGCTTATCGGGACAGGTGGGGACGGCCAGCCATTTTGCCGGCAGTCCCCAAAATTCCAGATCGCCATCATCCGGGCCGGCTGCTTGACTCGTCGGATGTGGGCCTTACGCTCCGAGCGTTCCAATTTAGCCACCATGCGACAACTTCACTCCCGCGCCTTCACGCTGATAGAACTGCTGGTGGTCATCGCCATCATTGGCATCCTGACCTCGCTCATCCTGGCTGGCGTCCATCGGGCGAAAATGCAGGCCCACCGGGTCGCCTGCACAAACGGTCAAATCCAGATTCAATCAGTCTGGACGCAATACGCGGGCGACAACGATGACCGGCTCGTGGTGAACTCCAATCCGCTGGGCAACATCAGCCCTCCGACCACCAACACGCCCTGGGCTTCCGGCGGCGTCCACCAGTTCTACGCCACCGTCACCAACGAGGTTTTTCTCACGGACCCGGGCTACTCCGCGTTCGCCTACGCGAGGATAAACCCCCGGCTCTACCGGTGTCCCGCCGTCAAGCACAACATCCAAGGCGTGTCCATGATCCGGCACTACAGCATGAACCCCTTCATGGGACTGCGGCAGGGCAGATCGTTCGGCGCGCCAGGGGGCTTCGAGTCATACCAGCGGATGCACGACATCTCGCAGCCGTCCGAACGGCTCGTGTTCGCCGAGATGAACCCCTACATCATCTGCACCACAGCCATCCGCATCAACGCCATGACGGCGGACGCGACTGGTCTCATCGACAGTGGCGACTTTGCCACGCTGCCGGGTTTCCCCCACGGCAAGTCCACGATCGTCAGCTACGCCGACGGCCATGTGGAGTCGCAGAAGATGCTCACCTCCGCGATGGACCGCGTCTGGCCCGTCCCGTGGATCGCGGACCATCAGGGCCTGCACGCCTCGGACAACGCGGATTTCCTCTGGTTCGCCAATCGGATGACCCGCGCGAGATGATACCTCGTCCACACCCGGGTCAGCGGGCCTTCGCGCTCATTGAACTCATGGTCGTCATCGCCATCATCGCCGTGCTCATCTCCCTCTTCATCGGCGGCGTCAGCAAGGTGAAGTCCCGCGCGCACCGCACCGAGTGCATCAGCAACCTGCGCCAGATCACGCTTGCGTGGCAGAAGCACCCGACGGAGAACGACGACCGGCTGGTGCTCAACTACCGCCCCCACAGCGCCACCAACAACGCGCCACCGCTCCCGTGGGTGCAGGGCGATTACCACTACACCTACGACAGCGTCACCAACGCCGACTTCCTCACAAACCCGCAACTCGCGGCCTTTGCAGGAACGATTCCCAACCCGCGCGTCTATCGCTGCCCCGCCGTGCGGCACGACGTGCAGGGCGTGCCGCTCATCCGCAGCTTCGGCCTGAACCAATACATGGGCGCGGGCACCCGCAGCGAGACCGAGCCGGACTACCAGACCTTCACACGCCTGCAGGACGTGGCCAACCCCTCGCAGATTTTCACCTTCCTCGAACTCAACCCTCACACCATCTGCACCAGCATGGCCCGCGTGCCGATGGACACGAACCAGGCCGACGGCTACTTCCACATGCCCTCCTTCCTGCACGGCGGTCGCGCGGCGATGGCCTTCGCCGACGGTCATGTGGATGCCTACGGGATTCGCGACAAGGACACCCTGCGCACCTACCAGGTGGACTGGCTGCCCGACCACCGCTTCGGCATGACCAACACCGACGTGCTTGCCATTCGCGAGCTGACCACGTATCCGAAGTAGCCGCACCGCATCGAGCCATGCAAAAAATTCTCTTCTCCATCTTCGTCGGCATCGGCTACGGCCTTCAGGCACTCAAGAAGCCAGCCACATGGGCGGCCATCGCCCTCCTCGTGGCCCTGCTGTGGTGGAAGGGCCGTCACGCCGAGGCTGGCAAGGTGGTCCACCGCGAAGCGCCCATCGAGTTCAAGCCGCTCGCAGCCGACGGCGCGGCCCCAGCGGCCAATGAAGCGCCCGGCACGGTGGCAGCGGCGGCTTCCGATGAAATTGCCGACGCCATCGCCGCAGGCGTCACCGACCCGGAGAAACTTCCCGTCATGTCCTCGCGCCAGCTCGAGGTGGCCGTGGGACGCTTCCACAAAGACAACCTTCGGCTCCCGAACGACGCGGACGAACTCATCGCTCAGAAATACCTCGTCGGCGTCCCGCCCGCCCCGCCGGGCAAGCGCTACGTCCTGGACCTCTCGCCGATCCAGATGCGCCTCGTGAGCAAGTGAGGGGACGGGAGTGATGAAGTGATGGGGAAGCGACGGAACGCTTCAACCGCATCGTTGCCGTTCAGAGGAAGTGTGGAAATCCGCCACTGCACAGGAAGCGGTGGTTGCAGCAACGGAGTTGCGACAGAAAGTAGCCCGCGGCGCAAAAGCCGTGGGTCCAGCGGCAGAGCGACGCAAGCCCCGGAGGGGCGGCAGAAAGCTTGGCCCACCACCATAAACAAACGCCATCTCTGCCGTGGCGCTCCGCTTCCGCCTCACCCCCTCGCCGCCGCCGCCACGAACGGCTTCAGCTCCTGCATCAGCCTCGCGAAGCCTTCGAGGTTGAGCTGCTGCGCGCCGTCGCTCCACGCCTCCGAGGGGTTGGGATGCACCTCGATGAGCAGCGCGTCCGCGCCCATCGCCGCCGCGCCTTTGGACATCGCCACCACGAGGTCCGCCCGGCCCGCGCCCTGGCTGGGGTCTATCACGATGGGGCTGTGCGACTCCTTCTTGATGATGGGAATGGTCGAGAGGTCCAGCGTGTTGCGCGTGTAAGTCTCAAAGGTGCGGATGCCGCGCTCGCAGAACATCAGGCCGGGGTTGTTGTTCGAGAGGATGTATTCGCCGGCCAGCAGCCACTCCTCGATCTTCATCGCGAGGCCGCGCTTGAGCAGCACGGGCTTGCCGGTCTTGGCGGCGGCGATGAGGAGCTGGAAGTTCTGCGCGTTGCGGGTGCCGATTTGCAGCACGTCCGCGTATTCCGCGACCAGCTCGGCGTGGTCCTCGGAAAGCAGCTCGGTGATGACGGCGAGTCCGGTTTCCTTGCGCGCCTTGGCCAGCATCTTCAGACCTTTCACGCCCAAACCCTGGAACTCGTAGGGCGATGTGCGCGGCTTGAACGCGCCGCCGCGCAGCACCTTCGCGCCGGCCTTCGCCACGGCCTCGGCGGTGGTGAGCAACTGCTTCTCGCTCTCCACGGAGCAGGGTCCGGCCATCACCACAAGCTCCCGACCGCCGATGACGCAGCCGTTGGGGAGAGTGATGGTGGAGCTCGTCGGGTGCGCCTCGCGGCTGACGAGCTTGAAGCGCTTCTGGATGGGCATGACGCTCTCGACCTGCGGCAGCACGGTGAGCGTCTCCAGCGTGTGGTGCGTGCGCTCGTCGCCGATGGCGCCGATGACGGTGCGCGCAACGCCACGCATGACGTGCGGGCGGTAGCCGAGCCGGCGGATCTCGGCGAGCACGGCGGACTCTTCCTTCTTCGAAGACTTGGGACGGAGGACGATGATCATGTGGCTAGTTGTGCTGCGGACGGCGGCTGGTGGAAATGAAAAAAGCGTGGGCGTCCGCGCCCCGGGATCACAGCTCATCCACAATCAGCGGCCGGGCTGGCAGCGGGCGGGGGGCAAAGGCGAAGGCGGTTTTGAGCCGCGCGCCCGCAGTTTCCGCCTGCTCCATCGTGACGGCGTGAATCCTGCCCAGCACCGCGCCGCGACGGACTTCTTCGCCGGGCTTGGCCAGCGCATCCACGCCCACGTCGGGCTGGATCACGGAGGTCTTCGTCATGCGCCCGCCGCCGAGGTCGCGGACGATCTCGCCGATGATGCGCGCGTCGCACTGGTGGATGAAGCCGTCCTCACCGCTGACACATTCCAGCACCACTGGCGCAGTGTGGTCCTGCTGGATTTTCGCGCGGAATGCGTCGAGGTCCGCGCCTTGGGCAACGAGGAGCTGATCCCATTTGCGGCGGGGCGCGCCGGAGGCGAGGCAATCCAGCGCCGTCTGCCGGGCCTCGATCATGCCGGGGGACTTGTCCGTCTGCACGAGGAGGGAGGCGGCGCATTCGATGACGAGGGTTTGCAGGTCGGCGGGGCCGTGGCCTTCGAGGCATTGCACGGACTCCTTCACTTCGAGCCAGTTGCCTGCGGCGCGGCCGTGCGGGGCGCTCATGTCCACGAGCAGCGCGCGGGTCATCACGCCGCACTCGATGGCGAGGCTGACGATGGACCAGGCGAGGTTGCGGGCCTGGTCGCGCGTGGGCATGAAGGCAGCCGGTCCAAACTTCACGTCCATGATGAGCGCGTCGAGTCCCTCGGCTAGTTTTTTGGAGAGAATGCTCGCGGTGATGAGCGGGATGCTGGGCACAGTGGCGGTCACGTCGCGCAGGGCGTAGAGCAGTTTGTCGGCAGGAATCATGTTCGCCGTCTGGCCGCCCATCGCGACGCCGATGCTCTGCGTCTGCCCGACGAGGCGATCGGGACCGAGCTGCGTGGTGAGGCCGGGGATGGATTCGAGCTTGTCCAGCGTGCCGCCGGTGATGCCCAGGCCGCGCCCGGAAATCATCGGCACTCGGAAGCCCAGGCACGCCAGAAGGGGCGCGAGCGGGAGCGAGACTTTGTCGCCCACTCCGCCGGTGGAGTGCTTGTCCACGACGGGTCGCGGGTCGTTCCTGGGAAATTTCAACACCTCGCCAGAGTCGCGCATCGCCAGTGTGAGGGCGCGGGTTTCGGCGCTGTCGAGTCCCCGGAAGAAGACCGCCATGAGAAAGGCGGAGATTTGGTAGTCGGGGATTTTTCCGGCGACGTAGGCGGTGATGACTTCCTGAAGCTGGGCTGGCGTGAGAGCGCGACCGTCGCGTTTGGCCTCGATGAGCGGAAGGAAGTTCATGCCGGGCGGGGCGCGGCGGACTACTTCATCGGGATTTTCGCCGCCGCCATGATTCCGGCCAGCAGGGAGAGCAGGCCGAAGATGCCGATGGATTCCTGCCATGCGTCTTCGAGCGGGTAATAGGCGCGCAGACTGGCGCGCTTGTTGGCCTCCCATGTTTCGCGACTGGGTTTGCCGGAGGCGAAGTCCCGCAGGGCCGGGAGCTTGGTGGCGCGGTAGGCTTTGACTTCCTCGTCGCTCACGTTGGCTGTGATCTGCATGTCGGCGGTGTTGCTGGCCCGGGCGATGATGAGCTTGAGTTCCGCGTCGGTGGCCTTGGCTGCCGCCTGCGCGGTGGCAAGTTCGGTGGCGTATTGCGTCTTCATCTGCGGGGCGAGCTGCCGGTCAATGTGCCGAAGCATCACCAGCCACGACATGAGGCCGATGGCCAATGTGGCGCAAACACAGGCCGCGCCGCCCAATGCCGGAGCTGTGGTGCGTCCGAGCAAACGCGCCCCAAATCCAGCGAGTGCGCCAACCACGGGTGCCATCCAACCAGCGCTCATGGAGGTGAATTTCAACAGTGCGAACCACAGCGCAGAACCAAGCAGCGCGCCGGCGGCGGCACCGGCGATGCCCATCCCGAGGCTGGGCTGGCCACTCGCCTTGGCGGGTGGTGAGGCGGGCACGGCCACTGGCTTGGCTGTGGTGGGTTTCGCTGGATTGGTGGTGGCGGCAACGGGCGCGCTGGGCTTGGCAGGCAGGTCCGCGGGCTTGGTGCCGGGCGCAGGCCGGTTCTGTTTCGGGGCTTCCAACGGCTTCAAGTTTGGGCCGGATGTCTTGCCGGTGGGAGCCGGGCTGGAAGAGTCGGCTGCCGCAGCGGCAATGGGTGCGGCAACAGGTGAGGGTGCTGCGGGCGGGGCGGCTGCGGGTGTGATGTCCGGGGCCGCAGGCGATGGCGGAGCGGGAGCGGGGGCGGGGGCGGGAGGGGCAGGAGTGGGTTCAGCGGCGGGTGGCGCAGCAGCGGCGACGGGAGTTGTCGCGGCGAGAGGTGCGGCGAGGCCGGGGGCGTGCTTGGCGATGTAGCCGCGGATTTCCTCGTTGGCGATCGGCGTGAGGTCGGCCTGACAGCCGGGGCACATGACGGGGGAGGGCATTTCCCGCTCGGCGAGTTCGAGGTCGAATTTGTAGCGAGCGCCACACGCGCAGGTGACTTTGATTTCCTTCACCGGGCGGGTGCTGGTGGAGGGCGGAGCGGGCTCGGTGCCGGAGAGAAATTCCACGAGCGCGTTGCAGGCGGGCGTGACGGGAGTGCCGCAAGTGGGGCAGGCGAGGCCCTCGGGCGCGCGGCCCTTCACCAAGTCCATGCCGAACTTGAAGCGGTTGCCGCACTGGCAGGCGATTTTGGTGTCAATCATGGTCGGCGCACACAAGGCCGCCGCAACTGGCCGAAAGATGGCGCCCGGTGACGCGAAAGTTCGTAACCCGAAGCGAATTTGGCGGCAAGGAATTCCCCGCCAATTCTTCGTAACCCGAACTCCGAAGCTCAGCCGCGCAAGGGCGCAGAGAACACAAAGGAGCCGGGTCGGGGATGACTGGAGCCAAGACTATGTCCACCCACCTCGTTCTCCGCAGCGGAGCAGGCTTGCGATTATGAGCAGGAGGAGCGGCCCGAGTGCTTCGCCAGCCATCCGCAGGCCGCGCCTCAGCGTTGGAGCTTCTTCTCCAGCAGCATCACCGTTTGGCGCACGCCGGAGTCCACTTCCATGCGGTCCTTCACGACGCGGTAGGCGTGCAGCACGGTGCCGTGATCGCGCCCGCCGAAGGCCTCGCCGATGGTGTTGAGGCTGTTCTCGGTCATCTGGCGCGAGAGGAACATGGCGATCTGGCGCGGGAAGGCGATGTTCTCGGGCCGGCGCTTGCTGGTCATGTCCGCGAGGCGGAGGTCGAAGTGCTCGGCCACGCGCTTCTGGATGACTGGGATGGTGAGGGTGAAACGGCCTTCCTCATGCAGCACGTCGCGCAGGAGATTCTCCGCCGTCTCGATGCTCATGGGCTTGCCGGTGAGCGAGGCATAGGAGACCACGCGGATGAGAGCGCCCTCGAGGCGGCGGATGTTGGTGCGGATGCGGTGGGCGAGGAAGTCGGCGAGGTCGTCGGGCAGCGTGCAGCCCATCGCTGCGGCGCGTTTGCGCAGGATGGCGGTGCGGGTCTCGATATCGGGCGGCTGCAAGTCTGTGACCAGCCCCCACTCGAAGCGCGAGACGAGCCGCTGCTCCAGCCCTTGAATCTCGCTCGCAGGCCGGTCGCAGGTGAGGACGATCTGTTTATGCCCCTCGTGCAAGGTGTTGAACGTGTGGAAAAATTCCTCCTGGATGCGCTCCTTGCCGGAGAGGAACTGCACGTCGTCAATCAACAGCAGGTCGGTCTGGCGATACTTCTTGCGGAAGCGTGCGAGAGAATTTTCCTGGAGGCCGGTGATGAACTCGTTGGTGAACTTCTCCGTGGTGACGTAGGCGATGCGGGCGCCCTTCTTGTGCGCGGCGACATGGTGGCCGATGGCATGGAGCAGGTGTGTCTTGCCCAGGCCGACACCGCCGTAGAGGAAGAGCGGGTTGTAGGATTTGCCCGGGTTCTCCGCGACCGCGCGCGCCGCCGAGTGCGCGAACTGGTTGTTGCCGACCACAAAGGTGTCGAAGGTGTTGCGCGGGTTGAATCCAAGTTCGGCTTCAGCCGACGCGTGGTTCTGGCTCCGTGATGGCGCGGCGGGCGCGGCAGGTTCGGCGGCTTTGGCCTTCGCCGGAGAATGGTTCGCTTTCGGAGCATGCATGGCTACGCGGAATCGCACGTCCAGTTGCTTCCCCGTCGCGCTGGCGATCACGTCGCGCAGCAAGCCATAATAGTTGTCCTTGAGCCACATCTCGCAGAAGTCGTCTGCGACTTCGAGCGTGAAGGATTCCGCGTCTGTCTCGACCGCCCGCAGAGGCGCAAACCAGAGTTTGAAAACCTCGGGGTTGAGGAGCGAGCGGAGGTTTTCCTGGGCTGTCGACCAGATTTTTTCGGCGTTGGGCTGCATTTGCGTTGGTTTTCGCAAAAGCTCGGTTTCGTCCTGCTTATTCACGCCGCTCTGTCACCGTCCCGTAACACCGATAAAGGCGCGAGTTTTCGCGTCCTTTTGGTTGAGACTGGTTGGTTGGGAAGAGCGTTTCATGGCGGCGTGGTTGGCGGTTCAAAATCGGCTTAACAAGTTCAGTTACAATTACTTAGAATTAAATTATCCCAGTTTTAGAGGAAAAACGTCCCTCAGTGTTTTGGCGACTGGAAGTGCATTGACTGCGTCAGCTTGTAAGGCAGCCCCCCGGTGCTGGGAAGGACAATTTATCGGCTCTTGTTCTCAAGTTATTCACAGTCGGGGTTTCGCCAATAAAACCAGGGTTTTCCGTATTTTTTGAGCCGGAATCACAGGGCAACCCCTCGCCGCCGGCAGAAAAGTTTTCAACATCAAACGGCTGCATCGCCAGTCTCCTCGGTGCGGATTCGCACCACGCTCTCAATGGTGCTGATGAACACCTTCCCATCGCCGATTTTGCCGGTTTTCGCGGCGGCGACAATGGCCTTCACAGCAGTCTGCGCGTTGGCGTCGGCCACGACGATTTCGAGCTTGAGCTTCGGGAGGAAATCCACCGTGTATTCGCTGCCACGGTAAATCTCCGTGTGCCCCTTCTGCCGGCCGAAGCCCTTTACCTCGACCACCGTCATGCCCTCGATTCCCAAGCCCGTCAGGGCCTCTTTCACAACGTCCAGCTTGAAGGGTTTGATGATGGCCTCGATCTTTTTCATAAGGTGTAGCGGGGGCTGAGACTAGCCGCGAACCTTCCGCTGTAAATCGGAAACTCGCCCCGCACGCAAATTACTTTCGTCGCCACTCCACCTTCGGCGGCTCCGGCAACCCTTGCGCGCGCAGCGCCGTGCGGAAATGCATCTTCCCCACCCGCGCAAGAGTCCCGACGCCGTGCTGCTCGACAATTTGCCTGGCCACCTTGTCCACGGCTGCGGACGCGCCCTTCGGCAGCTCCAAGCCGATCTCCCGGCCCAGCGCTGCCAGCCCGGTGACGAACGCATGCCTTGCCAGAATGGAAGCCGCCGCCACCGCGAGATCCGCCTCCGCCTTGTGCCGCTGAACGATCTTCAGCTTCAAGCCCCGCGCCTTCGCCTCGCGCGCCACCGTCGTCTCCGTCGCTGCGAACTGGTCAATAATCGCGTGCTCCGGCGGCGGGTTCAGGTGATGCGCGGGAGCGAGCACCGCGAGGATGGAGTTCACGTGGCCCTTCGCCAGCAGCGGATTCAGGCTGCCGATGTCGCGGTAGCGCTGGTTGTAATTCACGCCGCCGAGTGTGAGCACCTCGTTGTGGCAGCCTGGCGTCTCGCGGATCACTTTGGCGAGGTCTGCGATGCGCCGGTCGCTGCCGATGTTCTTCGAGTCCTGAATTCCCGCATCCTGCCACGCGCGCACCACAGACTCGTTCACATACACCGCCGCCACGCACAGCGGCCCGAAGAAATCGCCTTTGCCCGATTCATCCACGCCGATGCGCGCCACGAACATCTCCGGGTGCAACACCTCCTCGTAGCCCACTTCCGCTCGCTTCAAAATCTCCGGCTCCAGCACGAACTCGACGAACTCCTGCGTGCCCTTGCCCTGCACGACCAGCTTGCCGCTCTCGTAAAAGACGACGTTGAGCTTGTCCTTCTCCCCCGCGAACCGCGCGTAAGGCACCGCGCGCGGCTTGAACCCATGCTCGCGCAGATGTCCATCCAGCGCGGCGGCCTGCTCGTCCGTCAGCTTGCAAGTGTGCATCGTCAGCGGTTTCACGCGGCGAGTTTCGAGTTTTGAGTTTCCAGTATCGAGTGCAAACTGCGCGCGCGTGCCGCCACAGACATCCAGTTCAAAGTTGCGTCGTTCTCCCGCTCCCCATTCGCTCGTTCCCTCTCTGCTCGACTGGTTTGCCATTGCCGCCCGAAATCTCCCGTGGCGGCGCACGCTCGATCCCTACGCGATTTGGGTCTCGGAGATCATGCTCCAGCAAACGCAGGTCAAGACCGTCATCCCGTATTGGGAACGCTGGATGCGCGAGCTGCCCGATGTCGCAGCGCTCGTCGCCGCGCCGGAGCAGCGCGTGCTGAAACTTTGGGAAGGACTCGGCTACTACACGCGCGTCCGCAACCTGCAAAAGGCCGCGCAGCAAATCGTCGCCCAGCACGCCGGCCACTTCCCGCGCGGCTTCGATGCCGTGCTCGCGCTTCCCGGCGTGGGCCGCTACACGGCGGGCGCGATCACCAGCATCGCCTTCAACGCCCCGAACCCGATCCTCGACGGCAACGTCATCCGCGTCCTCACCCGCCTCTTCGGCATCCGCGGAAATCCCCGCGAAAAGACAACGAACGCCCAACTCTGGCTGCTCGCCACTCGCCTCGTCCAGGCCGCCGCCGACTCTCAACCCTCAACTCTCAACCCCCAACTCCCCGCTCCATGCTCCGCGTTGAACCAGTCGCTCATGGAACTCGGCGCGACACTCTGCACGCCGCAGAACGCGCAGTGCCCGCAGTGCCCCGTGCAGTCGCTCTGCGCGGCGCACCGAGAGGGACGCGTGGGAGAACTGCCGAACCTCAGCCCACGCGCCAGCGCCACCAGCCGGGAGTTTCACACCTTCGTCATGGAGCGGGGCGGAAAATTCCTCGTGACGCAACGGCCTGCTGGCGGCGTCAACGCGCGCCTGTGGGAATTCCCCAACCTCGAAGTCACGGGCCTGCGCCTCGCTCCGGAGACCTCGGCGAAACAGCTATTGCAGGTCACCATCCGCTGTGAGCCGCTCTGCGAGGTCAAACACACCATCACCCGCTACCGCATCACGCAGCGCGTGTTTCGCGTTCGCTGGCCATCGGCGGAGGCGAGCGTTCCGGCGCACACTCGCTGGCTGTGCATGCCGGAGCTGCACGCCCTCCCGTTCACCAGCGCGCACCGGCGCATCCTGTGCCGGGTCGCGGCGGGCATCTGACTATTCCCTCCGCGCAGGGGCGAGATCGCGGAAGTTCGCGTCGTAGAGGTGCGCATACATCCCGTAGAAGAGCGGCACCGTGACCACCAGGCCGACGAGGCACGCGAGCGCCCCCAGCATGGAAACAAGCCCGCCCACGACCACGAAGAGAAGCGTCATCCACCATCGGCGGCTCACCATCCGGCGGCTCAGTTGCATGGCGGGCCAAAAGTCGTAGCCCTTGTCCATCACCAGCAGGAGCGAGAACGTCCACAGCAAGCTTACGTAGACCACAACGAGGAACGTGATGGCCGCGATGAGCGCCAGCAGCCCGATGGCCCCCACGGACAATTCGGGGAACTTCCCCGCCTTCAGATTCGCAATGGAGAACACGCCCAGCACGATGGCCGTCACCGCGCCCGGCGCGATGAGCGCGATGTTGATGACGCCTTGCACGAGCGACGCCAGCCCCAACTGCCAGAAGCGCGGCCCAAACCCGGCGAACAAATCCCCGAACTGCCCGGCCTCCCCGCGAATCATCCGCAGGAAAAACCACATGGCGCCGCCAGCCACCACCCCGTTGATGAACAGGCTGATGAAGATGTTGGCGAATGGCAGCAGCAGGCCCAGCAGCCCGCCGAGCATTGTCACGCCCGCAGTCACAAGGAAGAGAACGACGCACGCGCCGATGATGATTCCCGCGTTTGCCGTGAAGATTTTCCACGAATGGCTCAGCGCCTCCCCGATGTCCACGCGGTATTCGCGCCCGAGTATTTCCTGTTCGCTCAGTCCTCCGCCTGCTCCAACTGCGAACGCCGCCGCCGTGGCTGCGCCGGGCACTGCGGGCGGCAGCGCGACTGTCGCCGGCGCAACATTGCGGCAGGGCTGCCAGTTGGCCATGCCCTCCCGCCAGACCAGTGTGTCGGCCGTGACGACGCCGTCCTTGACGAGCGCCTGCAACTGGTCCTCGGTGACCGGCCCCTGCTGCTGTTGTCCGATGGCGTAAAACCAAGTCATGCCGATGCGATACCGAGGCCGGCGCGGAAAAACAAGGTTTCAACAACGGCCCCCTCGCGGCCGGCTTCCCGGAAATCATACGATTTCCCAACCCCAGTCGGTCGAATGCAAACAGGATGCCACAACGCGCGCCTTCTCCCTTTCTAGGAGGAGGGGAGAGGGAGCCAGCGCACGTCGTGGTTCCTTGCCATTCCAACGAATCTCTTTCCGAGATGGTATCAGACGGTGTGCACTGCCGTATCCGGCGGTTGCAGGACGGAAGCGGATGCTGCCTTGCCGCGCGGGCGGAAGAGCACATCCGCCACGTTGCGGACATACTGCTCGTCCGTGATGCCCTCGGTCGTGTCCGGCGGAAACTCCACGAGTGATTTGAAGTGCGCCGCCAGTTCCGCGAAGAGCTGCACCCGTGCGCTGGGTTCCAGCTCATCGCGCCTCACGATGGCTTGCAACGCGGCGGACGCCTCCGCCGGCGACACGCGTTGACGGAGCCGGGCGGCGAGGTGCGGGTGGGCTCGCAGGGAGTTGAATTTTCCGGCGAGCAATTGCTCCAGATCCGGCTGACGCGGCTGCGGCTGGCGCACGACGATGGTGTTTGCCGCAAGGTCGCCGAGCCGTTGCGCGCGCTGGCTCACGAGGCACGCGATGCCGCCGACAAGATAGGGCCCGGGCAGCCCGTCCACGAACCGCAGCAGGTTGCGGATGACGACCTGGCTGAACTGGAGCTGCAAGCCCTGCGCGTCCATCACGCGCAGACGCAGCAGGCGCTTGCCAAGAGTTTGCCCGCGCCACCACCACTCGCAGCCGATGCCATAGCCGACTTGCGCGAGGAAGAAAATCAGGATGCCCAGCGCAGTGGCGAAGTCCTCACTGACCAGGCCGAGGAAGCGGATCACGCTGTTCAACAACTGCGCCACAACCAGCAGGCAGGCGACATCCACCAGCCACGCGAAGAAGCGCGTCACCGGCCCGGCCAGCGACAGCGCAAAGACGATGCCCTCCGGCGTGCGGATGATGAGCGTGTTCGTTTTCAACTGTTTTGAGTTTTGGGTTCTGAGTTCGGAGTTGACGTTTGGAGCGGCGACTCCGAACCCGGAACCCGGAACTCAGAACCCCTCTTCCCCGAGCGCGCGAGGAAGACGGCCAGCAACACGACCTCAACCAAGCCGAACGCTATCTTCCCCGCGTAGAGCTGCGGCCCGTGATACTGCGAGAGGAACGCCTCGATGAACCCCGCCCATACCAGCATGACAGCCACGCCGCCGATCAACGTGACGAGGTCCGGGGCTGCCGAGCGCATCCGGGCACGAAGGCCCTGCCGGCTGCCGCGCCCGATCAGCGCGCGGCCCAGCAGCAGACCCGCCTGCCCGGCGATGAGGATGGCGGGGATTTCAATCGAGCCGTGCGGCAGCAGCCATGCGATGAGAAACTTCGTCTGCCCAGCGAGCACGTAGTCCACGACCACGCCGCCGAGGATGATGCCGTTGTAAAAGAGCAGCACGATGGTGCCGATGCCCCACGTCATTCCCAGCGCCATCGCCGTGATGGATACCTTCGTGTTGTGGGTCATCAAGTGGGTTGAGAAGGTGCCCTTGTGGCCTTCGAGGTGTTTGCCGCCGTCCCGCTCCTCACGCGCCACTCGTTTGGCGGGGTCCATCTCACCGTGGCCGAACGGCAGCAGGATGCCCTTGGCCTCCGTGTCCAGCGCGACCGCGCCGAGCCCGAAGAGGACGCCGACCATTGTAATCGCCACCGACAGCCAGAACGCGCCCGCGTGCCGGCGAAACGTCTGCGGAAACGTCTGGAAGAACCAGTCCAGCGGCGCGAGCCGGTGCGGCTTCTCGCGCGTCTCGTGGATCTCGCCGTAAGCCCGCGCGACCAAACTCTCCAAGTAGCGCCGTGTCTCCGGCTCCGACGCAAACGTCACCAGCTTGCCGAGGTCCGCCGAGGTGCGCTCGTAAAGATAGTGCAGCCGTTGAAGCTGCTTCAGCTCCAGCCGCAGCGCCGCGTCCGCCTCCAGCTTCACGAGCATGGCCTCCAGCTCGGCCCAGTAAGGCCGCTCGGCGAGGACGAATTTTTCCAAGTCAATGACCACGAGGATGGTTCTGAGTTCGGAGTTTTGAGTTCTGAGTTGTTTGGTTCGGGCGCCTCAGGTTTTGAACTTGGGGCCGCGGAGTTCGCAAGTTTCCAAGTAGCGCATGAAGCCGCCGCAGAGTCGGCTGGTCTCATCGGCCAGTTGATAGAGTTCATCGAACTTCGGCTGGGCGAGGAAGCCCGCGTCCAACGCGACGTAGAGTTGGGCCTTCACTTCGCCCGCCGAGCCTTTTGCCGTGGAGAGGAACTGGATAAACTCGCGGTTGCCACCGCGCTCAAACCCCTCGGCGATGTTGGCCATGCTGGACACACCCGCGCGCCGAATCTGATCGCGCAGCGCGAAGTCCCGGCTGAACAGGCCGGTGCTGGTGATCTGGTAAATCGCCTTGGTCAGCAAGCGCGCGTGCTGCCAGGCCTCGATGTCCTCGAACTTTGTAATCTTCGCCATGGGGGAGTTTTGGGTTCTGAGTTGGAAATGTCGGGAGCGTCAGGTTTTAAGCTTGGGGTCTCGGAGTTCACGGGTTTCACACTTTGTCATGTTGCGTTTCATTTTATGTCGGCTCACGAACTAACAACTCAGAACTCCGAACTCAAAACCCAGAACTAAATCAGTTGGCGGCGTTTCACCGCGAGATACTGCGTCACGAGCTGCGCGCTCAGGCGCTCGTTGTCCAGCAGGTTGAAGGTGACGCCGTGGTGCTGGAGTGATTTGCCCATTTCGCGGAGGCGGTGCCAGAGCAGGTGGCCGCCGAGGCGTTGATACACGTCGTCCACCTTCTCCACATCCGGCGCGGAGAAGAGCGGACGCGCGCCGGGCGGCTGCATCATGTTGACGAGGATCAGGTGCTGGCGGCAGAGCAGCTCCATGCTGCGCTCGAACTGCTCGGCCAGCAGCGGGTCATCCAGCGCGGTGAGCACGATGACCAGCGCGCGGCGGCGCAGCCGGACGCGGAGGAAGCTCGCCAGCTCCTCGAAGTCCGGCGAGACGAGCTGCGGCTGGAGCGTGTAAATCGAGTCGCGGCAATGAGCGTAGTGCGCCTTGCCGTTCTTCGCGCGCACGAAGGACTGCACGCGGTCGCTGAACGTGAGCAGTCCGAACAAATCGCCTTGCTGCTCCGCTGCGAGGCCGAGGACGAGGGCGGCGGTGAGGTAGCGCTCAAGCACGGAAGTTTTGAGTTCTGGATTTTGAGTTCCGAGTCGGGACTCGGCCTCGGACGCCGAACTCGGAACTCGGAACTCAGAACTCAGAACCGCTTCCCTCGCGCTCAGTCGCGACGCGTCGATGATGACATAAACCTCCTGCGTGCGCTCGATCTGGAAGACTTTCGTCACCGGCTTGCCGCGCTTGGCAGTGGCCTTCCAGTGAATCTCGCCGTAGTCGTCACCGGGCACATACTCGCGGAGTTTCTCGAAGTCGCGCCCCTTGCCGACCTGCCGCAGCGCGTGGACGCCGAACTGGCCGCGATTGAGAAACAGCGCCGCCACGCTCTTCCGCTCCGTGAGCAGGTTTGGGTAAACGCGGACCTCGCACTGCGCCGGCGTGGCGCCGCGCACGGACCAGAAGCCGAGCGGCGACGCGCACTCCAAGTAGCACTGGTCGAGGACGAAGCTGCCGCGCTTGAGCGGCTGGAACGGCCACGTGAGTTTGGCGCGCTCGGCTTTCGCGGGCAGCAACGCGGTGAGGTCTTCCTGCGCCGAGGCCAGCTCGCGCGGGAACGGCAAGCCGAGGCGGACTTCGCGCTGACGTTTCGAGGGGTTGACCACTTGCAACTCCAGCTCGCCTGGGCGGTTCTTCGAGAGACGCACAACCTTGGGCAGCTCGACGCTCAAGCCGTCCAGCGCGCCGACGCCCATCACGCCATCGAGCAGCGCGAGGAGGACAAACAACCCCGCCAGCCCGCCCGTGAGCGCCGCCGACTCCGGCAACGCCACTGCCAACGTGGCGAAGGGCAGCGCCAGCAGGGCGAACCAGGTCAGGAGGCGTGTGCGGGGGACGATCATCGCTTCAAACTCTTAATCTTACTCTTAATCATAATCTGGCTTCGGTCGTGTGCTTCTCCGGGTTCATGGGATTAAGAGTAAGATTACGATTAAGATTAGGAGGGGACGAGGCGTTCATCTCGGCACGGCAATCTCCTGCAACACCTTCTGAATCACCTCGCTCACCGTCACGCCCTCAATCTCAAACTCCGGGCGCAGGATGAGCCGGTGATCGAGGACGGGCACGGCCATCGCCTTGATGTCGTCGGGCGTGACGAAGTCGCGGCCGGCAAGGGCGGCTTGCGCGCGGCTGGCGAGCAGCAGCGCCTGCGACGCGCGCGGGCCGGCGCCCACCAGCACGCTCTCGTGGGCGCGCGTGGCGCGGACGATGTCCACGGCGTAGGCGGACAGCTCCTCGCGCAACGTGAGCGCGGCGAGTTGCGCGCGCAGCGCGACGAGCGCGTCGGCGGTGATGACTCGCTGCACCGCGCCGCTGGCGAGCGTGGCTTCCGGCGAATCCGTGCCGAGCGTGCGGCGGGCGAGCGAGAGCTCCTCGTCGCGCTCCGGCGGGCGCATCGTGATCTTCAGCATGAAGCGGTCTTTCTGCGCCTCCGGCAGCGGGTAGGTGCCCTCGTATTCGATGGGGTTCTGCGTGGCGAAGACGGTGAAGTTCGGCGGCAGCGCGTGCGTGTCGCGGTCAATCGTCACCACGCGCTCCTGCATGGCTTGCAGCAGCGCGGACTGCGTCTTGGCGGGCGCGCGGTTGATTTCATCGGCAAGCAGGAAGCTAGTGAAGACCGGGCCGCGGATGAGGTTGAACTCGTTGCGCTGAAGGTTGAAGACGTTCGTGCCGGTGATGTCCGACGGCATGAGGTCCGGCGTGAACTGGATGCGCGAGAAGTCGCAGCCCAGCACGTGCGCGAGGGTGCGGACGAGCAGGGTCTTCGCCACGCCGGGCACGCCCTCGATGAGCGCGTGCTGGTTGGTGAAGATGCAGATGAG
Organism: Verrucomicrobiota bacterium; assembly: GCA_016235545.1. Lineage (GTDB taxonomy): Bacteria > Verrucomicrobiota > Verrucomicrobiia > Limisphaerales > SXTU01 > SXTU01. The sequence continues at coordinate 11,782 of JACRKB010000236.1, read as the reverse complement.
CGCGCGGTCCACGACCTCGGCCTGGCCGATGACGACTTTGGCGACTTCGGCGCGGGCGCGGATGAGGGTGTGTTTGAGATGTTCGGTGTTCATGAGGAAGGGGGTTCTGAGTTTGGAGTTATGGGTTTTGAGTTCGGTGCTTCAGCGCGTTCGCGGGGGGCAAAAGTGGGTTTGAAAGCCTTGCGCTCCAGCTTGCGGCCCGGAGGGCCAGCTGAACTTAGCCGGGGGCAACGCCCCCGGAAACTGCCCCATGCGCGCTCGCACCCCGGAGGGGTGATGGACGGCGGCGAGGTGGCGTTCCACCGTCCCTCCGGGACGCGACATCATTCGTGGACCAAACCGGGGGCGTTGCCCCCGGCTAAGTTCCGGCAGCCCTCCGGGCTGAAAGGGAATGTTGGCCCGCAAGTCACGCGAACCGGCGCGAATGGGGCGGGACGACTGCGCGCCTTCTCCCTTCCTCGGGGGAGGGGAGGTGGCCGCAGGCCGGATGAGGGGTGGGGTCGCCAACGCCGATGCTCGTAACCCCTCACCCCGACCCTTTCCCCTCATCCGATGAAGGGAGAGGGGGAAGAGGCGGCGGGTAGCCGAGCGGTTGGCGCTGGGTCGGTTCATTTCCGTTCCTTGTAGATGCGGCTGATCTGCTGGTAGGCAACGACTGGCTGGCGCTCGCGGGCGGGGCGGGCGGTCTCGCTTTGCAGCACTTGCTCCATGCGTTCGCGGCGAGGGCGGAGGTGGGACTGGGCGTGGGAGAAAGACTTCTTCCACTCGGCGAAACAGACGGCGAGCACCTCGCTGGCGGGGATGCCGCGACGCAGGAGATTTACAAATCCAGACGCGGAGTCCTTGCCCTCGACGAGGTCGGCGCGGCCATCGAGGTCGGCGTCGGAGTGCGGCGGGATGAAGGGTGAGGTGCTCTTCCAGACGAAGAGCAGCGCGAGCACGAGCAGCGCGCCGAAGAAGCCGTGCAGCCGGTAGCGACGCGCGAGCGCGGCGACGCCGGGGTCGTTGTTCACGCCGAGGTGCGTCTCGTCGAAGACGACACGGTGATTTGCGCCGATGGCCCACGTGATCAGGTCGAGCTGGCGGTTGCGGCGAAGGGCTTCGTTGCTGAAGGGATACGAATCCGCGCAGAGGATGAGCGTGCCGAGGCCGAAGCTGCGCTCGATGACGACGGGCAAACCAGTGCGGACAGTGTTGGTCCGCCACGGGCCGCCGACTTCGCGTGATGGGATGGCCAACTGCTCGACGCGCTGGTAGTTCGTCCGCCACTGCGGGCCGAGGTCGCGGAAATGGAGCGCGGTGTGGAATTGGAGGGTGGCCGGCATCGCTGCATCGCTGCCGACGCGTTCGGCCTCGATGCCACGGGTTGCGCCGGTTTCGTCGTGCGGCAGCTCGCGATAGGCGAGGGACACAGCCCACTTGGTGGAGAGTTTCACGCGGCGCATTTCCTCCGGCAGGCGCTCTTCAGCCTCCTTCTTCTTGTCCTTGGCTTTCTGCGCGTCGGACTTTTTTGCGTCGGATTTCTTGGCGTCCTTCTTGGGTTGCGATTTCGGTTTCACTTCGCCGGGCGTGTCGCGTTCCTCGTCATCGGAAAGCCGAGGTTCCTTGGTCATGGGAGGGCAGGCGATGAGGACGCGGCCGCCGGCGCGCATGAAGTCCTCGACCTCCTTGAAGTCGTGCGCGGGCATCAGTTCCAGCGCGCGGGGCTGCGTGCCGAGGACGAGGAGCGTCGTGTCACGTCCGCCGCCGGGCAGGCGCGGGAGCGGGTCGAGCAGGCCTTGGGCAGTGACGCCGGGGAGCGAGGCGAGGCTGTCGAGCAGCGCCTTGGTGCCGAGCGGGTCGGCGCGCAGGGAGGAGTAGGGCGGGTAGATGTCGCCGGTGGTGAAGCGGAGAGAGAAGAGATGGAAGACGCCGCCGATGAGCAGCGCCAGCAGCGGGAGGCCGAGGCACAACGTGATGTTGAGGCGGCGGGTCATGGGAATGCGGAATGCGGAATGCGGAATGCGAAATCGCAGGAACTGGCGGTGGTGCGGCGGACGTGATGCGCGCTGGCTCCCTCTCCCTTCCTCGGAGGAGGGGAGAGGGCTGGGGTGAGGGGTTGCGTGCGTCGGCGTTGGTGGCCACTCCCCTCATCCGGCCTGCGGCCAACTTCTCCCCTCTTCCGATGAAGGGAGAAGGCGCGTGCTACGCAGCGCATTTGGAAATGGCGCGTCATTGCGTCGGTCCTCCCGTGGCGCGGATGCGTTGGAGGTTGGCTTCGAATTGCTGGAGTGCGTCGGAGCTGACTTCGTGCATGCCATACCAGGCGCGGTCGAAGCTGCCGACGTTCTCGGCGAAGGCGCCTTGCAGGACCGGCCACGCGCGGGCGCGGCGGCGCAGCTCAAGCTCGTAGTCGCGGTTGGATTTGAAGCGCGCGATGACGACGAGTTCACGGCGGCCCAAGTGCGCGAGGCTGGCGAGATACAGCGCACGGATGGCGAGGCGAAGCTCGCCGCGTCCGGCAAGTTCGCGGGCGAGCTTGAGCCAGTCGTCTTCGGGGAGCTGGTCGGCCGTGGTGTTTTCGTCGGTCAGATCGGGAGTGGCGGCGACGGCTTGGGCGAGGACGACGGTGCGTTTCTGGCGCTGCCGCCAGAGGCGGAAGAGCAGGACGCCCAGCACGGCGGCGACGACGGCGAGGAGAATGAAGACGAGGAGGCGCACGCCGCTCTGCCAGTCCACAGAGCCGGATTCATCAGAGCTGTCCTTGACCTTGAACCAGCGTTCGGCGAACTCGCGCAGCTTGTCGTAAACTTTCTTCAAGAACTTCACCACGGTGGTGACAGTGCGTTTGATCGCCTCCGCAGTGTCCTCGGTGAACTGCCGCAGCCAGCCCTTCGCCACCGATTCGCCAAGCTCGCGCGGCATGCGCCAGGCGAACTCGCGCTGCGCCAGCGTGCGCTCGATGGCCTCGCTGAGATCGGCTGCGGGGACAGAGGCGGGGGCCGCTGCGGACGTGGGCGTCCGCGCTCCACCGGCTGGCGGCTCGGCGGCGGCGGCGATGACGGCGAGCACCACGGCCAGGGCGGCTCCGAGCCAGCCGGGGGCTTGCCGGGCGCGGCGGATTTCCACGCGGAGATCCTCGCCGGTGGCGAGCGACTCGCCGTAAAAACACCGCAGGACATAAACCGCCTTGAGGAGCGGGTCCACGCACAACCACGCGAGCGCGACGGCGCTGGCGAAGTAAGTCGTGTTCAAAATCATCGCCATCCCGCCGCGCGTGAACGTGGTCTCGACGCCGAGGAACATTTTCAGCAGCAACGGCCCGAGCTGCATCGCGAAGATCACGTTCACCAGCACGATGAGTCCGAAGAGCGCCAGCACGATCTGCAACACGCGCTGTTGCATGGACCACAGGCTTGTCTGGTGCGCGGCGCGGCGGATGGCAGCGCGCAGGCCGCGCGGCTGGCCGTCCGCGAGGACGGTGAGTGTTTGCAGGAAGCCGAATGCCTCGGGCGCGACGAGCGCGACTGGGAGGAGCGGCGCGAAGAAGAGCAGCGGCGCGTGCAGGGCCGCGTGCTCGGCGGCGACGCGCATGAGTTCGCCCGCGCCCCACCGAGGCGTTTCGGCTCCGGTGAGCCGGGAGCGGAGCCGCAGGGCGTAGCGGCTTTGGCAGGTCTTCATCCAGATGAACAGAAGCGCGAGCAGAAGCGCGCCGCTGGCGCAACGGCCGTCCGCCTGCGCGCCCCGGCTCATGTCCGCCCAGAAATAGAGCAGCGCGAGGACGAAGGGCACAGCCCCGGCGTAGTAAGTGACGAGGATGCGTGGCGGGGCGAGGCGGAGCAGTTGCACGGCTTCCTCGACAAGCTCGAAGGCCGGCAGCCCGGCGAGGCGCTTGGCGGGGCGTGCGCTCATGCGAGTTTCACCAGTTGGAATTTAACGCAAGGGCGCAAGGGCGCAGAGCTGCAAAGGGAACGGAGCTGGCTTGTTTCGCCAGCGCGCGCGCCGCGCGGGTGAACGCGATTCTGATTTGCGGGCCAGCACAATTCCCGCCTCCCGGCGTCCTTGCGTCTTTGCGTCTTTGCGTTGACTGCGCTTCCCAAGTTCATGGCTCTGTCAGCTCCATTTTCCAAAGCGTTCCCTCGTGGAACTCGGACGGGAGGGAGAGGAGGATTTGGCCGGCGGAATAAAACCACAACCACGCGGCGAGCACGCCCGCCGCCGCGAGTCCGAGTAGTCCCAGCCGGTTCCAACCCGTGCGGCGCGCGGTGGCGGGTGCTGATTGCCGGCGAAGGCAGGCCGCGCAGATGACGATGCCCTCATGCTCGGTGATGCACTCGCGGCAGAAGAACTGCGCGCACGCCGGGCAGCGTGCCGCGGCCTCGCGCTCCGTGTGATTCAGACAGCGTTGCTGCGCGAGTTCAGCCATTTGCGGGCGGGGCTGGCGGTGGTGGTGGCACGACGGGTGGCACGAGCAGAGGCGGTGGGAGTTCGGCAGCTGCGACCGGCAAGGGCTGCGGTGCGGAAGGTGGGGCCGGTGGCAGCGGGGCTGGCGGAATCAAGACGACGGGCTGGCGCGCGCGGTTGTAGCGCGCGAGCAGGACCGAGCCGGTGATGCCGAGCACGGAGGAGCAAACGCACAGCACTGCGAACGACACCAGCAGCCACGGATGCTCGAAGGGATCAAGCGAGGCGAAATGTTTCATTGCGCCCAGGTCATTCTGCATGGACGGGTTCTGCATCGCATGGACGGAGTTGATGACGAAGCCGACGCCCAGAAGCACGCAGACGTAGCCAATGATGACGTGGGCCAGTCGTCGGAGACCCGCCGGGAGGTCGGTGTCCTGCTGGCGGATGAGCGCGCCGACGAGGGTGAGGATGATGCCAAAGAGGACGGCGAGCTGCACGAGCGCCAGCGGCATCGAGTTCAGGAAAATCGCCGCGCCGTTGAGCAGGCCATCCACCAGCAGCAACGGGAAGAGCACCGTGTGGAACGACCCGCGACAGGGGCGCAGCTCGGGCGCGGCCTTCACGGGCGCGGGAGCGATGTGGGCCGCAGCCAGCGTCGCGGCGCGCGCGCGGGCCTCCTCGGCTGTGAGCTGGCCCTGGGCAGATTCGATGAGCGGACGCAGAGTGCGCAGAACTTTCCGCGCGGTGCGGAGGCGGTGCAGCGAGGGCAGTTGCTCGCGCTGCACGGCGGTTTGCAGGTGGGTCTCGCAAGTGGGGCCAAAGAGGGAGTTCACCAGCAGAACGACGCCAAAAAATGCTGCAATCACGAAGAGCGCAATCCGTCCGGCGGGGTCATTCACAGTCAGCGTAAGTCCGCAGACGACCGCAGCGAAGCTGGCCATGACGATGTTGACGGTCCGTCCGGAATGGGTTTTGCGGACGATGACGGCCTGGATGTCGCGAAAGAAAAACCGCTTGAGGTCCTGCGAGGCCAGCGTGGAATCCACGAGCAACAGGTGGTCCACACCGAGCCAGAGCGCGGACTGGCGGGCCGCCACTGTGACGATGAACGTGCCTTCGCGGCGCGTGCCACGGCCGGGGAGCTTGCGGTAGAGGGGTGGCTGGCTCATGGCAGGGTTCAGCGAATCGCGAGATAGAGGAAGAATCCAATCCAGGCGATAACCTGAAGTCCCGCGAGGATGCCCGCGAGGATGAAGCGGCTCTTGCCCGGACGGACGTAGTCGCCCGGTTCCTTCCAGTGCCGGAAGACAAGGAACAACGCGAGCGGCGAGCAGACGACGGACGGCCAGATCAGCAGGAGCGGGAGAGTGGCCAGCAGGAGCGCGGCGCGGTCATGGAGGTCCCGATGGTTCTCCAGGCTTTTGAGGCGGCCCTGCTTGCGCCCGATTTCCAGGCACGACGGGCACAGATGCTGGCTGTTGAGTTCCACGTCGCACAGCGCGCAGAGGAAGCGACCGCAGCCTTCACACGGCACGACCGCTTTCTTCTGCGGGTGAAAGAAACAGCCGGCGTCACCCACGGTGAGAATCGTCTCCGCCATGGCCCCCACCACGCGGTCGCGGAAGAGGGCGGGGAAAACCTCGACGAGAGTCGGCACCGCGCAGCCGGGACAAGGCCGCAGCTCGGCGGCGTTGAAGAGATCGCCCAGCGGCGAGCGGCACTTTGCGCACGTTACCGGCTGGGCGCTCATTGCGGGGATGGACTAGCCCTTCCTGATCACGCGCGTGTCGCAGATGCGGTCGTGGAGCGAGCGCTTCTCCTCGTCGAAAGCGGCCATGAGGTAGCCGATGGAGCAGGTCATGCCGCTGAGAATCTCGGCGAAGACGCGGCCGCAGGCGCGCCCGTAGGTCAGGGGCGAGCCGTCGGGTCGGACGACCTTGATCTTGCAGGCCATCTTGCCGGGTGTTGCGCCAAACTTGCCGAGGAAGAACGTGCCGTAAGCGACGTTGACGAGGGTTTGAATGACTATCGTGACGCCCAGAAAAACCATCGAGGCCTTGGGATCCCCCTGCGCCACGCCCACCGCCATGCCCAGCGCGATGGTCATGCCCGTGTTGACCACCCACAGGATCAGGCTGTCGAGAATCTTCGCGCCGAAGCGCGTGCCGAAGGTCGCGTAGTCCAGTGCGCCGGTCGTGAGCGCGCCTTCCTGCATTCGCTGGAGGAAGGTCGGCTTGCACGCGGCGCAGACGGAGCGGTCGCCGAAGCGCACTACGTCATCCGCCGCGAAGGACTTCCCGCACTCGGCGCAAAGCACGCTGCCCGCCGCGTTCGCGGCCGCCGGTGCGGCACCGCTCACCGCGCCATACGGCTGCCAGTCCGCCATGCCATCGCGCCAGACCATGGTGTCAGCGGTGACGACGCCATCCTTGGCGAGGGCGCGCAACTGGTCCTCGGTGACCGGCCCTTGCTGCTGTGATCCTACGGCGTAATACCAGTTCATGGGAGTGTGGTGGCTGAAATGTTCGCTTCGTCTGCCAGAGGGAGCGGGGGAAGCCAAGCCTTTTGAGGGAGGAAGGCGGGCGCACACGGAAAGTATTCAGCGTTCAGTGTTCAGTTGTCAGTCGATGAAATGAACAGCGTGCTCTACTGAACACTGAACACTGAATACTTTCCCCGCCCCGTTCGCCGAAACCTCCGCCATGCGCCGCCGCCGCTTTCTCACCACATCCTCCGTGGCTGTCTTCACAAGTCCGTTCATCACCCGCTCTGCCGAACCGCCTTCACTCGCCGGCTTCGACCGTGCGATGGAGGACTTCATCGTCGCGCGCGGAATGCCCGGCGGCGCGCTCGCAGTGGTTAAGGAGGGCCGGCTCGTCCACGCGCGCGGCCACGGCTGGGCCGACAAGGAGCGCCAGCAACGTGTCGAGCCGGCCTCGCTCTTCCGCATCGCCAGCATCTCCAAGCCCATCACCGCCGTTGCCGTGCTCAGGCTCGTCGAGCAGCGCAAGCTCAAGCTCGACGACCGCGCGTTTGACCTCATCCCGCACAAGCCATTGCCTGACACTAAGCCCGACCCGCGTCTGCGCACCGTCACCATCCGCCAATGCCTCCAGCACACTGGCGGCTGGGACCGCGACATGAGCTTCGACCCGATGTTCCGCCCCAAGCTCATCGCCACCGCAGTCGGCGAGGGAGCGCCCGCCGGGCCGAACGCGGTCATCCGCTACATGATGGGCCAGCCGCTCGATTTCGACCCCGGCACGCGCTACGCCTACTCGAACTTCGGCTACTGCGTGCTGGGCAGAGTCATCGAGCAGCTCGCGGGAAAATCCTACGAGGACTACGTGAAGGAAGTTGTCCTCGCGCCCGCCGGCATCAAGTCCATGCGCCTCGGTCGCTCGCTCGAAGCGGGCCGCGCTCCGGGCGAAGTCCGCTACCACATGCCGGAGGCCGAGACTGCGGAAAGCGTCTTCCCCGGCCTGCCACCCAAAGTCCCGTGGCCCTACGGCGGCTTCAACCTTGAGGCGATGGACGCACACGGCGCGTGGCTGGCCAGCGCCGTGGACCTCGCGCGCTTCGCCGCCGCGCTGCACGACGCGGAGAAGTGTCCGCTGCTGAAACCGGCAACCTGGCGCGAGCTGCACGCCGCGCCGCCGGCAACCGTCGCGCGCACCGAGGACGGTCCGCTGAAAGGGACTTACTACTGCTGCGGCTGGCTGACGCGCCCCAACCTCGGGCAGCCGGGCAAGGCGAACTACTGGCATTCCGGCAGCCTGCCTGGCACCTACACGATGCTCGTGCGCCGCTCTGACGGCCTGAGCTGGGCCGCGCTCTTCAACCAGCGAAGCAAGGACCGCAAGCTGGACGGTGAAATTGACCCCGCGCTGCATCGCGCTGCGGACGCGGTGACGGATTGGCCGAAGGGAGATTTGTTTCCGAGGTTCCGCGCGTAGTCGCAGTCTTCAGCCTGTGCGTGCATTCGCAACCTGAAGGTTGCGACTATGTTCAGCTCAACGCCTTCGCCACCGCTTCCAAGTCCGTCAGCTCCGCGCGCTCGCGGTTCTTCGCCAGCAGATCGCAAATCATCTCCACCGTGCGGCACTCCGGGTCCACCACGCCGAGGCAGCTCGGGTGCGCGAGAAAATCAAAGACCAGCCCGCGCTCGATGCAGTGCTCCACCGCTGCGCGCGTCACGCGCAGGAACCACTCCAGCTTCCAGCGCCCCGTGCGGAACGCGCCGATGTCGCTGATGGGACTCATCGGGACTTCCACCAGCCCGCTGGGATAGCGGAAGGGCTGCGCCTCCGCCTGCGCGCGCACGATGTCCGCCACCACCGACGCGTCCGGCTCCTCGCCGGGCTTCGGAGGTGCGTGCGCGGGATACTTGCTGCTGCACCAGGTGAAGCCGAGTTCGCGTAATATCTTCTGAACCTGCGGCGCGTCCGCCAGCCCGTTGCCAAAACCGCCGGGCGTGCGGAAGCCATTCGGCGCGACACCCAGCCGCGACTTCATCGCCGCCGTGCATTGCTCAATGTTTTCGCGTATGACAGCAGCCGGCTCCTTCCCCGCGATGAGCCACGGCGCGCGCTGGAAGCGGAACTGGATTTGATCCGCCTTCGCCGCCTTCACGTTGACGTGGTCGTAGGTGTGGTTGCCCACGCGATGACCGTCGGCAATCAACTGCTTGAGCCAGCCCACGTTTTCCTGCTCCAGCGCGCGGCCCACGAGGAAGAAATGCACCACGCCCCCTCGCGCCTTCACGCGCCGCGCGACCTCGACCGCATAGCGCTTCGTCGCCGCGTCGAGGTTTCCCTTCTCGTAATCCCAATGCGTCTGCTCCCACGCCGGAAAATTGCGCGACATCTCGAGGTCGAGCGAGACGGCGACGCGGGCCTTCCGTGGCTCGGCAGCGTGGGTGGCCACACCGACGACCGCCGCCGTTGCGAGCGCGCTTTGCCGGAGGAATTGCCGGCGCGGCAGTCCGCCGTCTGCGCCGAAGGTCTTCATGCTGCTCATGCGTGGTGGTTCCACAGCCAAGTGTAGCTGCGCAAAAACCGCTGGGAAGCCTGCGATGGCGTTTGTAGGCTGGCTGCTGTTTCGCACCGTGAGCCACCGACGCATTGTTTCTCTGCTGCCCAGCGCGACCGAGATGGTCTGCGCGCTGGGCTGCGGCGCGCAGTTGGTCGGCCGGTCGCACGAGTGTGACTTTCCCGCCGAGGTGGCGGGGCTGCCCGTCTGCACCGAGTCCAAGCTGCTGCCCAACTCCACCAGCCGGCAGATTGACGAGCAGATTCACAACCTCATCGGGGCATCACTTTCGATCTTCCGCATCAACACGCGGCTGATTCAGGAGCTCAAGCCAGACCTCATCCTCACGCAGGCGCAGTGCGATGTCTGCGCCGTGAGCGAGGCCGACGTGGCGAAGGCTCTGGGCCACTGGCCCGGCTCGATGCCGCAACTCCTCTCGCTCACACCACACCGCCTCGCGGATGTGTGGGAGGATTTCCGGCGAGTCGCCGCCGTGCTGGGAGTTTCTGAGCGGGGCCGGGACGTGCTCCGCCCGCTCAAGAACCGCTGCGTGGACGTGATTGAGAAGTCGTGCATCCTGCCGCGCCCCACCGTCGCCTGCCTCGAATGGCTCGACCCGCTGATGGGCTCAGGCAACTGGGTGCCGGAGCTTGTGGAACTGGCCGGTGGAAGAAATCTCTTCGGCGAGGCTGGCAGGCACACCGGCGCTCTGCGCTGGGAGGAGATGCGCACCGCGAACCCGGACGTGATCGTCGCGCTGCCGTGCGGCTTCAGCCTCGACCGAACGCGAGGCGAAATGACCTCGCTGCTGCACAAGCCCGGCTGGGCAGACCTCAAGGCGGTGCGGAATCAGCGCGTGTTTGTCTGCGATGGCAGCGCCCACTTCAACCGCCCCGGGCCGCGCCTGGTCGAGTCGTTGGAAATCCTGGCGGAGATATTGCACCCGGAGAAGTTCCGCTTCGGCCACGAGGGGTCGGGCTGGGGGAATCTGCGTTGATCCCGAGGAGGAAGGGAGGAGGCGGATTTATAAGGAGAGCAGGAGGGCAGGAGAAGAGTTGCGGTCGGAGGGCCTTTGTTCCTCCTGCCTTCCTGCGCTCCTTATTAATTCCTGGGTCAGAAGCCCGGCCAGGAGGGGACTTCGCGCATGAAGAGCTTGGCGCGCGTGGAGACGAAGTTGTTGACGACGCCCGTTCCCCCGCCCGTCACGTTGCCCCGAACGTCGCCCATGTCCTCCATGTCGGCTGGAACAGGGCCGCCGGGGAAGTAGGGGGGAAGGCGGAGGGTCTCGCCATGTCCGTCTGCGGCAAAGGACGTGGAGCCGTTCTTGTGGCGGATTGTGCCGGAGTAGTTGAACTTGCCGTTCGCATTTGGTGTGTTCCAGCCCTGCCGCTGGGCCTCCAGATTGTTCTGCTGCCACTGATACGCCATGTTCGATTTGGACTTCTCGATCATCATGAGGATCGAGGAGGGCTGCCTGATGCCAGTGGTGCGCAAGGGGCCGGGGTAGCGGTTCACCGTGGCCGCCGCAGTGGCGTCGGTCCCGGTGGGCGCGTAGTAGCGGTAGATGTGTTCGTTGGCGCGGTAACTGGAGCCTACCCAGACTGCTGCCGGCTCCTGGGTCGTATCCTTCGGACAGAGATAGGTCGCGATCACCGTCTGGACATTCACGACCTTGACCCCCATGTAAGGTGCCAGCACCACAGGCCAGGCGTCTGGCTGGTTTGCAGTGGCCACTCCGCCCGCACCCGTGGCGCCGTTGATGTCCCGGCCCCAAAAATATTTCTCGTCGTTGTCGCCTGTGTAAATTGCGGTGCCCAAGGCCAACTGACGATTGTTGTTGAGGCACTTGGTCTGGTGCGCCTTCTCCTTGGCCTTCGAGAGTGCGGGCAAAAGCATCCCGGCCAGGATGGCAATGATGGCGATGACGACGAGCAGTTCGATGAGGGTAAATCCGGTGCGGCCGGACGTGGCACGCGGAGGCATGGCATTCATAGGCAGTGGGCAGAAACTGCTCGCCGTCCGGCAAAAGGTCAAGCGGCCCTTCTGCTGTGAACAACTTTGCGTTGTCCCGTCCCCAATCCGACCACAGCCTCCGCGCGTGGCAAAACCTGCTTTGGGAAGGGGACTGGGCGAATTGCTCAACGGCGACGGCGCGACCGGCCCGCGCTCGGCGACGGAAACTCACACCGCTGCCGTGCCGCGCTTGAGCGCCGGAATGAGTGCGCTTGTCGCCCAGCCGCGTGAACCACTCGCATCCACCGGGCACACTTCTTCGCTCGCGGTCCTGCGCGCCTCTCTGCTGGCTGCAGATTTGGCGATGACGGGTGGAGCGGCGATCCTTTCGCAGCACCAATCACCGCTGGGC
>JACRKB010000240.1 GCA_016235545.1 Verrucomicrobiota bacterium | reverse complement strand
TGGCAAAGCGCGCTGCTGGTCGCCAGTTATTGGTGGCTGGCTCGTGTGCTCTCGCTCGCGGAGGTTAGGGCGCAGTTCGTCAACACCCACCCCAAGTCTGGAGCGGTCGAGTGGGCTGTGCTGCTGGCCGCATTATTTGTCGCCTACTCGGCAAGTCGCATGGCACCGCCCAACGCGGCTTCGGCTGTCACGCACTTCGGCTGCGGCCTCGTGGGCGTGAGCAACAACGTCGTCATCGTGGACGTGAACACCGAGACTTGGCTAAAAAGCGTGGAGCTGCGCGCCGAACTGACTGGGCCAAAACTCTCCGGCACGACCGAAGCCGAAGCGAAGGCATCCGTCCCCGCGTTCTCCGGCACCTTCGTCCACCTCACGCCCCATACTAGCAACGCACCCTCGCGCATCTTGCCGACGGGTCGGCAAACATGGCGGCTGGGCTTCGTGCTGCCCAGCGCCGCGCTGGCGCAGGAAGCCAAGCGCAACCTCCGCCACATCCGCCCGCTGCGAGCCGAGCCGGGCCGCACCAGCACGGGCACACTCTTCGAAATCCGCCAGCCCGACGGCGCGGAGTATCGCGCTTCGCTACAAGTCTCGCCGGCACGTCCCGGCGTCCTTCCTCTCCCCGTTGAAACCCAAAAACTGGAGCCTGCTGCTTGGCTGACAAACCTGCGCCTGCAATATGCCAACGCCACCAATCTGGTCGTCGAAGGCCGGACGGCCACCACCATGGACCGGCCCGGACAGCCTCCGTTCGAGCAGTCCAACCAGTTTGAGGTCAAGCTGGGCCGCCCCAGCCTCTACCTCGTGCACTGGACCTCCTCACCCATCGGCACTCACGTTCACGAGGGAGCGGCGTGGTCCGAGGGAGAAGGCGACTGGTTCTGGATGAATGCCCAAGCGCCGGTCCGCCAAGAGAGCCGAGGGCGGGCGTTGGGCGGTGGCGGTGGCGTATCCCAAAATGCAAGCACTTGGCTGCCGCAGCTGTTCTTCGGTGATGCGCCATGGGTTTCCATTCTGCGCGAACTGCGCTTGGAACCGGACGAAGTTGTCGCCGGTGAGCCTTGCGCCGTCATCGTAGGGAGAGCCGACGGCAAATCCACTCTCGGCTCCACCAGACTGTGGGTGTCGAAGCGGGACTTTCTGCTGCGAAAGGCTGAACGCGTCGCCACCGTCACGTCTGACCAGTTGGCGGGAGTCCCAAATCGCACGATGACTGCCGGTGCCACTCTACGCACGGTGCAAACCTACCAAATTGTGACCGCCAGCCAGACTTTGACTCCAGCTGATTTCAAGTTCACGCCGCCTGCTGACAAGTGAGTTGACCTCCCACGCTTCAACACCCGCCGCAACGCCGCCTGCCGGTAGCTTCCACACCACGCAGTGGACGCGTGTGCTCGCGGCGCGCGGGGATTCGCCGGAGTCGCAGGCGGCGCTGGGGGACTTGTGCGGCGCTTACTACGGGGCTGTGTTCGCGTTCATCCGTCGCTCGGGTCGCGATGAGGACGTGGCGCGTGAGCTGACGCAGGAGTTCTTCGCCCGGCTGCTGGCGCGGCAGGGTCTCGACACCGTGGTGCAGGGACGCGGGCGGTTCCGCTCCTTCCTGCTTGGCGCGGTGAAGCATTTCCTCGCGGACATGGGCGACCGCGCGCGCGCCGCCAAGCGCGGCTCCGGCTCCACGCCGCTGCCGCTCGGCGTCGAGACGGACACCTCGCCATGCCTCGAATTGCCCGACGCCACCGCGCCGGACCCGGAGCGCGAGTTCGACCGCAAGTGGGCGCTCACCGTCCTCGACCGCGCGCTGGCCGCGCTGGCCCGCGAGCAGGCGGAGGCCGGCCACGCCACGCACTTCGCCACGCTCAAGCCCTGGCTCACGGGCGACACGGGAGCCTTCTCGCAAGCCGACGCCGCGCGGGCGCTGGACATGAACGAAGGCGCGGTAAAGGTCGCCGTCCACCGCCTGCGCCGCCGCTTCCGCGAGCTGGTGAAGGCGGAGATCGCGCAGACGCTTCAAGACCCCGCGCAGGTGAAGGACGAGCTGGCTTGTCTTCAGGCGGCGCTGGCCGGAAGCTGAAGGCAGCCGTTTTTCGGCTCGTCAGGACTGCACATGCCCCGGCCTCGCCGCCAAATCTCCGTCCAGCTCTGCCTGTCCGTCCTGCTGGTCGCCGGCTGGTTGGGCGCGGCCCCAGCCTCGCGCGAGTTCGCCATCACCGATGCCGACCGCGCGCACTGGGCTTTCCAGCCGGTGAAGCGCCCGCTGGTGCCAGTGATTAGTAAGGGAGTAATTAGTAATCAGTCAGGGAGCGGCCGCACTAATCACTCCGCGCTAATCACTAATTACTCTCCCCTCGACGCGTTTCTTCTCGCGAAGCTGCACGCCGCTGGCCTCGCCTTCTCGCCGCCAGCCACAAAGGAAGCGCAGTTGCGTCGCGTGTCGCTGGACTTGGTCGGCCTGCCGCCAACTCTCGCTGAACTGGATGCGTTCCTCGCCGACACTTCACCCGACGCATGGGCGAAAGTCGTGGACCGCTTGCTCGCGTCGCCGCACTACGGCGAGCGCTGGGGGCGGCACTGGCTGGACCTCGCGCGCTATGCGGACACGGAGGGTTTCGAGCACGACGTGACGCGCCCGAACGCGTGGCGCTACCGCGACTACGTGGTGCGCTCGCTGAACGCGGACAAGCCCTACGACCGTTTCGTGCGCGAGCAAATCGCCGGCGACGAGCTGTGGCCCGCCGACCGCGACGCGCTCATCGCCACGGGCTTCAACCTCATCGGCCCAGACATGACGGACAGCTCGGACCAGGTTCAGCGTCGGCTCAACACCCTCAACGACATGACGGACGCGACGGCGTCGGTGTTCCTCGGCCAGACGTTCGGGTGTGCGCGTTGCCACGATCACAAGTTCGAGCCGATTGCGCAGCGGGATTACTTCGCGATGCAGGCCTTCTTCATGCCCGCCGCGTTCAAGCGCGAGACGCCGGTGCCGACGCCGGAGGAACGCGCGACGCACGAGCGGGCGACGCGCGAGTATCAGTCACGTCCCGCCGTGCGCGAACTTGCCGCGCTCGAAACGCCCTACCGTGAGAAGCTGCGCGCCACGAAGCTCGCCAAACAGCCGCCCGAGGTCCGCGAGGCGCACAACACGCCGCCGGAGCAACGCACCGCCGCGCAGGCGAACCTCGCGTTCGAGAGCGCCGCTGTAGTCGCAGTGACGGAGAAGGAACTGCTGGCCGCACTGAGCGGAGCGGACAAGGAGCGTCGGCGAGAGCTGGCGGACGCGGCCAAACAGTTTTCCGCACCGACGCCCTTGCCCACCGCGCTGACCCTCGCGACCAGCAACGCAGTCCCGGCCCGCGCGCACTTGCTGAATCGTGGCGATTACAACCAGCCGCGTGAACTCGTGACGGCGGGCTTTCCGTCGGTGTTGCAGGGTTACAAGGCGAAGACGGACTCCGCTGCCAGCCCGCGCGCGCAGCTCGCCAACTGGATTGCCAGCCCGGAGAACCCGCTCACCGCGCGCATCATCGTGAACCGCGTCTGGCAGCACCACTTCGGTCGCGGCCTGGTGGCGACGCCGAGCGAGTTCGGCACGCACGGCGCGAAGCCGTCACACCCGGAGCTGCTGGACTGGCTGGCGAGCGAATTCGTCGCGGGCGGGTGGAGCTTCAAGCGGCTGCACCGAGTGATGGTGATGAGCGAGGCGTATCGGCAGGCGTCGCGGGAAAGTAATCAGTATTTAGTGATTAGTAATCAGTCGTCGCAGCCCGCCTCACCGAGCACTCGCTCACTAATTACTAATCACTTCTCCAAGGCCATCGCCACCGACCCCGAGAATCGGCTGCTCGGGCGCATGAACCGTCTGCGCCTCGAAGGCGAAATCATCCGCGACAGCTTGCTGGCGGTGAGCGGGCGGCTGAACGCGACGCTCGGCGGACCGAGCATCTTCCCGCCGATTCCTGCCGAGGCTCTCAAAGGCTCGAAGGGTTGGAATACTTCGGCTGACCCACGCGAGCACGACCGGCGCAGCCTCTACATCTTCGCGAAGCGCAACCTTCGCTTCCCCTTTCTCGAAGTGTTTGACGCGCCGGACAGCAACCTGACCTGCCCCGAGCGCGGCCGCAGCACCACCGCGCCGCAGTCGCTGAC
>JACRKB010000238.1 GCA_016235545.1 Verrucomicrobiota bacterium | reverse complement strand
GCGGCAGGTCGTGCTCGACTGGCTCGGACGCGAGTTGCGCGTGGCCATCGCTGCGCGGCAGACCGCGGAGGGCCGCGTCGCGCTGCGGCGGCTGAACCGCTTCGAGTATCAGAACACGATGCACGACTTGCTCGGCATCGAGGTCAACCTGATGGAACTGCTCCCCGAGGACGGCTCGGCGCACGGCTTCGATAAGGTGTCCTCCGCGCTCACGCTGTCGCCGGTGCAGGTGGAGAAGTATCTCGAAGCTGCCGACGTGGCGCTCGACGCGGCCATCGGCATCGGGCCGAAGCCACCTTTTATCCAGCAGCGTTTTGCCGCGCCCAACCGGCTCGCGAGTTGGGACGGCAAAAGTCATCGCCCGAGGCCCGACGGCGGCATCGCTCTCTTCAACTCCGGCTACTCGCCGACGGAGCTGCGCCGCTTCCGTGCGCCCGAGCCGGGGCGATACCGCGTCCGCATTTCCGCGAGCGGGTTTCAGACGGAGGGCAAGCCCGCGACCTTTCGCGTCTATGGCGGCAGCTTCGGCGTGGGCGGCAAGACGAAGTTGCTCGGGCACTTCTCCGTGCCGGCGGACAAGCCGACGGTTGTCGAGCTGGTCGAGCGGCTCGACGGACGCGGTGACACGCTGAAGGTCATCTCCTACGGCACCATCCCGTGGCAGAACAAGGCGGACGAATACACCGGCCCCGGCTTCGCAGTGCAGTGGATTGACGTCGAAGGGCCGATCGACGCGAAGGAGTGGCCGCCAGCGACGCGCAAGCAACTCCTCGGCGACGTGGACTTGGAGCGCGGCGTCTTCAGCGATGCCGAGCGCGTGACGAAGCAGTTCGCCGCGCGCGCGTTCCGTCGTCCGGTGGGCGACGCGGACCTCGCGCCGTATCTGGCGCTCGTGCGCGAGCGTTTGGATAAGGGTGTGAAGTTCGCAGACGCGCTGCGAGTGGGCTTGAAGGCCATCCTCGTCTCGCCGCGTTTCCTGATGCTCGACGAGCAGCCCGGCAAGCTCGACGGCCACGCGCTCGCCGCGCGACTCAGTTACTTCCTGTGGAGCAGCGCGCCGGACGCAGAACTGCTGGCTGTCGCAGCGAAAGGCGATTTGACCAAGCCGGCGGTGCTCCGCGCGCAGACCGAGCGACTGCTGAAGCACCCGAAGGCGCGCGCGTTCACCGAGGATTTCACCGGCCAGTGGCTCGCGCTGCGGAACATCGAGTTCACCACGCCCGACGCGCGGCTTTACCCGGAGTTCGATGAGCTGCTGCAAGTCTCGATGCTCCAGGAGACGCACGCGTTTTTCGACGCGCTGCTGGAGGAGAATCTCAGCGTGCTGAACTTCGTGGAGAGCGATTTCGCGATGCTGAACGAGCGGCTCGCGAAACACTACGGCATCCCGGGCGTGAACGGCCTCGATGTGCGCCGCGTCGCGCTGAAGCCCGAGTGGCATCGCGGCGGAGTGCTGGCCCACGCCAGCGTGCTCAAGGTCACGGCCAACGGCACGACCACCTCGCCCGTGTTGCGCGGTGTGTGGCTGATGGACCGCATCCTCGGCAAGCCCGCCCCACCGCCGCCGCCAAACGTGCCTGCCGTCGAGCCGGACATTCGCGGCGCAAAGAACATCCGCGACCAGCTCGCGAAGCACCGGGAAGTTGAGTCGTGCGCTGGCTGCCACGCGAAGATTGACCCGTTGGGCTTCGCGCTGGAGAGCTACGATGTCATCGGCGCGTGGCGCGACCGCTACCGCATTTCGCCCGCGCCCAACCAGCGCAACGGAGTCGAGTGGATTACCATCAGCGTGAACCAGCGCGACATGCGCCTCGCCCTCGGCCCGAAAGTGGACCCGAGCGATGCGCTGGCCGACGGCCGCAAGTTCCGCGACCTCGCCGAGCTGAAGCGCCTGCTACTCGCCGAACCGGATGCCATCACGCGCGGCCTAGCGGAGAAGCTCCTCATCTACGCCACCGGCCACGGCCTTGAGTTCACCGATGACGCCGTCATCAGCGACATCGTCCGCAAGGCGAAGGTGAAGAACCTCGGCTTCCGCACTCTCGTCCACGAGATTGTCGCCAGCTCCACCTTCCAAACCAAATGAAGACCTCACTCACGCACTCAGCAAGCTGCCGGCTTTTTGTGACATTGCTGTTCGCGCTTTCACTGCATCTCGCCGCCGCACCGCGCTTTACCCAGCCCGACCCCGCGCGCCACCCGAACCTTTTTACCTGGACCGACACCTGCAATGTCCACGTCATCCGCGACGGTGATGCGGCGCTGCTCATTGACCTCGGCGACGGCAGTGTGCTCGACCATCTCGCTGAGATTGGCGTGAAGCGGGTCGAGTGGGTTCTCTTCACGCATCACCACCGCGAGCAGTGCCAGGGCGCACCGAAGTTGAAGGGCACCGGAACGAAACTAGCCGCGCCTGAGTTTGAGCGGGCGCTGTTCGAGAACCCGGCCAGCTACCGCAAGATGATTGTCCGCCTCGGCGACGCGTTCACCGTCCACGGTTCCAGTTACGTCCGGCCAGCCGTCGAGCCTATCAAGCTCGACCAGGGCTTTCAGCGGATGGACACGTTCACCTGGCGCGGGCGCGAGTTCCGCTGCGTGGACACGCGCGGCAACAGCCCCGGCGGCATGTCCTATTTCCTCAACGAAGGCGGACGCTGGCTCGCGTTCACCGGCGACGTGATGATGGACGGCGCGAAGATGCACACATGGTTCGACACCGACTGGGACTACGGCTTTGCCGCTGGCGTGTGGGCCATCGCCAACGGCAGCGGGCAAATCGCCGCCTACAATCCCGCGTGGATGCTGCCGTCGCACGGCCCGCCCATCGCCAATGCGAAGAAGCAGATTCAGGACTTCCAACAGAAGCTTTTCGCCCTCGAACGGCTCCTTGTGCGCGGCTACCCGGTGATGTCCTTCGCTCCCGCCGCGCAGGACACGACCTCGCAGCCGACGGTGGTGCCGAACGTGTGGCAGGTCTCGAAGCACGTGTTCAAGTTCCGCGGCCCGAACTTCGCGCCGAACTTCTACATGATTCTGGCCGACAGCGGACGCGCGCTCGTGGTGGATTGCGGGCTGATTCAGACGAACATTCTCGAAGCCGCGCTCGAAGGGATGCGCCAGAAGCACGGGCTGAAGGCGATTGACGCGATGGTGCTGACGCACATGCACGGCGACCACTTCCTCCAGGCCCCGCACTTGAAGAAGACGTGGGGCACGCAGTTCTGGGCGCTGGACCGGATGAAGGAGGTGTGTGAACGGCCCGAGGCGTTCGACTACGCCGCGCCGATTCAGGCCTACGGCAACGGCGTGGATCGCATCACATTCGACCGCCTCTTCGAGTCCGGCGAGACCTTCGACTGGGAAGGTTTCCGATTCACAATTGACTGGATGCCGGGCCAAACCGAGTTCGGCCTGTGCCTGACGGGCATGATTGACGGGCGCAAGGTGGCCTTCACCGGCGACAACATTTTCGGCAACCCCGCCGACCCGAAGCAGAGCGGCCACGAGGCGATGTGCGCTCGCACCAGCGGCATTCTGGAAGAGGGCTACATCGTGGCCGCCGAGTATCTCACGAAGCTCAAGCCCGACATCCTGCTCGGCGGCCACTCGTTCGTGATGGACCAGCCGGCGAAGTTCATCGAGCGCTACCGCAAGTGGAGCTACGACATGCGCGACGCTTTCAAGTCGCTGAGTTCCGAGCCGGAATACCGCTGGTGGTTCGACCCCTTCTGGGTGCGGGCGGAGCCGCACCGCGTGTCGGTGAAGCGCGGCACGTCGGTCGAGGTGACGGTGACCGTGCGCAACTTCGAGTCGAAGCCGCTCGCGTTCGACATCCTGCCGCACGCGCCGCCCGGTTTGCAGGCCACGTCGGGCCGCTGGACTAGCACCGTCCCCGCGCAGAGCCGGACACAGTTCACACTCCGCCTCGCAGCAGCACCCGATGCAACACCCGGCATCCGCCATGTGGCCTTCGACATCACGCGTGGCGGCAAGCGGCTGGGGGAGGTGTTTGATTGCATCGTGGAAGTGCGCCAGTGAAGTGCGTCAGGAGCGCGGACGCCCACGTCCGCAGCAGAGCAGAATACCAGGCTCCCGCTATCAACCTCACGCAAAGGTCGCGAAGGTCGCAAAGGAAAGCGGCTGTGCATGACAATCGACTTCATCTCGTGTGTGGAAGCCCCCAGGCAGCGTTTCTATCCTCCGGATGTCCCATCGGCCTTTGCGTTCTTCGCGTCCTTTGCGTGAGGCAAGCGCGAGTTGGTGGATGCGATGAGGAAGTGGGCGTCCGCGCTCCATTTGCCACCGTTGCCGCGCGCCGATGAATTGCCCATGCTCGACGCGATGACGAACTCGCTCCCACGCATCGCAGTCACGATGGGCGACCCCGCCGGGGTTGGCCCAGAGATTTGCCTGCGCCTGCTGGCGAACGCGGACCTCGCGCGCGAGTGCGTGCCAATCGTCTTCGGCGACGCGGGTGTGTTGCGGCGGGTGGCGGAGAAGCTTGGGTTGCCGCTGACCTGCCCGGTCATGGCGAGGGCGAAATGGCCAACGCACCACCACATGGTCCGCATGCCCAGCGTGGTGGACTTCCAATGCGTGGATGCTGTCACCGTGACTCCGGGGCAAGTGGATCCGCGCTGCGGCGACGCGGCGTTTCGCTACGTCACCGCCAGCATCGAAGCCGGATTGAAAAGCGAGGTGGCGGCCATCACCACTGCGCCGTTGAACAAGGAAGCGCTCCACGCCGCCGGGCACAAGTATCCCGGCCACACCGAGATTTTCGCCGAGCGGATGCGGGCGGAGCGCAGTTGCATGACCTTCTTCTCTGATGAGCTGACGTGCAGCCTCGTCACCGTCCACATCGGCTACCACGAAGTTTCCGCCGCGCTCACCATCCGTCGCATCCTCGACGTGATTGAGCTCACCGCCGATGCCGTGCGCCGGCGGCGCGGACGCGAGCCGCGCCTCGCCGTGCTGGGCTTGAACCCACACGCGGGCGAGCACGGCTTATTCGGTCGCGGCGAGGAGGAGCGCATCATCGCGCCAGCAGTGGAGGCCGCGCGTGCGGCGGGTTTGACCATCACCGGCCCGCTCCCGCCGGACACGGCGTTCCTCCCTGCGCGCCGACGCGAGACCGACGCCTTCATCTGCATGTATCACGACCAGGCGCTCATCCCGCTCAAGGCGCTGGCCTTCGACAGCGCTGTCAACACCACGCTCGGCCTGCCGGTCGTCCGCACCAGCGTGGACCACGGCACTGCCTTCGACATCGCGTGGCATGGCAAGGCCAGCGCGGAGAATCTCTTCGCTGCCGTGCGTCTCGCCGCGAAGCTCGCCGGGCAATACCCTTGCGCCAGCGGGGCAACGCAGTTTTTGTAAGACGGCTACCATGAGGTTGTCGCGACGGGGGACTGACAGACGCGGGACAGAGTCGATCAAGACTGGTTTTCGCGCGCTGTTCGCATGCCGGCTTGCACTGGCTCGTCACGTAAGGCGAAACTCCGCCGTTTTCAGGACCGCCCGTTGGGCACTGCTGCCTATGAAACTGATTCTCGTTCTCGCCCTCACTCTTGCCGCGCTGCCCGCTACTTTCGCCGCACCCGTCCCGCTCTTCGACGGCAAGTCGTTCGCCGGGTGGGAGGGCGAGACCAACGCGGTCTGGCGCGTGCGGGACGGCGCAATCGTCGGCGGGTCGCTGGATGGAAATCCGCGCAATGAGTTCCTCGCCACGCTCAAGAGCTACAAGAACTTTCACCTGCGCCTCGAATACAAACTGGTCGGCACGCAGGGCTTCGTGAACGGCGGCGTGCAGTTCCGCAGCAAGCGCATCCCGCAGCCGCCGAATGAAATGTCCGGCTTCCAGGCGGACATCGGCGCGGGCTACTCCGGCTCGCTTTACGACGAGTCGCGCCGGCGCAAGATGCTCGTGCAGGCAGACACGAACTTCGTTGCGAGCCTGGAAAAAACCGGCGACTGGAACAACTACGAGGTCGTCGCGAGCGGCTCGCAGATTGTCCTCTTTCTCAACGGCCAGCGCACCGCCATCTGGGTCGAGCGCGAGCCGGGCATCGAGGATACCGGCGTCATCGCGCTGCAAATCCACGGGAACTGCAAGGCGGAGATTTCCTTCCGCAACATCTCCATTGAAGTGCTGCCCGACTCCGCCATCCCGCCCGAGGCGGAGATTCTCAGCCGCTTCGGCACCGCTCAGCCAAGCTCGCCGGTCGGGAAGTTCGCGGGCGGAAAATTCGCTCTGGGCACGAATGAGGTCGTCGTGTTTGTCGGGCAGGAAAACCTCGTGCGCGAGCAGAAGGCCGGTGAGTTGGAGGCGCTCCTTGCCTCCGCGTTCGCCGCGAAGCAGCCGCGCTTCCGCTCGATGGCGTGGGAGGCGGACACGGTTTATGAGCAATGGCGCGACCTGAACTTCGGCTCGTGGGTGCGCCAGCTTGAGGCTGCGGATGCGACCATTGTGGTGGCGCAGTTCGGGCAGATGGAGGCGCTCGATGGCGTCGCGCGGCTGCCGGAGTTCGCGGCGGCGTATCACCGGCTGCTGGACCAGTTCGCGGCCCGCACGAGGAAGGTTGTTCTCCTCTCGCCAACGCCATTTGAGAAGCCCACGGCCACGCACGCGCCCGATCTCACGAAGCGGAACAACGACGTGCGGGCCTACGCGGACGCCGTGCGCGAGATAGCCCGGCAACGCGGGGCGGTGTTCGTGAACTTGTTCGTGCCGCTGGCGGGCCGCGCACCCGGCCAGCGACTGACGGATGATGGCATTCATCTCACGGCTGAAGGCTTGCGCGAGGTCGCGGCCCTGGCCGCGCTCCAGCTTGGGACGAGCGCCAAGTTGTCCGCCGACCTCGACCCCATCCGCGCCGCCATCGTGCAGAAGAACCAGCTTTGGTTCGACTCGTGGCGGCCGGCGAACTGGTCGTTCGTTTATGGCGACCGCGTGAGCCAGTTATACGGCAAGGCCAGCGGCACGGAGCCTTCGCTCAAGGAAGCCTTCGAGCGGCATCGCCCGCTGGTCGCGGCGGCGGACACGCGTGTTCATGCTTTGGCGCGCGGGGAGAAAGTGGCCGCGCTTGTCCTTCCGCCGCCACCGAACGGCGGTGAGTCTCCCAAGGCGCTCACGCCCGAGGAGCAGCTCGCCACCTTCACGGTCGCTGATGGCTATGAAGTGAATCTTTTCGCGTCCGAGCGCGATGGCGTGGTGAAGCCGACGCAAATCGCTTGGGACGAAAAGGGCCGCCTCTACGTGGCCTGTTCGCCGACGTATCCGCAGGCCCAGGCCAGCGCGAAGCGCGCCGACTACATCCTGGTGCTCGAAGACACGGACGGTGACGGCAAGGCTGACAAATCGTGGCGCTTCGCCGAGGGGCTGACGATGGTGCAGGGCTTGGAGCCGGGCGCGGGCGGGCTGTATGTCTGTGACTTCGACCAGCTCGTGCATCTGCGCGACACGAACGGCGACGGCAAGGCGGACGTGCGGCAAGTCGTCTTCAGCGGCTTCGGCATTGGGGACACGCATCAACTCATCAACAGCATCTGCCACGGGCCGGACGGCAGCCTGTGGTTCACGCAGGGCCTGCACGCCTTCTCGCGCGTCGAGTCCGCGTGGGGCATCGCGCGTCTGGACCGCGCGCCCATCTGGCGGTTGAACCCGCGCGCGATGCGGCTCGAAGGCTTCTTCGGCGGCGGCATGGCGGGCGCGAACTGCTGGGGCGTGGCGTTCGATGACTACGGCCAGGTCTTCCACAAGTCCGGCGACCGGCCGCACGGCTACTGGAGCGTGCCGGGTATGGTGCGCGGCGCGAGTCCCTCGGGCAGCAGCTCGTCCACGTCGGCGGACACGGCGTATCGCAATTCGCCCGAGCAATACCACTCGGTCGGCCCGCTCTTCGACACTTCGCCCAAGACCACTTCACTGGACATCATCGGCACGCGTGCGTTGCCGGATGACGTTCAAGGCTGTGCGCTCCTCGGCGGCTTCATGGGCGCACTGGTGGAGCTGCACCGGTTCGAGGACGCCGGCTCGGGCTTCAAGACCACGCAGTTGCCCAGGCTGCTCAAGTCCTCTAGCGCCGCGTTCCGTCCCGTGGATGTGAGTGCCGGGCCGGACGGCGCGATCTATGTCGCGGACTGGTTCACTCTCATGATCGGCCACTACCAGACCAGCTACGCCGACCCTCGTCGCGACAAGGTCAACGGCCGCATCTGGCGCATCACCGCGAAGGGCCGCGCGAGCGTGAAGCAGCCCGACCTCGCCGCGATGAAGCCCGCCGCGCTGCTCGAACAACTGCGGTCGCCCGAGCGCTGGACGCGCTACCAGGCCAAGCGGCTTCTCTTCGCCGCGACGACTGCGGACGTGTTGAAAGCCGCTGACGATTGGGTCGCCAAGCTCGCGCCCACCGCGCCCGGCTACGAACACTTGCTGCTCGAAGTCATAGGCATCTATGAGTCGCACGAGGTCGCGCGCCCGGCCTTGCTTGCCAAGCTGCTCGCCGCGAAAGACGCCCGCGTCCGCGCCTACGGAGCGCGCGTCGCCGGCATGTGGGCGGACAAATTGCCCGACGCCGCGAAGCTGTTGACCGAACGAGCGAAAGATGAGAACGCGCGCGTGCGCTTGGAGGCCGTCGTCGCCGCCAGCTACCTCGGCAAGCCCGTCGCGGCGGAAGTGATGACCAAGGCGCTCGATTTGCCCACGGACAAGTTCCTCGACTACGCGCTGCGGCAGAGCGCGCGCGCGACGCAGTCACAGTGGGGGCCGGCCTTGGCTGCGAATCAGTTGAAGTTCGGCAGCCCGGCGCATGAAGATTATCTGCGCAAGCTCGTTGGCACCCCGCGCAAGGTCGCGTCTGCCGGCGAAAACATTTACGAGATGGCCTGCCTGCCGTGCCACCAGCCCGAAGGCAAGGGGCTGCCCGGACTCTATCCGCCGCTGGCAGGCAGTGATTGGGTGCGCGGCGACAAGGCGCGAATCATCCGCGTCGTGCTGCATGGTCTCACCGGTCCCGTGACGGTTGCCGGGCAGAACTTCGGCGGCACTCCCACGTCCGTGCCGATGCCTGCGATGGGCGGGCTTACGGATGAGCAGATTGCCGACGTGCTGAGTTTCGTGCGGAAGGACTACGGAGGCGGCGTGTCGCCGGTGACAGCGGCAGAGGTGAAGGCTGTTCGAGCGGCGACGGGGAACCGCGAAGCCCCGTGGACAGCGGCGGAGTTGAAGTGACGGGTGACGACGACTTGCAGCGGTCGTTCGGAGACGTGGACTCCAGCCGGGCGGATGCAGTTGGAGCGCGCCAAGTGCATCGCTCCGATTTGGGACGGCGACTGCAAGTCGCCGGCACGGGCTTACAGCTCCGATTCGTCCTCGGCCTTGAGGGTGGTGACTTGCGAGGCGCCTTCGAGGGCGGTGATTTCGCTCACCAGCTCGTCGATGCGCGCCGGATCGCGGAGGAGCAGGCGGAAGGAGAAGTCCGCGCCTTCGTAGCCTTGGTGCGAGCGCTGGCTGGCGAGGTGCACGCGGCGGGAGTGGCGGTCGAGCAGTAGGCTGAGCTCCATCAACTCGCCGGGGGAGCGCGCCCAGTGGAGGTTCAGGATGAGGTCGTAGCGGTGGCGAGCGCCGAAGTTGGTGAACCAGAGATAGACCATCAGAGCGAAGATGATGAGCGCTCCGACAATGGTGGTGGAGAACTTCTGAGTGCCGCAGCCCATGCCGATGAAGATGGACGTGAGCACGAAGGTGGTGTCGAGCGTGTCGCGAAGAATGTTGCGGAAGCGGACGATGGCAAACACGGCCATCATGCCGAACGCGGTGACGATGTTGTTCGAGAGGACGGTCATCACCAGCGAGACGATGACGGGAGTGACGACGAGGGCGTTGACGAAGGAGCGCGAGTAGCTCAGGCCGGCGTGCGTCATCATGTAGGTCCACGCGAGCAGCTGGCCGAGCAGGAAGGACAGCAGGAGACCCAGGACGACGGCGGGAATGTTCGGCGGGGCCAGTGATGTGTCACCTTGAAAAAACAGCCACTCGTTCATGCAATGTTTGGGTTAGGACTGGCGGCTAGGATTAGGATTGCCGCCGGGAATGCGAGGAAAATTCTGTGGATGGTGAAGGTTTCGTGCGCGTCTGGGTTCATTGCAGGACAGGCAGGGGGCCAAGGCGATGCGAGAGCGAGGTAGGGTGAGGACGGCGTCGAGCCTTGCGGATGCAATATACTGAGATGCGACCGGTGCTATCCGTCCGCTTGCTTCGCATCCCGATTCCGGCACTCTCAACCGCACGCATGAAAGCTGAGTTTTCCCGTCTCGCCGGTGTCGTCGTCGCCGCCACTTGGTTACTCAGTTGCGCAAGCCCCACGCCCACGCCCAAAAGCATGATCTCCACACGCCTCGGTTATCCAGAGACAGCCCAGCAGGATACAGTGGATGATTATCACGGCACGAAGGTCGCGGACCCGTATCGCTGGCTGGAGGATGACAACGCGGCGGAGACGAAGGCATGGGTGGTCGCGCAAAACAAGGTGACTTACCACTACCTTGACCAAATCCCCGGGCGCGCGCGGCTCAAGGACCGGCTCACGAGGCTCTGGAACTTCGAGCGATACGGCATCCCCTTCAAGCAGGGCACGCGCTACTTCTTCTCAAAGAACGATGGCCTCCAGAACCAGAGCGTGGTCTACGTCGCCGACTCGCTGGAAGCCGCCCCACGCGTCTTGCTCGACCCGAACACGCTCTCCTCCGATGGCACGGTGGCGCTCTCGGGCTACAAAATCAGCGAGGACGGGAACTGGATGGCTTACGGACTTTCAACGAGCGGCTCCGACTGGAACGAGTGGAAGGTGCGCGACGTGCGGACAGGCACGGACCTGGGCGACCATCTCAAGTGGGTGAAGTTCTCCGGCGCGAGCTGGACGAAGGATGGCAAGGGCTTCTTCTACTCGCGCTACGACGCCCCCAAATCAGGGGACGCGCTCAAGGGCGTGAACAAATTCCAGAAGCTGTATTTCCACAAGGTCGGCACGGCGCAGGGCGAGGACGTGCTCATCTACGAGCGGCGCGACCAGCCTGACTGGGGCTTTGGCGGGAGCGTCACGGACGACGGACGCTTCCTCATCATCTCCGTGTGGCAGGGCACAGACCCGCGCAACCGTGTCTATTTCCGCGACCTCACGCGTCCCGACGCGCCCGTGGTGAAGCTGCTCGATGACTACGACGCGGATTACAGCTTCGTGGACAACGACGGCGGCGTCTTCTGGTTCTACACCGACTTGAAGGCCCCGCGCGGACGCGTCATCGCGATAGACACCGCTCGCTCCGAGCGCGCGAACTGGAAGGAAATCATCCCGCAGGCCGCCGAGACGCTCAAGGGCGTGAATCTCGTCGGCGGGAAGTTCATCTGCACCTATCTCAAGGACGCGCGCAGCGAGGTGAAGCTCTTCGGCCGCGAGGGCAAGGCGCTGGGAGAAGTGGCCTTGCCCGGCTTGGGCAGCGTGGGCGGCTTCGGCGGACGCCGCAGCGACACGGAGACTTTTTACTCCTTCACCAGCTACACCACGGCAGGGACCATATATCGCTACGACACGACCAGCGGCGCGAGCAGCGTCTTTCGCGCGCCGACGGTGGACTTTGACTCGGCGCGCTACGAGACGAAGCAGGTCTTCTTCAATAGCAAGGACGGCACGCGCATCCCGATGTTCCTCACGCACAAGAAGGGCTTGAAGCTGGACGGCTCGAATCCGACGTATCTCTACGGCTACGGCGGCTTCAACATCCCGCAGACGCCGGGCTTCAGCGTGAGCATGGCCGTGTGGCTCGAACAGGGCGGCGTCTATGCCGTGGCGAACCTGC
This sequence comes from Verrucomicrobiota bacterium, assembly GCA_016235545.1. Lineage (GTDB taxonomy): Bacteria > Verrucomicrobiota > Verrucomicrobiia > Limisphaerales > SXTU01 > SXTU01. The sequence continues at coordinate 636 of JACRKB010000238.1, read as the reverse complement.
GCGGCGGCGGCGAATACGGCGAGGAGTGGCACCAGGCCGGCACGAAACTCAAGAAGCAGAATGTCTTCAACGACTTCATCGGCGCGGCGGAATGGCTCATCGCCAGGCGCTACACGCGGCCAAACAAGCTCGCCATCGCGGGCGGCAGCAACGGCGGCCTGCTCGTCGGCGCGTGCATGACGCAGCGGCCGGAACTCTTCGGCGCGTGCCTGCCTGCCGTCGGGGTCATGGACATGCTGCGCTTCCACAAGTTCACCATCGGCTGGGCGTGGACGAGCGACTACGGCAGCGCGGACAACGCGGAGGAGTTCAAGGCGCTCCACGCCTACTCGCCCTACCACAACCTTAAGCCCGGCGTGCGCTACCCTGCCACGCTCGTGACCACCGCCGACCACGACGACCGTGTGGTGCCGGCGCACAGCTTCAAGTTCGCGGCGCGCTTGCAGGAGACGCAGCACCGTCTCGGCCCGCCCGTGCTCATCCGCATCGAGACCAAAGCCGGCCACGGCGCAGGCAAGCCCACGGCGAAACTCATCGAGGAAGCGGCGGACAAGCTGGGCTTCGTGGTGCGCGAGCTGGGCGTGGAGATGAAATGAACCTGGAAACCGCAGTTAACGCAAAGACGCAAAGGCGCAG
>JACRKB010000244.1 GCA_016235545.1 Verrucomicrobiota bacterium | reverse complement strand
GAGCAGGAGGAGCGGCTCACTGCATCACTCGCAACATTCGGCCTGCATGAAAATGAGATGCGCCCGGTGGCGTGGCTAACGCTCAAAAATCCGAGCCGCCGACGTGAAGCCTTTTGCATCCACGGCTGGCTTCCCAATGAAGGCTTCGAACTTCAGCTTGCGCCCCGGCAACACCTGCACGAGCACGGTGCCCTGTGTCACATCGGCGTCCTGGCGCACCTGCCGGTCTCCGGAACTTCCAAGCTGGCCCCAGATGAGTTCGTATTTAACCACGCCGTCCTTCTCGCCGATCATCGCCGGATCGGGCGCGTTTCCTTTCACCCAAAACTGCCGGGGAGCTCCGCCGAAGTCGCCGATGCTCACAACGATCTTCGTGGGATCGATGTGGTGATACGCGAACGCGAGATGCCCCATCCAGTAGCCGCGCGGGTCGCGGCGGTCGCCGGGATAACCGCCGCCGCCCTCGTGAAACCAGTTGCCGATGAGCCGGCCATCGACGTCGTAATCAATCTTGCCGAAAAGCGGCTTCACTTTGCGTGCATTGAGCGCTAGCAGATTCGATCTCAGCGGGTCGTCGAAGAAATCAAACGGGTCCGCCATGTGGACACGCCATGAGTAATGACCGTAGAGCGATGGCGTGAGATGGCCGGGCAGGCGCGTCTCCGAATTCACCACGCCAAAGTCCAGCGAGCGTCCGCCGATCTTTCCAATGACTTGCCCCGCCTTCACCGGAATCCGCACCTGCACCGGCGGCCCCATTTGCTTTCGCGTGAAACGCTCGCGCTCGGACTCGTCAAGCCGGGTGAGGATGGCGCGGTCGAGTTGCGTGAGCAGATCGTATTGCGTGTAGAACGTGCCGGAGTGCTCGATGGTCAGCGCGAAGTCGTCGTAATCGCGCACATGCTCGGTGGAGCCTGCCATCTGCGTGCGATGCCCGACCATCACGATGAATCCATCCGCCGGGGCCAGCACGTCGAAGTGCGGTTCTCCTGGCCGCAGCGCTTTGGGGTAGAAATAGCCGTGATCAATCGGGCAGACGTGCCCGCCCACCATCAAGCCGTAGGGCACGATGCTTTTGATGTCCTCCAGCCTCATCGGGGAATGTGTGAATCGCACCGTCCCCTTGCCGACGGCCTGGCCGCGGCTCCACATCGCAGGCCAGTCCGTCAATCCGTCGGGTCGCAGACTCGGAGCGGATGGCTGACTCCCCTGCCCCTTCGGGTTCGACGGAGGCTGTGGGCGGCGCTGCGAGGGCGGCGCGCCGTGCGCATCGAGGCGTTGCTGCACCTGGGCTGAGGAGGCGAGGCCACCGAAGGCGAGGCTCATGGCCACGAGGATGGCTGGCTTGTTCATACGCTGTGGTTTGGTTTGAGGTGAACTTCTGCGCTCACAACAGCAGGCGCGGATTGGCGCCAGTATGCAGTGCCCGTGCCAAGGCGAAACGCTCATAATGTGGTCGGAATCGCCGGCCATTGAGGTCGCTGCCGGGCAATCGCTGCTCAAATCAAGCACCAGTGGTGCAAGCCTTGCGCGATGTGGCTCCCGATCAAGGGTGCGCGTTCACCATTTCTCAACTCTCAACGGGTCCGCCTCCTGGCACGATGGCCACACGATTTTGCTTCGTCTTCGCCCGCCGTTTCCGCTACGAAATCCGCATTGCAACCATCTGACCCCAAACTCGCCGCCCACTCGGCCCTCGCTGTCGAGTGCCAACACCTCACAAGGCGTTTCGGGAAAATCGACGCGCTCGCGGGCGTGAGCCTGAACGTGCGGCGCGGCGAATTCTTCACGCTGCTCGGGCCGTCTGGCTGCGGCAAGACCACGTTGCTCCGCATCATCGCGGGCCTGGATTTGCCTGATAGCGGCGGCCTGCGAATCGGCGGCGTGGAGGCGCTGCCGCTGCCGGCGTGGCGGCGTCCGGTCAACACTGTCTTCCAGTCCTACGCGCTTTTCCCGCACCTGAGCGTCTCGGAGAACATCGCTTTCGGCCTGCGCATGCAGCGGCTGGACTCGCACCACATCGTCCGACGCACCACATCGGTGATGGAGCTGACGCAAATCATGCCCCTCGCCGGCCGGCATCCCAACGAGCTTTCCGGCGGCCAGAAGCAGCGCGTCGCCCTCGCCCGGGCCATAGTCAACGAGCCGGAGGTGCTGCTCTTGGACGAGCCGCTGGGCGCGCTGGACTTGAAGCTGCGCAAGGAACTTCAGCTCGAGCTTCAGCACCTTCAGAAACGGCTCGGCATCACGTTCATCCACGTCACGCACGACCAGGACGAGGCGATGAGCATGAGCGACCGCATCGCCGTGATGAGCGCGGGCCGCGTGGAGCAGCTTGGCACGCCGGAGGAGCTTTACGAGCAGCCCAAGACGCGCTTCGTCGCGCAGTTCATCGGCGCGTGCAATCTCTTCGACGGCAAGTTTGTCTCGCACACCGGCAACACTGTCGAGACCGAGACACCGTTGGGGCTGCTGCGAGTCGAGCTGTCCGCCGCCGGCATTGATCTGGCCGAGCAGGGCCAGCTCTCACTGGGCATCCGCCCCGAGCGGATTTCCCTGACGGGCGGCGAAGCGGGCGACAACCGTTTGCTCGGCCGCGTGGAGGAAGTCATCTTCAACGGTGCGGAGACCCACTACCGTGTGACGGTGGACAAGGCGGAGCTGCGAGTCACCGAGCTGAACTCGGGACGGCGCGCCATCGGCCTGTTCCCCGGTGACTCAGTTGAGGTGTCGGTGCCGCCGCGCAACATCTTCCTGCTTGAGGGTTAAATGGCCGACCCGACTTCACACACTTCGCTGAAGCGCCGCCGCCGCATCCGTCGCACGGTCCATTTTGGCGAGCCGATGCCTCCGGGCGCGCACACGTTCCGTGCTGCGTGGCTGTGCGGCCCGGCGCTCGCGTGGGTGACGGTCTTCCTGCTTGTGCCGCTCGCGTTCGTCATCGCACTGAGCTTCGCGCAGCGCGGGGACGCGGGGGAAGTCGTGTGGCGCTTCACTTTGGAGAATTACTCGCGGCTGTTTGGCAACGGCGCGCTGGGCTTCGACCCGGTGCAGCCGCTCATCCTCGCGCGCAGCATCGGCGTCGGGTTCGCCACCGCCCTGCTCTGCCTGCTCGTGGGCATGCCCGTCGCGTTCTTCATTGCCGGCCTGACGCGACGCTGGAAGACCGTGGCGCTGACGCTCGTGATTATTCCTTTCGGGACCAACCTGCTCATCCGCACCTACGGCTGGCAAACCCTGTTGTCACCCGAAGGCTGGCTCGCGCAAAACCTCGCCTCCGCCGGCGTGCCGCTTGCAGATTACGCGCTGTATCCCGGCTGGCCCGCTGTGATGCTGGCGATGGTTTGCGACTATCTGCCGTTCATGATTCTACCGCTCTACGCGAGCGTGGAAAAAGTGGACTGGTCGCTCTCCGAGGCTGCCGAGGACCTTGGCGCGGCGCCGCTGCGCGCGTTCTGGCACGCGGTGCTGCCGCAGATTCGGCCAGGCATGATCGCAGGCTGCGTGCTCGTCTTCCTGCCGGCGACGGGGCAGTTCGTCATTCCCGATTTGTTGGGCGGTGCGAAAGTCGCGCTGCTCGGCAACGCGGTGCAGCAGCAGTTTGGCGGGAGCCGCGACTGGCCCTTCGGCTCCGCCATCGCCGTGGCGGCTCTGCTGGTGATGCTCGCGGGACTGTGGCTGCACACGAGCGTGACGAAGGGGCGGAGGGAGGTCGCGTTGCCATGAGCCGCCGCTCGCCATTGACCGCGCTCGGCGCGCTGCTGGTGTTCGTCTTCCTTTATGCGCCCATCGCAGTCGTCATCGTGTATTCCTTCAACGCCGCGCGCTACGGCACCGAGTGGCAGGGCTTCACGGTGGACTGGTATCTGCGGCTGATTGACAACGACGCGGCCATCGCAGCCGCCATCAACACCATCGAACTCGCCTGCACGAGCACGTTCTTCTCCGTGCTGCTGGGCTCCGTGCTGGGCTACGGCATGAGCCGCTACGAGTTTCCCTTCAAGCGCATCTTCCACCATGTCCTGCACGTGCCCGTCTTCATCCCGGACATCGTCATGGCCGTCGCGCTGCTGCTCTTCTTCTCCGTGCTGCGCAAATGGCTCGCGGGTTTTGAGCTGGGCATGATCACGATGACGCTGGCGCACATCACGTTTCAAATCCCCTTCGTCGCCATCGTCGTGCGCGCACGCATGGCGGACTGCGATCCACAGCTTGAGGAAGCCGCCGCCGACCTCGGCGCGGGGCCATGGCTGACTTTCCGCCACGTAACGCTGCCACTCATGCTGCCGGGCGCGGTTGCGGGCGGCCTGCTCGCGTTCACGTTGAGCCTGGATGACTTTGTGGTGAGCTTCTTCACGAGCGGTGCCGGGTCCACCACCTTGCCCATCCTGATCTACTCCTCGGTGAAGCGCGGCATCACGCCCGACATCAACGCACTTGCCACCCTCATCGTCCTCGTCTCCGCGCTGACCGTGGTGACCGTCGCCTGGATGCGCGGACGAACAGAAGTGAAGAACTGAACTTTGCGTGGGAGACCTCTCAACTCGTCTCCTGCGTCTGTTGCCATCATGAACTACCAGCCTTACCGGAATCTCCCCGCGCTCGCGGGCATCGCCTCGTTCACAGACGCCATGCGCGCTGGCCTCTCAATCGAAGAGTGCGTGAGCCGATTGAAGCGCTACCACTACGCGCTCAAGCGGCTGCACCAGATCTTCATCGCGCGGCTCACGGCGGAACCCATCTACGAGCTGAAGATGGGCTTCAGCCTGCACGCGCACTATTGCGCCGAGCACGTCGCCGCGCTGCGCAATCGCGTTGGCGAAATGCGCGAGCCACCGCTGGGCCTCGAAGAGACTCCGCACGCCGCGCTGGAAATATTTTTTGATGAAATCCTCGCCACGCCAACAACCGAGGGGCTCGTCACCGGCATCTACTGCAAGGCGCTCCCCGCCGTGAAGGCCGCGATGGAGCAGCACCTGGCTGACACGAACCCGCTCGCCGACCATCCGAGCGTGCGCGTGCTGCGCTTCGCGCTGCTGGAGGTGGACGAGATGCTGGCTTACGGCGCGCAGGCGCTCGCGGGCCTGGTGACGGAATCGTGGCGCACGGAACACGCAGGCTGGCTGGCGCTGCTGGACGATTGCCTCGCAGCCGCAGGCGGACTCGATGGGACACAGAAATTGGCGGAGAAGCGCCTCGTCCGGCAGCATTCCGCCAAGCCCCACGCCTTCGACGGCACGCCCCAGCGCGACTCTCGCTTCCCCGACCCCTACAACATGGGCGTCAACGCCGAGGTGTTCCTTTACAGCGATGAGTTTCCGCCGGAGCCGAAGACGCTGATGATGTTTTACAAGCGCCTGCGCGAAATTGACGTGCCGGAAATGATGGCCAGCATCATCGCCGAAACGCCCGGCAAGCCATGGGGATATTACCGCGACCTGACACGCCAGCTCTGGGACGAGGCGCGCCACGCGATGATGGGCGAAGTGGGCTTCGTGAACCTCGGCATCCCGTGGCCCGAAAAAGTGATGGTGAACTTCACATGGTCGCTCGGCCTGAACACGCAGTTGAAACCCATTGAGCGCCACGCCGTGCTCTACTTCATTGAGCAGGGCTTGATGCCCAAGACGGGCAAACGCTTCGAGTGGGAGGTCGCCCTTGCCTCGCACAACCCGCTCTCCGGCCTCTTCCAGGACTACGACTGGGCCGACGAGGTGCTCCACGCCCGCGTGGGCCGCGATTGGTATGTGAAGGAAATTGGCGACCCCAAACGCGCAGTGGACTACGGCGACGAATGCTGGTCCAAAGTCCTCATGGGGTGGGCCAAGTGGCGCGATGACGGACACACGCAGCATCGCAACTGGTGGCCGGACTGCTACGCAACAGCCTGCCGGAGCTGGAACCTCCCACCCGACGCGAAGGTGCTGGCCTTCGATACAGACTACTCCGAGTTGCGTGCAGACTTGAAAAACTTGTCGGCGTCAGCGTGAGTGGGAAGGAACAACGAGCCGGTGACAAAACCCGCTGCTTTCACTCCGATCGGAACAGGGATTAACAAATTGCAGAATGGCGGAGAGAGGGGGATTCGAACCCCCGATACGGCTTTTGACCGTATACCGGTTTAGCAAACCAGCGCCTTCAGCCACTCGGCCATCTCTCCTGAACCGTTTCTCCCATTGGCTTTACAAGCCCTTGTTGCCTCGCGCTAGAAGCGCCCCGTTTGATGGTTGCCGACTTCAGACGCACGACACGTTCAAAGCCGGGACTGCAAAGCCGTCAACGTCACGACGTGAATCTACAAACGGAGCCGACGGACGACAACCGGAAACTTGCAAACCGTCCCTGAAGTTCTCGAACACTCGGAAACCGGAGGTGTTCTTTATGCCAGCTTTCAGCGGTCAGCGAAGACCAGAACTTTGCGAGCCAACGGACTTGATTGGGTTCAAGGAGAGAGCTCTTCGTAACAACTTAGGGGATGCCAGTCGGCTGCTGACCGCTCTTACAACTTCTTGACCGTGACGCTCTGGCCGGCGGCGAGGGTCAGGTAGGTGATGCGCTGGCCGGCGTAGTTCTCCGCCGTGATGGCCGGGGCCAGCGTGCCGGTGTAGCTCACCACTCCGCCATTGACCAGGCCCGTGACCGGGATGCGCGCCGCGTTTGTCACGGTCAGCGTCACGGTGTTGTCCGCGTTGCGCGTGCCCACCACGCCCGAGGCGTTGTAGCCCATCCGGCGTTGCAGCGTGGTTCCCAGCACGTTCATCGTC
>JACRKB010000235.1 GCA_016235545.1 Verrucomicrobiota bacterium | reverse complement strand
GCGCCCGGTCATGTGAAGACTTTGTTGCCGGAACATCCCATCGCGCGCGGACTGCCCGCCGCGTGGGACATCCCGGCGACCGAGATGTATGGCGAGCCGTTCCATGTGCCCGCGCCGGATGCGGTCGTGTTCGAGGAGCGCTGGGACAAGGGCGAGTGGTTCCGCAGCGGCTCGCTCTGGCGCGTGGGCAAGGGCGGGGTGTTCTACTACCGGCCCGGCCACGAGACGCACGCCGTCTTCAAGCAGGCGGAGAACTTGCGGGTAGTTGAGAACGCGACGCGTTACCTCGTCGCGCAACTGCCAGCGGTCGCGAAGGCCGCGCCGCCTGCGAAGCCCAAGGCCGCCGCGCCTTCGGGCCGACTCGCGCTCCCGCACACAGAGAACTTCACGGTGGCTGGCCGGACTGCGTTTGTCTTCCTGCCGCCGCCGGAGAAGCGCAGCACGCCGCAGCCGTGGATTTTCTATGGCCCCACGCTCGCGCCGTATCCGGACCAGGCGGAACGCTGGATGCACGAGCAGTTCGTCGCGGCGGGCGTAGCGGTCGCCGGGGTGGATGTGGGAGAGGCTTACGGCAGTCCGAAGAGCCACGTCGCGTTTGATGCGCTCTATCGCGAGCTGACGGAGAAGAGGGGCTTCGCCGCGAAGCCATGTTTGTTCGGACGCAGCCGCGGCGGGCTGTGGATGAGCAGTTGGGCCCTCGCCAAGCCGTCCCGCGTGGCAGGCCTCATCGGCATCTATCCTGTCTATGACTTCCGCACTTATCCCGGCATCGCGAAGGCCGCGCCGGCTTACGAACTGACGCCCGAGCAGCTCACCGCGCGCGCCGCAGAGCTCAACCCCATCGAGCGCATCGGCGTGCTGGCCAAGGCGCGCGTGCCCGTGGCGCTCATCCACGGCGACGTGGACAAGGTCGTGCCGCTCAAGGAGAACTCGGCTGAACTCGTCCGCCGTTATCAGGCCGAGGGCGCGGGTGAACTCGTGAAACTCATCATCCTCGAAGGCCAGGGCCACAACTTCTTCGAAGGCTTCTTCCACTCGCAGCCGCTCGTGGACTTCGCGATCGCGCGGGCGAAGGAGGGGGCGAAGCAATGAATCAATGCGAGCCAGCCCACTCCGCCGATCGCGCGCAATCCGCGTCGTCCTGGACTGCGGCGGGAAGCGAAGCGCCACGCCGCTTTGACCTCCCGCGAAGCGGACCGAACCTCACAAACGACTGCTCCGCAGGACGGAAAAGCGGTGTCGCCGCTGCGCTCTGCCACCGCAGTCCAAGACGCCACCGTGTCCCCCCACTCTCCCTCATGAAAAAACTTTCTCTGCTCACCCTCCTGCTCCTCGCCACCGCCGCCACCGCCGCGCCGAGGCAGAACGTCCTCTTCATCATGGCGGACGACTACCGCCCCGAGCTGGCCACCTACGGGTCGCCTGCACGCACGCCAAATCTCGACCGGCTGGCGAAGCGGACGCTGCAGTTCGACCGCGCGTATTGCCAGCAGGCGGTATGCAACCCTTCGCGCTCCTCGATGCTCACGGGCCGCCGCCCGGACACGCTGCGCCTCTGGAACAACGGCACGCACTTCCGCGAACGCAACCCGGATGTGACGACGCTGCCGCTGTGGTTCAAGGACCACGGCTACCACACTCGCTGTGTCGGAAAGATTTTCCACAACTGGCACACGAAGGAGAAAGGCGATGCCCGGTCGTGGAGCGCGCCGGAGTTCCTCTATTACGAAACGCACGGTGAGGACGATGCGCGCGTCACAGGCCCGCTGCCGCCAAACACGGCTTCACCCGCGCCGCGCCAATACACGTCCGTGCCGCTCTACGAATGCCGCGACGTGCCGGACGAGGCTTACTACGATGGCCGCGTCGCAGCCGAGGCGGTGCGCGTGCTGGCCGAGGTGAAGGACAAGCCGTTTTTCCTCGCCGTCGGCTTCTGGAAGCCGCACGCGCCTTTCAACGCTCCGAAGAAATACTGGGACCTCTACGACCGCGCGAAACTCCCGCGGCTCAATCCCGCGCGCGCGACCGGCGCGCCGGAAATCGCCTTCCACGATGGGCGCGAGCTGCGGGGAGTGCCGCCGAACCAGGTCACGTTCACGCCGGAGCAGGTGGCGGAGATTCGCCACGGCTACTTCGCAAACATCAGCTACATGGACGCCCAGCTCGGCAAGGTGCTGGACGCGCTGGAGCGCAGTGGTGTTGCGGACCGAACCATCATCACGTTCGTCGGGGACCACGGCTATCACATCGGCGAGCACGGCTTGTGGGCGAAGACCTCGACCTTCGAGTATGACGCGCGTGTGCCCTTTTTCATCGGCTCGCCGGGCGGCAAGCACGCGGGCCGGCGCACAAGTTCGCTCGCGGAGCTGCTCGATCTGTTCCCGACGCTCGTCGAGCTGTGTGGCCTGCCCAAGCCCGCTGGAATCGAAGGGACGAGCCTCGTGCCCGTGCTGAACGACCCGGCGAAGTCCGTGAAGCCCGCCGCGTTCACGCAGCACCCGCGCCCCGCCTACTTTGACCGCGAGCCGGACAAGCAGCCGCGCGCGATGGGCGTGAGCGTCCGCACAGCCGCCGCGCGCTACACAGAGTGGCGCGATTGGAAGAGCGGCGAGGTGATTGGCCGCGAGCTTTACGACAGCGCCCAGCAGCCCGCCGAGCTGCACAACCACGCGGACGACCCGAAGTTTGAGAAGGTCCGCGTCGAGGCGGAGGCGTTGCTGCGAAAGCAGTTTCCCGTGGTGAAGCATTGATCCTGAATTCCGAAGTCGCGGGCTGAAGGCCTGCCACATATCAGCCCAGGGCAACGCCCTGGGTGAAAGGCAACGAAGCCTCGACGCCCTGAAGGGGCGGAACAGAGTGGGAGTGAGGCCATCACCGTCAGTGGAGGAGTGGGGCCAGCAACGGAGTTGCGAAAGAAAGTAGCCCACGGCGTCAGCCGTGGGTCATGCGGGTGACGCGGGCGAGCCGCAGCGCGGCGGCAGAGAAGCCGCACCTCCATTCTGGGGCCGTGGGAGTCTGCCGCCCCGCTTGGGCTCAGTTGGGGCGCAGCTACCCAGGGCTTGCGCCCTGGGCTACTCCCTGCCGCTGCTCCGCAACTGGAAGAATTCACCTTGTCCAGAGGCTGCCTGCAAGAAACAGAGATGCGCTCCGTGAGTCATCCGGGTTGAAAAAACTGTGTTCAACCGCACGAGGCTGTGGTTTAACTGCCGCCTCTTGAGCTGACCACATCATGAAACCGCTGCTCCGCCGTTATTGCGTCCTTCTTGCGCTCCTCATCCACTGGGTGCCTCGTTCGCACGCCCAGATTGCTCCCCAGCGCGTGCAGCAAATCGAGGTCCGCCACGTCGGCCCCGCTGCCGCGAGCGACGAGCTGATCCGGGCCAACATCCGCGTCAAGGTCGGCGACGCGCTGGTGAAGACCAGCGTGGATGACGACGTGCGAAACCTCTACAACACGAGCTATTTTTACAACATCCGCGTGGCCGAGGAGCGCGTGGAGGGCGGCGTGAAGCTGATTTACGTGGTGCAGGGCAAGCCGTTGCTCACGGACGTGAAGTTCACTGGCAACACAAAGTTCAACTCCACCAAGCTCCAAAAGGAGATCACGTCGAAGGTCGGCCAGCCGCTCGATGAGCGGAAGCTCTTCACCGACGCGCAAAAAATCCAGACCCGCTACCAGAAGGCCGGCTACCAGCGGACGAAGGCGGAATACAAGCTCAGCATCAACGAGAACGCTGGGCGCGGCACCGTGACCTTCGAGATCACCGAGGCGCCGAAGGTGAAGATCGTGGACATCCAGTTCGGCGGCGCAGCGGCCTTCACCGAGAAGGAGCTGGCCAAGCAGCTCAAGACGAAGGAAAAGTGGTTTTTCTCGTGGCTCACGGGCACGGACAAATTCAAGGACGAGCAGTTCGATGATGACAAGGAACGGCTCGCTGATTTCTACCGGAACAAGGGCTACCTCGATTTCGAGATCAAGGACGTGGTGTTCGAGTATCCGCAGCCGGACCGGCTCGTGATCAAGTTCCAGCTCTTCGAGGGCAAGCCCTACAAGGTCGGCACGGTTGCGGTAAAGGGGACCAGCCTCTTCCCCGGCACGGAGCTGGAGAAGGACATCAAGATGTCGGCCGGCAAGACGTTCACGCCCGATGGCCAGCGCAGGGATGTGGAGATGATGCGCGATTTCTACGGGTCCAAGGGTTTCATTGACGCCCGCATCAACGCCGTGCGCACGCCCAACACGGAGACGGGCAACATGGACGTGACCTATCAGGTGGAGGAGAAGGACAAGTCCTTCGTCGAGAAGATCGAGATCAAGGGCAACGTCAAGACGAAGGACAAGGTGCTACGCCGCGAGCTGGCCATCTCCCCCGGCGAGACGTTCGACATGGTGCGGGTGAAGCTCTCCAAGCAGCGCCTGGAGAACTTGAATTACTTCGAGAAGGTGGACGCCCAGCCGGAGCCCACCGATGTTCCCAACCGCAAGAACCTCGTGGTGGGCGTGGAGGAGAAGAACACCGGCAACATGTCGGTGGGCGCGGGCTTCAGCTCGGTGGAGAGCGTCGTGGGCTTCCTCGAGGTGAGCCAGGGCAACTTTGATTTGTTCAATCCTCCGTGGTTCACAGGCGGCGGCCAGAAGATGCGCCTGAAGGCCAGCTACGGCTCGCGGCGGCAGGACTACCTGTTGAGCTTCGTCGAGCCGTGGTTCCTCGACCGCAAGCTCGCGTTCGGCGTGGACCTCTACCACCGCAACACGAGCTTCCAAAGCTCGCTCTACGACGAGGTCCAGACCGGCATGCGCCTCAGCCTGGAGCGCGCCCTGTGGACGGACTTCTTCCGCGGCAACGTGAGCTACACCGTCGAGGATGTCGGCATCACAAAGGTGGACCCCGCCGCGTCGCCGGAGTTGAAATCGGAGGCGGGCACCCAGATCGTCTCGAAGATCGGGGCGGGCATCACCTACGACACGCGCCGGGGCGGGCTTGTGCCCACAGGCGGCCACCGTGTGGAGCTGATCACCGAGCTTGCCGGCGGCCCCTTCGGCGGCGAGGCGGATTTCTACAAGCTGGAGCTGCGCGGCTCCCAATACTTCCCCGGCTTCTGGGAGGGCCAGACGTGGGAGCTGCTCGGACGCGTCGGCTCCGCGCAGGCTTACAACGGCGACCGTGTCACACTCTTCAACCGCTACTTCCTTGGCGGCCCGCGCACTCTGCGCGGCTACCGCTTCGCGGACGTTTCCCCGCGCGACTCGCTCAACGAGCCTTTCGGCGGCAACACCTACTGGCTTGGCTCGGTGGAATACACCATCCCGCTCATCGACCGGCTGCGCTTCGCGATGTTCTACGACATCGGCAACGTCTATAGCAGCTCGCTCAGCTTCAACCCGAACAATGCACGCGGCGAACGGCTGTATCAGGACAACATCGGGTTTGGCTTCCGCCTCAACATCCCGAACCTCGGGCCGCTGCGCCTGGACTACGGCATCCCCATCACCGCCGACCGCAACCAGAACAAGAGCGGACGGTTCAACTTCGACGTGGGCTTTACCCGCGACTTCTGAGCCGCACGAAGGGATTAGGATTGAGAGCAAGAATACGATGATGAAAGTCGCCTTGTCTCCAACCCGCGTCTCGCTCTCCCGGTCATCATCTAAATCCTGATCCTAATCTTAATCCCCCCGCCCCATGAAACGCAGCATCCTCCTCCTTGCCCTCACCCTCGTCCTCTCCCCTGTCGCTCATGCCGCCGCACCCGCCGCCGGCGCCATCGCAGTCGTGGACCTCAAGAAAGTCTTCGACGGCTACTGGAAGACCAAGCAGGCCGATCTCAACCTCAAGGACCGCGCCGGCGAGCTGGACAAGAAACGGAAGGACATGATCGCCGACCACCAGAAAGCCGAGGCGGATTACAAGAAGCTCATCGAGAGCTCCACCGACTCCGCCGTGTCCATCGAGGAGCGGGAGAAGCGCAAGAACACGGCGGCGGGCAAGCTCCGCGAATTGCAGGAGATCGAGCAGAGCGTCGGCCAGTTCGACCGCAGTGCCCGCGCTCAACTCGCCGAGCAGCAGCGCAACCTCCGGGACAAAATCGTCACCGAAATCCGGGAGATCCTCAACAAAAAGGCCCGGGCCGCAGGCTACGGCGCAGTGTTGGACAGCGCCGCCGAGAGCGCCGTGGGCACGCCCATCGTCCTCTTCAACGCCACGCTGCCCGATCTCACCGACGAGATACTCTCCCAGATCAACGCCACCGCCCCCGCCGGTGCCCTGCAACCCATCCTCGCGCCCACACCCGCGCCAACGCCCGCGCCCATCAAAGCGAAGTGAGCGGCTCGCGGGCCGCACGGAGCCGCTGCGGAGACGGAGGCAGCCGGATTAAGATTAAGAGCAAGATTACGATTACGAGCCGAAGACCTTCTTCCCTTCTCAGCCGATGTCCTTCGTCCAGCGCCTGAAAACCGAAGCGGAAGACACTCTTCGCTACAACGAAACCGTCCGCGCAGTCCTCTGCGAGGTCGAGCTGCTCAAGGACAAGTCCCCGCCCGCCTCGGACCCGCAGGCCATCGCCCGCAGCATCGTGCGGCTCAGCTCTGCCGCGCGACTTGCCGCGAGCATGACTCAACTCCTCAAGGTCGAGGCACGCATCGCGGAGCGCGTGCAACTCCTCGGCAGCCGCCCGGTGGACTTCACCGAGTTCGAGCCGGCCTCGATGAAAAAGCGGAACATCGACTACTTCGTCCCGCTCAAACCCTACATAAGCGAGCGCGAGAAAGGCGTCTGCTACATTGCCTTCGAGCATCGCTGGGCGCGCTTCATCCACCACTACCGCGACAAGCTGGAGGCCTTCGCCAAGCGCTACATGATGATCGTCCACCCCGTGTGGGCGACGCCACACGGCCTCATCAACTACTACCTCCCCAGCATCTGGCCCGGCTCCGACCCGGTCTTCGCCTGCGTCAGCGACCCGCACGACCTCGACACGCTCCTGCGCCAGTCGCCGCGCCACGTCGTCATCCCGCGCTACTGCTCGCACTGGGTCAACCCGGCGGTTTATCCGCAGGTGCCCTTCGCACAGAAGGACATCGACATCGTGATGCTGGCGAACTTCGGGAAATACAAACGCCACTTCGCCCTCTTCAAGGCGCTGCGCGACATGCCGCGCACAGTGAAAGTCGTCTGCATCGGCCAGCACAATGACAAGCGCACGCGCGAAGTCCTGCTCGCCGAGGCTGCTGCTTATGGTGTGGCCGACCGCTTCGAGCTGCGCGAGAACGCCCCGGACGCCGAGGTCTTCGACTGCATGGCCCGCGCGAAGGTCAACCTCATCATGTCCAAGCGCGAAGGCTCCTGCATCGCCATCGTCGAGGCCATGTTCGCCAACACGCCGTCGGGGATGTTCAAGGACGCCGAGGTCGGCTCGCGCGTCTTCATCAACGAGCACACCGGCCGCTTCCTCACGGACGACAACTTGGGCGCGCAGCTCATGGACTTCATCGCCAACGCCGGAAAGTATTCGCCCCGGAAATGGATGCTGGAGAACAAGCACGACTGCCACGGCAGCAGCGTCGTGATGAACGAGGTTATCAAGCAGGAGATGCTCAAGCGCGGCCAGGCCTGGACCACCGACCTCTGCCCGCTCCACTGGCGTCCCGACCCGCAACTGCTCCGTCCCGAAGACCACGGGCCGATGCAGGCGACTTACGACGACATCCGCAACAACGTCGGCATCGAGATTGGGCAGATGAGAAAGTAGGCCGCGGGCGACCGCGCACTTTCTTCGCACTTTCTTCGTGTCCATCCGCGCCGGTTCGTGGTTTCCTCCCCCCGAATTACCGCCATGTCTGAACTCCTGAAAAACGCCGCCAAGCGCGGCTTGAAGAAGGCCGCGCGCTGGGCCAGCACCGGCAAAAACCTCCCGCGCCTCAAAGGCATGCAGGCCTGGTGGCAGCGCCACGTCGGCGATCAGAACGAGATCAACGCCCTGCGCGAGCAATACGCCTCGCTCATCCACGCGCCGGACAAGGGCAAGCTCCTCGCCAGCCACGAGCGCAAAATCCACTCGCAGTTCGGCGAGGACGGGCTGCTGCTCCACTTCTTTTCCCAAATCGGCGCGCCCAACAAGACGTTCATCGAGTTCGGCATCGAGGACGGCACGGAGTGCAACGCCGCAAACCTCGCGCTGAACTTCGGCTGGGGCGGGTTGATGATGGACGGCAGCGATTCGCTCGCCGACCGCGCGCGGACGTTCTACCACCGGCGGCACGGCATCGCTCCGCAGCACGTCCAGATCCGCACCAACTTCATCACGAAGGAGAACGTCAACGACCTCTTCGCCCAATACGGTTTCAAGGGCGAGCTGGACCTGCTGTCCATAGACATTGACGGCGTGGACTATTGGATTTGGGACGCGGTCACCGTCGTCTCGCCGCGCCTGCTCATCATCGAGTTCAACGCCAGCTTCGGCCCGACGCGCAGCGTGACGGTGCCCTACGAGCCATCCTTCGAGCGTTACGAGCACCACGGGAGCGGCTGGTATCACGGCGCCTCGCTCACGGCGCTCAACAAGCTTGCGGCGAATAAGGGCTACTTCCTCGCCGGCTGCGACACTGCGGGCGCCAACGCGATCTTCATCCGGCGCGACATCGGGCAGGGCAAGGTGGCGGAATTCACTCCGGAGGAAGCCTTCTATCCCTGCGCTCCGCGCCAGCGCGAGGCCACGCTCGACGAGCAGTGGGCGCGGGTGAAGCATCTGCCGCTGATTGAAATTTAGGCCTTCCGAGCGATGAATCAGCGGCCAAGGCAAAAGGAAAAAGACAACAGGAAAAAGTTTTCCCGCCGCCGGACGCGCGCCGCCCTCCTTTTGCCTTTTGCCTTCTAACTTTTGCCTTCTATGCCTTCCCTCCTTTCCTCCTTCGAGTTCATCCGTGACCGCCGCCGCATCCTGCGGATGGCGCACGCCAAGCCCAGTGCCAAGGCGATTTACCACGCGTGGCTCCAGCTCCGCCGCCACCCGAAGGCGAACCGCGCCAAGCCGCTTTCCATCGAGCTTGGTGACACCGTCATCCACGCGCAGAACTGGGAGGAGCTCTCCTTCCTGTTCGAGGAGGTCTTCATCGGCAACGAGTATCTGGTGAAGCTCCCGCGCCGGGATCCGTTCATCGTGGACTGCGGCGCGAACATCGGCTGCGCCACGCTCTACTTCAAACTGCACTACCCCGACGCCCGCATCCTCGCCTTCGAGCCGAACCCCTTCTGCTTCGAAGTCCTCAAGCAGAACGTCGCCGCGAACAGCCTGAAGAACGTCTCCCTCGTGCAGGCCGCCTGCGCGAGCGCGCCGGGCACGACGACCTTCCACGTCAACCCCAGCTTCTCGCCCTTGAGCAGCGCCGTCGGCAACCGCGACCCGAAGCATACGACAGTCCCCATCGAAGTGCGGCTGGTGAAACTCTCCGACTCCATCCACGAGGATGTGGACCTGCTCAAGCTCGACATCGAAGGCGGCGAGTGGGAGGTCTTCGCGGACCTCGTGGCCAGCGGCAAGCTGGCCCGCATCCACCGTATGGCCATCGAGTATCACCACCGCTTCGGCACGACCGAGGTGAAGATGAGCCGCTTCCTGAAAGTCCTCGAAGACGCCGGCTACACCTACTCGCTGGGCGTGGGCATCAAGCCCGAGCGCCGCTTCATGGGCGTGTTCCAGGACGTGATGATTTACGCGGTGAAACTGGGGATGGAGGACAAGGCGGGATAAACATCAATTCAGCCATGAAAACGGTTTTCGCGGGTATTTCAAACCAAGTTGTCGCGATTGACAAGACGACGGGTCAAACAGTGTGGCAAACGAAGCTCGAAGGAAATTTCGGCGAAAACCTTGGTGAGAAGATTGTCGGCGGCTTCGGCCAACCTTTCGTGACGCTGGCAACAGATGGGCAGTTCGTCTTCGCCCACACCAGCGGCAAGATTTACTGCCTTGAAGCCGAAACCGGAAAACCGCTTTGGAAGAATGATCTGCCAGGGCTTGGGTTTGGCACCGCAACCCTTTGTGCCCTGTCGATGACCCCGGACGCAGCTGCCGTTGCCGCGCACATTGCAGAGAAACGTCGGGCGGGTTCCTGAAGCTCTCCGCACCTTTCTTCCTTGGCTCGGGTAAGGCGTTCGCCGCCTCTGACTACGCCGGCAGATGCTTTCGCAGGAAGGTCAGGAAGTTGCTGGACATGATGCCTTCGATCTCCGCTTTCTTGTAGCCCCGTTTCTTCAGCAGGCCGGGAATCGTCTGAAGGTCGTAGATCGAGTTCAGGTCCACCGGCGTCTGCTCGTTGCCGTAGCCGCCGTCGAGGTCGGTGCCGATGCCGACATGCTTCGCGTTGCCGGCGAGCTGGCAGATGTGGTCAATGTGATCGCAGATGCGGTCAATCGTGAGGTTGAAGTCCGAGGGCTTGCTCCGGTTGTGAACCCAGCCGGGCACCATCATGATCGCGTCGAAGGCCATGCCCAGCACGCCGCCGCGCTCGATGACGGCCTTGATCTGGTCATCGGCGAACTGGCGGTTCCACGGCGCGAGCACGCGGCAGTTCTGGTGGCTGGCCCAGACCGGGCCTTGAAAAATTTCCAACGCCTCCCAGAAGCACTCGTCGTTGAGATGTGTGCTGTCGAGGATCATGCCCAGCCGGTCCATCTCCTTGAGCAAGTCCCTGCCGCGCGCGGGCAGCGGGCCGAGCGCGTCCGTGCCGTGGGCATAGACGCCGGTGCCGTAGTGCGCGGGGCCGAGCGCGCGGAGACCGTCCGCGTGGCTGCGCTCCAGATGCTTCAACGTGATGAGGGAGTCCGCGCCTTCGAGGCTGAGGATGTAGCCGATGGGCGGCTTGGCGGGCTGCCGGCGGGACTCGACGACGTAGGCCTTCGCATCCGGTGGCGGGAGTTTCTGCCAGAGTTTGAAGTGCGCTTCGAGCTGCGCGCCCGTGCGGATGGACACGAGTTCGCCCGCCTCCTCCATCGCGCGATACCACGCGAGCTGGCCCTGCGTGTGCGCCCAGGCCTGCGCGGGCGAACTCCAGCCGGCGAGCCGGTGGAAGTAAGGCGCGTGCCGCGCGATCTGCGTGGCGACGCAGATGCCGACCTCGGCGCGGCGCAATTCGGGGAGGCAGAGCGTGTTGTTGCCACGGTCCTTCTTGTCGGTCTGGTTCAGCTCCCGGCGGCGGATGCGTTCGAGGGGCCAAGTGAGGTCGCGGTTCCACTCCATCGCGTTCATGGCGAGGTCGAGATGTGCGTCGAGGATGAACATATCAGGATGCTTGTCGGTGTTTCCAGTAGTCAGGATGACGGGCGTGATGCTTGAAAGCTAAAACTTGGATGGCGTCGCCTTTTCACGGAACAGAATCGGATACGGAAAACGCTTCAGCAGGCATCGGCGAACGTCGTTCTCCAGCACGCGGAACCGTCCCGGACGCTCCGCCATCACGGCCACGGCGGCGTCCACCGCACTGGCAAACTCGTCGCCTAAGCCGGGACGCTTGCGGTTGTAGAATTGCGCGGCCTCCATCAGTTCAGCTTCGGCTTCTGGATGGTGGATTACCGGGCGCAAGACAGCGCGGCGCGGACCCGGGCCATCACCTCGGCGTGCGGACGGCCTTGCACCGTCCCGTTGTCGAGTTCCTGCGCGCGCCGCTTCGCGTCAGCCATGTCGGCGAAGTCCGCCGCCGGCAGGTCCGCCTCTTCCAGACTGCCCCAAAGCGCTTCGGCAAGTTGGGCGCGCTCCTGTCCCGGCAACGTCAGCAACTCGCCGGTGAGCTGGTCGAGATGGGTGGTGCTCATGGGGTGAATGTAGGAAGGCGGCCGGGGGCGGTCAAGCTACCTGCCCGCATCCCACTCTCGGCACCACGCGACGGCGCGCGGGATGCCCGCTTCCAGCGGCACCTGCGGCACGTAGCCGAGCAGCGCTTTCGCCTTCGAGATGTCTGCGACGTAGCGCGTGACTTCGCCGAGCTGCGTCGGTGCGAGGGTGATTTGCGGGGACTTGCCCAACGCTTCACCGACGAGTTCCGACATGCGGACGAGCGTGTGGCCCTGGCCGCACGCGAGGTTCACCGTCTCGTTCTTCACGCGGCCCGCCGCCAGCGCCGCCACGCCGCGCGCGATGCCGTCCACGCAGTCGTCCACGTAGGTGAAGTCCAGCACCTTGTCCGCGCCGAAGATGGTGATGGGCTGGCCCGCCGCGATGCGCCGGATGAAGAGCGGGATGACGCGCTCCATCCGCTCGATGTCGTTGTCGAAGCGGCCATAGACGTTGCTGAAGCGGAAGACGAGGTAGGGCAACCCGTAGCAGCGCGCGTAGGAATAGATGAGCGCCTCGCCGGCAATCTTGCTCGCGGAGTAGGTGCTCTCCGTGTAGGCGAAGTCCGCGCTGGCCTCCGCGGTCGCGAAGCGGTGGATGTCGCCATACACCTCGCGGCTGCTGGAGAAGACCAGCGGCGTGCCGGTCTGCCGGCAGTATTCCAGCACGTTGAAGGTGACGGTGATGTTTTCCAGCGCGCGGTGCGGTTCCTTGACGAGCTGGTGGACTTTCGCGTTCGCAGCGAGGTGAACGACCACGTCGGCCTTGGGATACTCCGCCTCGCCGATGCCCGCGGGCGAGGAGGGGGAAGTGCCACTGAGGTCTTGCAGCAGCGTGGGGAAGCGGTCGGTCCAAGTGTTCGCGCGCTTGTCCACGCCGAAGACCTCGTGGCCGTCCGCCAGCAGGCGCAGCGCGAGGTTCGTGCCGATCTGTCCGCTGGAGCCGAAGAGGAGGATGCGCATGGCGAAATCAGTTCCGGGTTTTGAGTTTAGAGTTTTGAGTTGGGCGCGCGTTGGGCCAAGGCTACCACCTCGGGTCGTGGCTTGCTCTGCCTCAGTGCGCGCCGACTTGCTGCGCGCGCCCGTTGAGGAAGTCGGCCAGCACCTTGCCGGGTTCCTGGTCTGTGATGACTTCGCGGTAATCGGCGTTGAATTCGAGACAGGCCTGGCGAAGGCGGGCGCGGTGGGCGTCGAAGGCGCGGAGGTATTCCTCGCGCACCATCGCCGGCTCGGTCACGAGGCTGAAGGGGCTTTCCAAATCCTGGAAGCGCAGCGGGCGGTCGAATTTGAACTCCATCTCCATCCGGTCGAGCAGGTGGAACACGGCGAGGTCGTGCTTCTGGAAGCGCAGGTGTTGCAGGCAGCCGAGCAGCGGCTCCAGCTCGCAGAAGAAGTCGGAGATGACGATGACCAGCGCGCGGCGGCGGATTTTCTCGGCGAGGTCATGGAGCGACTGAAGCAAGATCGTGGGGCCGCGTGGTTCGAGGGTTTCGAGGGCATTGAGGATTTCCTGAAGGTGCGCGGGGTTGCGTCGCGGCGGGAGTTCGGGAGGAGCATTCTCGCCCACGCAGTAGAGGCCGGCGGCGTCGCCTTGCTGCACGGCGAGGTAGGCAAGCGTGCCGGCGAGCTGACGGGCCACTGCAAACTTGCTCGGGCCGGACTTGCCTGCGAAGGCCATCGAGGCGCTGGCATCGAGGATGAGGCAGCAGCGGAGGTTCGTGTCCGCCTCGAACTCCTTCATGTAGTAGCGGTCGGTGCGGCCCAGCACGCGCCAGTCGAGACGGCGCAGGTCATCGCCCGGCACGTAGCTGCGATACTCGGCGAACTCGACGCTGGAGCCGCGATGCGGGCTTTTGTGATGGCCGGAGACACTGCCCTCCATCGCGAAGCGCGACACGAGCGGCAGGTGCGCGAGCTGCGCGAGCACAGCGGCGTTGAGGAAGGAGTGGGGTTTGGTTTCCAAGAGAACTTCAGGCTGCGGCGAGTTCGTTCTCCCAACGCTGGGCAGCGGCGTGGAACGCGGCCTCGTGTTCCGGCCAGTCGTGGAGCGTGGCGGGGTCGAAGTCCGCGCCTCTGGGCCAGACGAGCGTGTGAGCTTCGGGGTCGAGCCGCACTTGGGAAAAGACGGCGGGGTTGCGCAGCGGGCCGAACAGTTCACCCGCCAGCATTGGCAGGAAGTTGATGGTGCGCTCCATGCCGTCGGTGAACCGGACGTGCAGGGTGAACGGCGCGACGTGCTCGAAGGACTTCACCCGATGGATGGGATGATTCATGGCGGCAGCTTACTCCAAAGGCCGGATGGGGGAAGGCTTTCGTCCTTGCTGGAGCAGATTCCAGTCGTTCAAGAGTTCTTCCTGATGCAGTTCCGCCCAAGCCTCGACCAGCCGCTGCTGGCGGGTTGGCAGCGAGCCGGAGAGGAGGTTCACCGGCGAGATGATGGACAGCGCCGCGTGCTCCTGATAGTAGGGGTGGAAGTGCGCCAGGTGATGCTGTCCGCCTGCCTCGAAGAACATGCGGATGACGATGCCGAAGAAGCGGGAAAGTTCAGGCATGGAAGGATGACACCAGCGACAGGTGCGCGAGCAGGGCGGCGCGGAACGTGGCTTCGGTCGGGCTGTGCTTCACTGCGAAAGAATCCGCCTCCGACTTCCGCCAGTCAACGTCCTGTTCCACGTCCTGTTGGGCGCATCTCACATTCCTGCCGGCGGCACTGAACAAGATCAATTCTCCCAGTGGTGGCTTCTCTGCCGCCGCGCTTCGGCTCGCCCACATCACCATCTGGCCCACGCCTCACGCCGTGGGCTGCTATCTTTCGCAACTCCGTTGCTGCTCCTGCCTGCCACCCGGCTTAACCGAAACGATTCCTTTGAAACCACAAAGGCACAAAGAACACGAAGGCCAGGCAGGGAAATCTGGTGTTTGGCAAAGGCGGTGAAGGCGCACCAAACGGTGCGGCCATATTTGTCGAACGGCCCCGCTTCAGCGGCTCTTCTTCGTGCTCTTCGTGCCTTTGTGGTTCAAGCCAACTGCATGGTCCGGCTTAGACAATCTGCGTTGCGCCTCGTCCTGTTCCTCGGCAGCCAATCCCCTTGACCCTCCCCGGGCGGCTTGCGACAAACTCCGCGCATGAAGCCCTTCGTCCTGCTCTCCGCCGCGCTTGCCGCCGCAGTCCTCCACACTTCCGCCGCTGATTCCACGCTGCACTCGTTCAAGAAGCAGCAGCTCGACAAGCACTACTGGTCCGAGGGCGCGATGCTCGGCGACTTGAACAAGGACGGGAAGCCCGATGCCATCTCGGGGCCGTATTGGTGGGAGGGGCCGGGCTTCACGAAGCGCCATGAGATTTACCCGGCCACGCGCACGACGAAAACCAAGAACCTCAAGGGCGCGGAGATCGAGTTCCCTGGCTTCGAGGGAAACTTCGGCAGCCGCAACGCCTACTCGACGGACAACTTCTTCGCGTTCGTCCACGACTTCAACGGCGACGGCTGGAATGACGTGCTCACCTACGGCCTGCCGAACACTCCGGCGTTCCTCTACCTCAACCCCAAGGGCAGGGAGGTGCATTGGGAACGGCACACGGTGCTCGACCATGTGGACAATGAGTCTCCGACCTTCCTCGACCTCACGGGCGACGGGAAGCCGGAGATCATCTGCGCCAATGACGGCAACTATGGCTACGCCTCGCCCGACTGGGCCAACCCCACGGCGAAGTGGAAATTCACGCCCATCACGGCCAAAGGCAACTGGCAGCGCTACACCCACGGCCTGGGCGTTGGCGACATCAATGGCGATGGCCGCCCGGACCTTCTCCACAATGGCGGATGGTTCGAGCAGCCCGCCTCCCTTGCGGGTGACCCGGTCTGGAAGCATCACAAGAACAACTTCGCCCCGGCCGCCGCGCAGCTTTATGCCTACGACGTGAACGGCGATGGCCGCGCGGACGTCATCACCGCGCTCGCCGCGCACGGCTACGGCCTCGCGTGGCACGAGCAGCTTGCGGAAAAGGACGACAACGGGTCCCCCAAGTGGCGCTCGCACGTTTTCATGCACAAGGCCCCGGAGGAAAATCGCTACGGCGTCCACTTCCCCGAGCTGCACGCGGTCGAGCTATTCGACGTGGACGGCGACGGCCTCAAGGACATCGTCACCGGCAACTGCTACTGGGCGCACGGCCCCGCCATAGCTCCGGGACCGGGCGAGGAGGGCGTCCTCTACTGGTTCAAGCTCGTGCGCCATGCGGACAAATCCGTGGACTGGGTCCCGCACCTCATTGACACCGCGTCCGGCGTGGGCCGGCAGATTGGCGTCGGTGATGTGAACGGCGACGGCAGACGCGACCTCATCATCGGCAACAAGATGGGCACCTTCGTTTTCACGCACGAGGCGAAGAAGGCTTCTCCGGGCGAGTGGGCCAACGCGCAGCCGCTGGTGAAGTTCCCCGCGTTCACCGACCAACCGCTCGACAAGATGAGCGTCATCACGCACACCGCGCGCCCCAACGGCACGCCCGCCGTCGTCGCGCCTGCGAAGGACGGCGACAAGAAAGCCGCACCCGCGAAGAAGGCCAAGGCCGCCGCGCCCGTCCAGCTCGCCGCTGCGGATGTGAAGGCCAACCCGCCGCTCTCGCCCAAGGGC
>JACRKB010000234.1 GCA_016235545.1 Verrucomicrobiota bacterium | reverse complement strand
GCTGGTGGGCAACCTCAAGCTCGGTGACCACCTGCCTGTCCATATCGCCGCGTTGAAAGCGGAGCTGTCCGGCAGCATCAGTGAAATCGCCCCCGCTGCCGACGCGGGCAGTCGCACGTTTCTTGTGAAGCTCGACCTGCCCGCGACCTCCGGTCTGCGCAGCGGACAGTTTGGCCGTGTCGCCATTCCCGTCGCCGAAGTGAACGCGCTCCGCGTGCCGGCCAGCGCAGTCGTCATGCGCGGGCAGATGGAACTTGTCTTCGTCGTCGTCGGTCAGCAGGCCCACATGCGCCTGGTGAAGACGGGCAAGCGGCTTGGCTCCGAGATTGAAATTGTCTCCGGCTTGATCTCAGGCGAAGTGCTCGTGGTGGAGGGCGCGGCTGCATTGACCGATGGCCAACCGTCGCAGGTGAAGCCATGAGCGCCGACGCACCAGCTCCCCATCCGCTCGGCATCGCCGGTCGCATCGCCCACGCGTTCATTGATTCCAAGCTCACGCCGCTCATCATCATCACCTCAGTGCTGCTGGGCATCGCGTCCGTCGTGCTGCTGCCGCGCGAAGAGGAGCCGCAAATCAAGGTGCCGATGATTGACGTGCTCGTGGCGATGCCGGGCTTCAGCGCGAAGGAGGTCGAGGAGCGCGCCACGCGGCCGACGGAGAAGCTGCTCTGGGAAATCTCCGGCGTGGAATATCTCTACTCGACCTCGCGCCCCGGCGAGTCGCTCGTCATCGCGCGCTTCAAGGTCGGCTCCGACCCGGACGCGAGCCTCGCGCGGCTCACCGAGAAGCTGCGCTCGAACTTCGACCGCATCCCGCACGGCGTCGCGTGGCCGCTCATCAAGCCCAAGTCCATTGACGACGTGCCCATCCTCGCGCTCACGTTCCACAGCGCGCGCTACGACCACCTGACCTTGCGCCGGCTCGTGGCACAGGTGGACGACGCGGTGAAGCAGGTGCCGCTCGTCGCGGAAACCACGCTCATCGGCGGAGCGCGCCGCGAAGTCCGCGTGCTGCTCGACCCCGCGAAACTCGCCGCGCGCAACCTTTCGCCTGCCGGCCTCGTGCCGATGCTGCGGCAGGCGAACCGCCAGTATCGCTCCGGCGAACTGACCGCAGGCAACCAGGCCGTGGTCATCGAGACGGGCGCGTTCCTGCAAAGCGCGGAGGACCTGGGCAACGTGGTGGTGGGCGTGTTCAGTGGAAAACCGGTTTACCTGCGCGAGGTCGCCGACGTGCTGGATGGCGCGGAGGAGCCGGCGAACTATGTGTTCTTCGGCAGCGGCACCGCAGCCCGTGCGGGCGATTTGCAATCGCCGTCCGTGGCAAACGATGCTTCCGGAGCGGCGGTTGGAAACCGCCGGCACGGGCTTGCCGACGAACCCGCCGTCACGCTTTCCATCGCCAAGCGTCCCGGTGCGAATGCCGTCTCCGTCGCCGAGGACGTGCTGCGGAAGGTCGAGTTGCTCAAAGGCTCTGTCATCCCGCGCGACGTGGACGTCTCCATCACCCGCCATTACGGCCAGACCGCCGCCGAAAAATCCAACGAGCTGCTCTGGCACATGCTCCTCGCGGTCCTCAGCGTGTCCGTGCTCATCTGGCTCACGCTCGGCTGGCGCGAATCCGGCATTGTGGCAGTGGCGATTCCGGCGACACTCGCGCTCACGCTGCTGGTCTTCTACCTCTACGGTTTCACGCTGAACCGCATCACGCTCTTCGCGCTCATCTTCAGCATCGGCATCCTCGTGGACGATGCCATCGTCGTGGTTGAGAACATCGTCCGCCACTTCCACCTGCCGCAGAACCAGGGCCGCAACTGGAGCGACATCGCCGTCGAGGCCGTCAACGAAGTGGGCAACCCGACCATCCTCGCGACCTTCGCGGTCATCGGCGCGGTGCTGCCGATGGCGTTTGTGGGCGGGCTGATGGGGCCTTACATGAGGCCCATTCCGATTGGCGCGAGCGCGGCGATGGGCTGGTCGCTGGCGATTGCGTTCATCGTCACGCCGTGGGCAGCAGTGCGGATGCTGCGGTGGCGGGGAGGGGAGAGGCGTTTGTGTGAGCACCAAGAAAGTGGGCAGGTGAGAAAGCGGGAAAGTGAGCAACCAACGTCTGAGGTTGCTCTCTCACTTTCTCACCCGTCCACTTTCACACCTGCCACGGAAGGGAAGTCAGAGCCTCCTCACGTCGGCTCCTACCCGCATGAAGAAGACGCCTTCACCCGCATCTACCGCCGCGTCATGGGTCCGCTGCTTGCGCATCGCGCGTGGCGTTGGGGTTTTCTCGCCGTCATCAGCGGCCTGCTGCTTGCGGCGATGGCGACGGTCGGCTTCGGCTGGGTGAAGGTGAAAATGCTGCCGTTCGATAACAAGTCGGAGTTCCAAATCATCCTGAACATGCCCGAGGGCAGCGCACTGGAACGCACCGCGCAGGCCGCACGCGAAATCGCCGCCGCCGTGCGCTCGGAACCCGAGGTCACGGACTACCAGATTTACGTGGGGACCGCGTCGCCGTTCAACTTCAACGGTCTCGTGCGCCATTACTTCATGCGGCGCGGCGCGAACGTGGCGGACATCCAGGTCAACCTCGTCGGCAAGCACGCACGCAAGGCTCAGAGCCATGACATCGCCAAACGCGTCCGACCGCAGGTCGTGGCAATCGCGGCGAAGTTCGGCGCACGCGTGGCGATTGCCGAGGTGCCGCCCGGCCCGCCGGTGCTCCAGACGCTCGTGGCGGAAATCTACGGCCCCGACGAGGCGACGCGCCACGCCACCGCGCGCCAGGTGCGCGAGGTCTTCGCGAGCACGCCCGGTGTCGTGGACGTGGATTGGTATCTGGAAGCCGACCAGCCGAAGACGCGCTTCGTGATTGATAAGGAAAAGGCCGCGCTGCACGGCATCAGCGCCGAGACGATTTCGCAGACCTTGCGCATCGCGGTCGGCGGCGAGTCGGTGGACCTCATGCACCTGCCGCGCGAGAAGGAAGACGTGAACCTCGTGCTGCAACTGCCGCGTTCCGCCCGGACTTCGCCCGAGGAACTGCTCGCCTTGCGCGTGCGCTCCGGCGACGCGAACGCGCTGCCCGAACCGGGCACCGGAGGCGCGGCTCCGCTCGTTCCGTTGCGCGAGCTGGTGAGGGTGGAGCAGACCCTTGAGGACAAGAGCATTTACCACAAGAACCTGATGCCGGTGACCTACGTCATCGGCGATGTGGCGGGGGCGATCGAGAGTCCCGTCTATGCAATCTTCGAGATGAACAAGAAGCTGAAGGCGCTTGGACTGGAGCTCTACAACGCCACAATGCCCTCCTCCGACGCGCGGCCTGCGATGAAGTGGGACGGCGAGTGGCACATCACGCTCGAAGTCTTCCGCGACCTCGGCCTCGCGTTCGGCGCGGTGTGCATCCTGATCTACGTGCTAATGGTCGGCTGGTTCCGGTCGTTCCTCACACCGCTGATCGTGATGGCGGCGATTCCCTTCTCGCTGGTGGGAATCCTGCCGGCGCACGGCGGGATGAGCGCTTTCTTCACGGCCACCTCGATGATCGGCTTCATGGCGGGCGCGGGCATCGTGGTGCGCAACTCCATCATCCTTGTGGACTTCATCGAGCAGCGGCTGCGCGAGGGAATGCCATTGGCCGAAGCCGTCGTGGACGCCGGCGCGGTGCGCTTCCGCCCGATGCTGCTGACCGCGATGGCGGTGGTGGTGGGCGCGGCGGTGATTCTAGCCGACCCGATTTTCCAAGGCCTCGCCATCTCGCTGATGGCCGGGGAAATCGCCTCGCTCCTCATCAGCCGCATGGCCGTGCCGGTGCTATACTTCATGGCGAACCAGCCACGGGTGGGACGTCCTCCGTCGCTGAATGACGGTTGAGGCGAAGGGGAAAGACTACTTCGCCGCCGGTGTCGGAGCCGAGCTTGGAGCCGAGACGTCGTTCGGGTAAATCGTCAGGTCCACGATTTCACCGGCGTAAAGCGCAAGGTCGGCGGGGAGTTTCTCGATGATGATGGGCAGGCCAAGCTCGACTCGTGTCTGGCCCGGCGGCAGGAGCGCGCCACGGATGGGCGCGAGCTGCGGGCTGACCTTGTCAATCGTCGCCTCGAAAGTCTTGCGGCTGCGCGCACGCGGGCGAATGACCACCTTCATGCCGGGCTTGGGGTCGAAGGTCAGCGGCTGGCGCAGGAACGCGATGAGACGGTCGGGCCGTGGTGCGGTGATGGTCATGATTGGCTCGCCGGCGGCGACGACGGCGTTGGTGTCGCCGGGGTAGCGGTGAATCTTGGTGATGATTCCCTCGATGGGCGCGGTGAGCGGGATGGGGTTCTTCGGGTCCGCGCCAACGACGCGCGTGACTATCTGGCCGCTGGCGACCTTGGAGAAGATGCGGATGTCCTTGCTGGCCTCGGCGAGCACGCCGGGCTGCGGGCTGGAGACGATGGCGTCAATGGTCTCCGCCTCGGCAAGGAGCGTGGTGGGGCCGAGTCGCTTGGTCCAGAGCACCAGCGCGATGATGGCGACGATGACGAACGCGACAACGGGCGTGTAGGTGTAGTTCAGCTCGCGCAGAAGCACGGGCGAAGGCGTTGGAATTTTCGGCTGCTCGTCCATAAAGATGTGTTTCACCCGGACAACGCACCATCAGCGACCTGTCTGGGACACGGGAAGTGTAGGGGCGCATCGACTCGAATCAAGCCGTTTGCCGGGGAATTACAGTCATGTGAATTCGCCACCCAACGCGGAGTCGCCACCACACCCTCAGTGCGCCTCCGCGTCTTCAGCCACGAAAGGGCGCAAGGAACACAAAGGATCGTGTCGGGGATGAGTTGAGTTGGGGCTACTTCCAACGACCTCGTTCCCCTGCCAGGAACTTGGCTTTGCGCTCTTTGCGCCCCTTCGCGGCTATTCCATTTCGGAGCTCGGGTTTAGTGAAGCACGCAACGAGCAGGACTACCAACTGAGGATGTTGTCCTTGTTCTTGCCGGCGTTGGCCTTCCCCTCGGGCAGGTTCTTGGTGTTGAAGTCCACCGTCCCATCCGGCCCAAATGACCACACCATCACCTCGTCGCGAGTCACGAAATTATGCCGGTCGCTGGGATGGGCCGTGGCAGGGGCGGAGTAGGGCGCATCGTTGGGGCGCTTGAGTCGGACCAAGCCGTTTTGGGAATCTTCGTCCGGGGCATTCTTCTCCGAAACGTGGGCGAACGAATAAAAACTGTCCCATGCATGCTGGTCGTGGTCCAAGTCCAAGGTCACGACGTAGGGGTTGCTCCAAGGATCGCGATATACAAGGTCATCACCTACGCCGGGCGAACTCACGCCGGACGACTGCTTGGCCTTCAAGAACTGGATGTTCTTGGGATTATAGCGATGGCCAAAGTTGACGGTCGGGGCGGTGCCGGACGTGCGGTCGTATTCGAGATCCATCAGTATGGAGACAATCTCCGAATTGTTCGCCTGATAGTCCAACGCGAGGAGGCCAGTGGTTTGGCTGATAACAGCCGGCAACGAGTTGCCTTGGGAATCCTTCAGCGTGCCCCTGCCACCGGTGACGACTGTGCCGAAGGTGAAATCTCGCAGGGGCAGCGGGGAGCCTCCGCAAAATGTTGGCGTGTTCGCTTCCCTGGAAGCTGGCAGCCGGCCATAGGTTTCACGGTAGGATTCAATCGCGTCTGAGAGTCCCTTGATGTCATTCTTCGCGACGGTTTGCTTGCTGCTGCCCTTCGCCTTCGACACTGCGGAGAGGCCAATCCCTCCCAAAGTGCCGACCAACCCAGTGACCACGAGAAGCTCAACAAGGGTGGCCCCTCGCTCCGCCAACCGACGGGCACCCGCGCTCATGCCCGACCAGTCGGAAAGCAGCCCGGGTGACGCCGATGAGTTCGTTTGTGGGGAGAACTTGGTTTTCATAGGGATGGTCTTTTAAGATTCCACTTGAGGGTTGAGTTTGTGGCCAAATATTGCATTTGCGATACGGGCAAAGTGAACCAAGAAGCAACTGCGTCAACCCGAAATCCATTCTTTGCAGGCAACAAAATCGCCCATCGTTACATTCTACTGTAAAGCACTCGATCGAGATATGTGGAGCCTTCTGCCGGGATCACTGCGCCTGAGAGCACTGATAAAGACCGTCGCTACGTGACGTCCGCCGAGACAGGGTGCCGAAATTCCTCCACCAATCGCAGCGGCCAGTTCGCGTCCTCACATATCGGGCTACGGCTGCAACCGTGCGAACAAGCACTTGAGATACTGCGCTTCGGGGAAGGCCGCCGGGTGGTCCGGAGCATGAGCGGTGCGCGTCAGTTCCACAAACTTCCGGCGAGAAGTGCGGAGCGCGTCCAGAACTGCATCGTAAAACTCTGGCGCGGAGACGTGCGCGGAGCAGGAGGCGGCCACCAAAATCCCTCCCGGCCGCAGACGCGGGAGTCCCAGCAGCGCGAGTCTCCGGTATGCCTGAATCGCCCCGGTCCGCTCGGCCTCACGCTTCGCGAGTGAGGGCGGGTCGAGGATGACGAGGTCGAAGTCCGCGCGTGAGCTTGCCGCCAGCCAGTCGAACGTGTCCGCCTGCGCACATTCGTGCCGGCACGCGGCGATGTGCGGGTCAGCGGTGTTCAGCGCGAAGTTCCGCCGCGCTGAGTCCAGCGCGTGCGGGCTGATGTCGAGGTCCGTCGTGCTGCGCGCATCCCCGCGAGCGGCGTAGAGCGAGAATCCGCCCGAGAAGCTGAACGCGTTTAACACATCGCGTCCCGCAGCGAGCG
The DNA here is from genome assembly GCA_016235545.1 of Verrucomicrobiota bacterium. Taxonomy (GTDB): domain Bacteria; phylum Verrucomicrobiota; class Verrucomicrobiia; order Limisphaerales; family SXTU01; genus SXTU01. The sequence goes on along the minus strand of JACRKB010000234.1, from coordinate 4,099 downwards.
TCTCGACGCGGCGGCGGTTCTCGCGCTGATCGAGGAAGAACCCGGTCTTCTGTCCTCGAACGACCTCGGCCTCGAAGCGGATGCCGGTTTCCAAAAAGACGACGGGGCCGGCGGGAGTGGTGCCAAGGAGCACCTGTCCGTCGCGCAGCTTGAATTCCTTTTCAGCGAGCGACTGGATGTTGCGGCTCAGGCGGAGGACGAGGCGGACAGGGTGAGATTCCGTCGGACCCCAATTGCCGACGAAGGAGGCGCGAGTAAAGCGGGCATCTTGGGCGGGTGTGCCGCTGCCAGAACTGCTCGCAGCGCTCGCCTCGTTGCGCTCGTTCGACGGCTCGACCGAGTCTCGCCCTACCAGGCTTGGCAACGCGTCACTCAGCCATCTGATGACTTCGCCCACGCGCGGGAGCCACGCGGCGGAGTAGAGCTTGAGCACGAAGGTCGTGTCGTAACGGTCCAGCACGAGGCCAGGCCAGCCGTCGCTTTCACCGCTGATGCAGCGGTAGCCGGTGGTTTGCCCGTCGAAAAGTCCGCTACGGCGGGCAAGTGTGGCTTGGAGGCGGGCACACCACCAGTTGTCGTCGGCGGTGGCTGGTTTGCCGCAATGCAGCACTCGGACGCGGATGGGCGAGAGAGGGTCGTAGAGGCCGAGCGCGAGGAACTTGTCGCTGCGGTCGAAGATGATGGCGAGCTCGCCCGGTTGGCCGGTCCGGTTCTGCTCGCGGATGCTGGCGTCGAAGACCCACGGATGGCCACCGCGCACCGCCGACTCGGCAGCAGCGGTCACGCGCAGGCGCAGGCGCGGCGGGTTGGATGGAGCGTCAGCCACGCGGCGGAGGCTACGGAGCCGAGCAGTGGAAGTCCATGACGCGGCACCAAGGCTTTTCCTCCGCGTCGCAATCCTGATTCGAATCCTGCTCCTTCAAAGATGCCTCCAAGAGAGCAGGATTGGGTTCAAGGTTACGAGCAGGAGAAGACGGCCTCCGCTGCGGGGTTGCGCGCCGGAACGGCTGCTTGTTACATCTTCTGCCGTCGTCCAAGCACACGCGTTATGCGAGCTGTCCTCCCATTGGGTTTGTCGCTCGCCCTCACCGGGGCGCTGCTGGCGATGAATTACGCGCTGCTCCAAGCGCGCGAGGACCCGCCCTCGGCCGGCGCAGAGCGCAAGGTGATGGTCACCACCAAGCGCGTCGTGCGCAACACGCCTCCTGTCTCGCAGCCAGCCCCGGCCAGCAACGCCCCGCCGTTTCACTGGAGCGCGCTGGAGTCGGCGGACTACTCGGTTTACGCCGCGAACCTCCGCGCCGTCGGCTGCCCGGAACGCACGCTGCGCGACATCCTGCTGCCGGACATCGAGAAGCTTTACGACGAGCGCGCGAAGGAACTGTCGGACGGCCCAGAGGACACGTTCTGGGAGACCGCCGACCAGCGCGAGGCCCGGCAGCGCCAGCGCGAGGCGAAGCTCCGCGCGCTGGAGCTGGAGAAGCGCGCTCTCGTGCAGCGACTGCTTGGTGCGGAGATGAGTTACGAGGCGCTGAAGGAATTGCGTTCGGCAGGCATGGCTTCTGCAATTTTGGAGCTTCTCCTCGGCTTCACCGACACTGCGCAGTCAGACCAGCTCTTCACGGTCTTCCACCTGCGAGAGGAGGATGCCAAGGCGCATCTCGCCGTCACCGAGGGCATTCTGCTCGACGAGGACATCACGCAGCTCCACGCCTTGCGCGATCGCCTGGAGAACGGCCTGGCGAGGGTGCTGGCACCTCATGAGTTGGAGGAGCTGCGCCTGCGCGTCGCAGCGCTGGAGGGGATGGAGCATCTCACCCGCCGCAGCGGTGTGAACGTCTCAGGCGCCGAGCTGCGCGAGATAGCCCGCATCCGGGCCGACACGCGCGATGTGTTTGCCAAGATGCTGAACCTTGACGAGGAGATTTACTCTGAGGAGCTGCGCGCGAAGGGCGACGCGGCATTTCAGGATTTGCTCCGCCGCTACGTCGGCCTGGAGCGGTTCGCTGACACGGAGCGTGGCAAGGACGGCTTGTTCCGCGAGCTGTTCCAAAGCACAGAGAAGCTGGGCGTCGCCAAGGCAGCTCTGGTGCAGGCCTACGAGGCGCGCCGCGCCGCTGCGACGCAGGCGCAGGAAATCCGCGCGGACCAGCAGCTCTCCAACGAGGAGCGCCTGCTGCTCCTCGCGGCCCTCCGCGCTCGGACGGCACAGGCGCTTTTACGCAGCCTCGGCCCGGTGGGGTTTGGCGCCTACTTGAAAGAGCACGGGCAGCAGCTCACCAACTCGCTGTCGATGCCGGCGGCGCGGCAGCGCACGGGAGCCGTTCCAGCCCGATGAACTTGCGCGCGTTCATCCTCGGCACCGTGGCGGCGAACCTCGCGCTGGTCAGCGCGCTGTTGTGGCAGACCGCCCGCGCGCTGGATTCTCCGCCGCACGCCGGCCTCAGTGTCAGGACAAATGTCGTCACGGAGTTTGTGGACGAACCGGCCGCGCGCCCTCCGCAGGCGAAGGTTTCCGGCAGCCCGCCGTTTCACTGGAGCCAGATCGAATCCACGAACCATCTGGTCTGCCTGACGAACCTGCTCGCCATCGGCTGCCCGAAGGAGACGGTGCGCGACATACTTGAGGCGCGGGTGGCGGACGATTACCGCGCGCGGCTGCGAGAGCTGGTGCGGCCCTTCAACGCGCAATTCTGGGAGGCCGTGGCTGACGAAAAAATTGAGAAGCTGCTCGAAGGCACGCCGACGGAGAAGGCGGTGGAGGAGCTGAAGGCGGAGCGGAAGCGCGTCGAGGCCGAGCTGCGAACGAACCTTGTCGAGGCAGCCAAGGCCGAAAAAACGGGCCGCAACGAGCAGTTCGGCCACCTGCCAGAGGACAAACAGACTGAAATCGCCGCACTAAAAGGCCGGCACACGAAGGAGCTCGAGGTTGCGTTCAGCGAGATCAAAAAACTTTCACCCAAAAATCGCCAAGCTCCCGCAAATGAGCTGCTCAAACGTCAGGATGCTGAACTCCGAGCGCTCCTCACTGATTCAGAGTGGGCCGAGGCCGAACTGCGCCGCAGCCCACAGACCAGCAGCGTGCGTGAGCTACGCGGCCTCACCGCTACACCCGACGAACTGCGTTCGCTGGTGCGCAGCTTGCGGGATTTTGACAGCGCAAACCTCCGCCCCGTGCCGCGCGATCCGAGCCGCCCCGACGACGACCCAGCCTACAAGGCCAAGCTGGAGGAACGCGAGGCACAGCGCAAAGCCATGCTCGCAGAAAACCTCGGAGCAGCAGGCTTCGCCGCCTTCGAGCGCGGGAGCGACCCGCGTTTCCACACGCTGTTGAAGCTCGCCCGCCGCCTCGATGTTCAGCCTGCCTCCGCCGCGCAGTGGCTTGAAATCCAGTCCGCCGCGCAGGAGCAAGTCCGCTTGACGCGTCAGAACGTGGACTTGGCGGGCGATGCCCGCGCGGTCGCGCTCCTTGCCATCCGCGCCGAGACGGAGCGCACCTTGCAGGCTGCTGTCGGCGCGCGCGGCTGGGGCGCATATCAGCGCCATGCGGGCGACTGGTTGAAGCAGTTGACCGAGTGATCCCGGATTCAACCGCAGGGCCGACGCTCAGGGCTGGTCGTAGTCGCGCAGCTTGCGCAGCCAGACATTGCGGAAGCGCATCGGGTTGTTGTGGTCCTGAAGCTGGATGAAGACCTCGGGCGCGTGGGGCTTGTCGTAGTTGCCGTTCTTCTGGTGCGGGGTGTTGCCCTGGTATTCCTTGCGGTGGTGCACCACGACGCCGTTGTGGATGACTGTCACTGCGGCCTTCTTGGCGATCTTGCCGGCGGCATCCCAGCGCGGGGATTCAAACACGATGTCGTAACTCTGCCACTCGCCGGGTTTCTTGCTGGCGTTGACCAGCGGCGGGGACTGGCCGTAAAGCCCGGCGCACTGGCCGTCGGGGTAGGTCGGGTTCTGGTAGGAGTCGAGCACCTGCACTTCGTAAATGCCGTTGAAGAGCACGCCGCTGTTGCCGCGGTGCTGGCTGTCGCCTTCGACCTTCGCGGGCGTGGCGAACTCGATGTGCAACTGGAAGTCGGCAAACTTGTCCTTCGTCTGG
>JACRKB010000232.1 GCA_016235545.1 Verrucomicrobiota bacterium | reverse complement strand
CTGCGCGGCCATGATTTCGTGCTGCGCAGCACGGGGAGCGCACGCGGCCCGCGTGCCGTCGTCGCTGGCCCGGCGACGACTTCGTCACTCCATCTGCCAGCGCACGATGCGGGGCGCAAACAAATGGAGGAACGAGCGGCTGGGGCGGGCCGCCCCAGCCAGCAGGCCAGCGGCCTGCGCTCCCCGCCGCGCCCCACGCTCAACGTCGTCGTCCGCAAGCAAGTTGCCACCACCTGCGTCCCGCTCCACGTCCACAGCCACTTCTCGTTCCTCGACTCCACGATCTCGCCGGCGGCCGTGGTGACGCTGGCGAAGGAACGCGGCCTCCCGGCAGTGGCGCTCACCGACCCGAACCTGCACGGCGCGGTGGAGTTCTGCGCGCTGGCGAAGCAGGCCGGCATCCAGCCCATCGTCGGCGCGGAGGTGACGGTGGCCGGACAGCCGCTCTGGCTTTACGTGCAGAACCGCACCGGCTATGCGAACCTCTGCCGCCTGCTGTCGCAGCCAGTGAAACGGCTGGAGGGCTTGACCGAAGGGCTGCTCGCCGTGAGCGCGCATGAGTCCTTCGCGGCGCAGTTTCCCGAGCGATTCTATCGTGCCGTCACGGACCCGACGCAGCCGGTGCGCTCCGCGTTCCCCTGCGTGCCGCACCTGGCCGTCCACCACGCCACGCCGGACGACCGGTGGAAGTTTGATGTGGTGCAGAGCATTCGCACGCTCACGCTGCTCAAGCAGGCCCATCCGGAGAAGCGCGCGGGTGGGCAGTTTCATTTCCACACAGGCCGCGAACTGGCGCAGTGGTTCAACCCGGAGCTGTTCCGCCATTCGCTGGAACTTGCGGAGCGTTGCGCGTTCACGGTGGAGCCAGCCAAGCCGCAGTTCCCCGCGTTCAAAACACCGGATGGCTCCCCGCCGCACGAGTTCCTCGGGCACTTGGTCCACGAGGGTCTGCGTCGCCGCTACGGGGAACGCCACGGGCAGCACCAGGCGCAGGTCGAGGAGGAACTGCGCATCATCGCCGACGTGGGCTACGAGGAATACTTTCTTGTCGTCTGGGATATTTTGCAGGAGTGCCGGCGGCGCGGCATCGAGTGGATCACGCGGGGCAGCGCGGCCGATTCGCTGGTCTGCTACTGCTTGGGCATCTCGGATGTGTGCCCGATCCGCTTCGACCTCTACTTCCGCCGCTTCCTGAACCAGGACCGGATGGCGCTCAACAAGCTGCCCGACATCGACGTGGATTTTCCGCATGACCGGAAGGACGACGTGGTGGACCTCATCTTTGCCAAGTATGGCGCGGAGCACTGCGCCGTGGTCGGCGGGTTCTCGACGTTCCAGACACGGAGCGCGTTTGCCGAGGTGGCGAAAGTTCTCGGTGTGGCGGAACGGGAGGTGCGGAAGTTCACCGAGCATTTCCCGTGGGGCTTCGGTGGTGGCTGGGTGCCGGATGAACCCGCGCCCAAGAGCGGAACCGGGCTCATCGAGTTGCTGCGCGCGAATCTCGAGACGCGGGAGTTGCCGATGGACGAAGAGCCTTACCGGTCGGCGCTGGAAATGGCCGCGTGCCTCGACGGCGCGCCGCGCTATCCGAAGATGCACCCGTGCGGCGTGGTGTTGTCGCGCCAGCCGATGCACGCGCTGACGCCGACGTTCACCTCGGCCAAGGGCTATTCCACCACGCACTTCGACATGGACAGCGTGGAGGCGATTGGCCTGGTGAAGATGGACATCCTCGCGCAGGGCGGCCTCGCCGTGATGCGCGATGCGCGGGAGTCGTTGCAACGAAGCGGCATCACCGTGGACCTCGCCACGCTGGAGCCGTGGGAGGACCCGGCGGTGTGGGCGATGATCGCGGACGGCGGCGCGCGGGCGGTGCATCACATCGAGTCGCCGGCGATGATCAACTTGTGCCGCATGACCAACGTGCGGGAGATCGACGGACTGGTGGCGATCGTGAGCGTCATCCGCCCCGGTGCGGCCAACGAGTCGAAGAAGCTGTCGTTCACGCGACGCTATCAGGGCTTGGAGCAGGTCGTGTATCCGCACCCGTCGCTGGAGCCGTGCCTGCGGAGCACGTTCGGGCTGGTCGTCTATGAGGAGCACATTCTGCAAATCTGCGAGGCGTTCGCGGGCCTGCCACCGGGCCGCGCGGACGTGCTGCGACGCGCGCTGGTGAAGCAGAAGCGTGCCGTGGTGGCGGAGATTGCCGGGGAGTTCGCGGCGGCGGCGAAAGCGCAGGGCCACGACGACGCGAAGATCACCGAGGTGTGGGAGCTGGTGACCGGGTTCAACGGCTACGCGTTCAACAAGGCACACAGCACGGCCTACGGAGTGGAGGCGTATCAGGCGGCGTGGCTGAAGCGGTATCACCCGGCGGAGTTCATGGCGGCGGTGCTGACCAACGGCAAGGGGTTCTACCAGCCGCTGGTCTATGTGCTGGAATGCCACCGGCTCGGCCTCAACTTTCTGCCGCCGTCGGTGAACGAGCCGGGGCCGGCGTTCGTGCCGCACGGGCAGTCCATCCGCGCGCCGGTGACGTGGGTGAAGGGGCTGACGGAGAAGACCACGGAGCGGTTGCTCGCCGCGCGGGAGCAAGGGCCGTTCAACTCGGCAGCGGACTTCTTCCGGCGCGTGGGGCCGGGCGGCGAGGAGTTCGAGGCGATGATTCGCGCCGGGGCCTTCGATGAGTTCGGCGAGACCCGCACGCGCCAATACTGGCAGGCGCAGCACTTGGCCAAGACCTTCGGCGCGACGACCGAGCCAGGCCAGGGCTGGCTGCTTCCGCCGCCGGGCCTGGAGCAATTTCCCGAGGTGCGGCTGAATGAGCCGACGCGCCTCGAACGCCTGCGCTGGGAGACGGAGCTGTTCGGCTTCGCGGTGAGCGGCCACCCGCTCGAACTGTTCCCCGACATCGCGTGGGGCACCTACTGCCCGGTGCGGCGGCTGGGCGAATTCGTCGGGCAGGAGGTGGTGATGTGCGGCCTCATCATCGAGCAGCGCACGCACCATCAGGTCACCGGCGAGCCGATGAAGTTCCTGACCCTGGCGGACCGGACGGGCATGGTGGAGACCGAGCTGTTCGCCGACACCTATCGGAGCTACGGACTGGCGACGGTGCGCTACCCGGTGCTGGAAATCGCGGCGACGGTTGAGCCGTTCGAGAATGGACGCGGGTTCACGCTGCGCGTGCACCGGGCCGGGAAACCACGCACCACATGAGCCAGCAACTCCGCCTGCTGCCAGCACCGAGGCCGCTGACCGAGCGGTTCGGCGCGGCGTTCTTTCGCGGCATCCCGCGAGTGCCCGGCGTGTATCGGATGTTCGACGAGGCCGGCGTGCTGCTCTACGTCGGCCAGTCCCGCGATCTGCGCGACCGGCTCAACAGTTACCGACATGTGCATCCCGACCGCGACTCGCGCAAGACGGTGCGGCTGGTGCATCTCGTGCGGCGCATCGAGTGGGAGGTGTGCGATTCGCCGGTGAGCGCAGTGCTGCGGGAGAACGAGCTGCTGCGCACGCTGCGACCGCGGTTCAACCGGATGAATGTATATCCCAAGGCGTGCTTTTTCATCGCGGTGGATCGGGAGGAAGGATGGCTGCGGCTGACGCTGACACGGGACAAGGCCACGTCGGAAAAACTGTTCGGCGCGTTCCGCGGTGCGGCGTGGCCCTTTGCCGCCCTCTGTCGGCTGCTCTTCATCGCGAGCCACGCCAACCTGAGCCTGGGCCAGTTTCCGTCCCGGCTGCTGACCTCAGCTCCCTTGCGAACGCAGAGTTTCGCGCCGGAGGAAGCACTCGCACAGGAGGTGGAGAACTATCTCGCGGGCGACTCGATGCGCCTGGTCGAAAGCCTCGTGGGGGTTTGCGCCGGCGTGGAGATGCGGACTGCCTTCGAGCAGAACCTGATGCTCGGTGATTTGGTAACAGTCGAAGAGTTCTTCGCGCGCGGGCCAGCGAAGGTGAGGCGATTGAGACAGCAGTCGGACGGGGCCGCCGACTGGGTGGAGCCGGAGGCGATGGTGGATTTCCTCGCCTGGGAAAAATTTACTGGCCCGGCCATCGAGCAGGCCGGATCGCCGCTGCCGGGCCGGATGGAGACCCCAGCGGCCTGATCAAGGAACAGGTCGCGTGAATCAAGCCGGGCTGGATTTTCGTTCCGGCACCACCGACGACCTGTTTCAAGTGCCGCAGAACGTGCGACAAACTGGAGTTCCGGGCGGCGGAGGATTTAGCAGTGCATCAGGCTGGTTGGCTTCCTCGTAGGGCCTGGCCAGCGCGGCGAGCAGGCGTTCCAGCGGCGCGAGATCGTTCGCCGTGG
>JACRKB010000231.1 GCA_016235545.1 Verrucomicrobiota bacterium | reverse complement strand
TTGGAGCTTCTTTGGAACTTGGAACTTGGAACTTGGGATTTTCGGAAGGCCCGCATGAGCTTCCTCAATCCCTTCATGCTCTTCGGTGCCGGCGCCATCGCCGTGCCCATCATCATTCACCTGCTCAACCGCCGCCGCTTCCAGCGCGTCGTGTGGGCGGCGATGCGCTTCGTCAAGGTCTCCACCGAGAAGAACCAGCGCCGGATGCTCGTCGAGGACATGATCCTCCTCGCCATCCGCTGCCTGATGCTGGCCCTGCTCGCGCTCGCCGTCGCGCGCCCCGCGATGCGTTCCACCACGCACAATGTCTTCGGCCAGTCCAAGGTCACCGCCGTCATCGTCCTCGACAACTCCGCGAGCATGGGCGTCTCCGACGGCGTCCAGATGCGCTTCGACAAGGCCCGCAAAATCGCCGAGCAGGCCGTGGACGCACTGCCCTCCGGCTCCGCCGCCGCCGTGATTCTCGCCTCCGACGTTGCGAAGGAAGTCATCAAGGAGCCGACGCACGACCTCAACCTCGCGCGCAAGACCGTCCGCGAAGCCCCGCTCTCCGACCGCGCCACCGACCTTTTCCCTTCGATTGAGAAGGCGCTCGAAACGCTCAAAGGCCGCTCCGCCATCCGCAAGGAAATCTACGTCGTGACCGACGGCCAGCTCGCCGGTTGGCGGCAGCTCGGCGACATCCAGAAGACGCTCAAGACAGCCAAGGAGCAGACCGGCGAACAGCAGGTCTCCGCCCATCTCGTCCTCGTCGGCGACGCTCAGGAGCGGAACCTCGGCGTCAGCGGCCTCGTGTTGAGCAGCGGCTTGGCTCCGCTCAACCGCCCGCTCCGCTTCGAGGCGCAGGTCGCGAACTACGGCAAGCAGGAGAGCAAGGACATCAAGGTCTCGCTCCTCGTGGACGGCGCGTCCGCCGACGAAGTCACCATCCCCAGCATCCCGCCCGGTGGCACCCGCAGCGTCCCGCTCAACACCCGCTTCAAGACCGAGGGCTGGCACAACGTCACCGTGCGCATCGCCGCCGACCGCTTCCCTGGCGATGACACCCGCACGCTGGCCGTCCGCGCCATCCGCGAGATTCGCGTGCTCATCGTGGACGGCGAGCCTGGCACCGAGCCGCGCGAGTCCGAGACCTTCTTCCTCGGCCACGCCCTCGTGCCCGTGTCCGCCGAGGAAACCGAGCAATACTACGTCAAGACCTCCACCATCGCCCCCGGCGACATGACCGGAACGCGCTTCGACGATTTCGACGCCGTGGTCCTTGCGAACGTCCCCGACTTCTCGCCCGACACGGCCAGCGCGATGGAGAACTTCGTGAAGCGCGGCGGCGGCCTGCTCATCTTCCCCGGCGCGAAGGTCAACGCCGCCTTCTACAACTCCCAACTCGGCACCGCGCGCAAGCTGCTCCCCGCCACCTTCGGCGAACCTCACGGCGACGCGGCGCAGGAGGAAAAGTTCCTGACCTTCCAGACCAAAGGCTACGACCACCCCATCGTCGCGCTCTGGAACGACGCCAACGCCGGCACGCTCGCCTCCACCCGCACCTTCCGCTCCTTCGAGCTGAACCTCCTCCCGGCCGCGACCGGCGAGACGGAGAAGTCCAGCGTTCCCACGCCCACGCCTGCCCCGGCGCAAACCAATGCTCCCGTCTCGTTCGCCGCACCCAAGGCCGTTCTGCGATACAGCGACGGCTCCATCGCCATGGCCGAGCGCGCGCTGGGATTGGGCCGCGTTGTCATGTTCGCCAGCACGGCGGACACGGCTTGGAACGACCTTGCCGTCCGCCCGGCCTTCGTTCCGCTGCTCCACCGCACTCTCGGCACGCTCATCCAACGGCATGACGACGGCGCGAACGTCCGCGTCGGTGCCCAGTTCGCCCGCCGCCTGACCGCTGATTTGCTGCACAAGGATGCCGTGGTGATGGCTCCGGGAGCCGCCTCCGGCACGCGCGAATTGCGGCGCGTCGAGCTGGTCAACGGCACCCCCGTCCTCAGCTACGAGGCCACGGACAAGGCCGGCATCTACGAAGTTTCCATCGCCGACCCGGCGACCGTCATCAAGTTCGCCGCCCAGCCCGACCCGTCCGAATCCAGCCTGAGCGAACTCCCCGCCGAAGAAGTCACCGCCCTCGGCCAGGTCGTCGCCGTGCAGCGCTGGCACCCGACGCTGAACCTGCGCGAGTGGGTGGAGAAAGCCCGCGTCGGCGCGGAGTTCTGGCTGCCCATCCTGATGCTCGTCCTCGCCCTCGCCGCGCTAGAAACCTTCCTCGCGCAATACTTCAGCCGGGCCAAATAACTTTTAGCCACTGATGAAACACGGATTAGACACGGATGAGGGAAGCAAGCCAGAAAACCGCCGTGTCTTCATCCGTGTTTATTCCGTGTTCAATCCGTGGCTAAGAAAGTCATGACCGACTTGCTCCTCAAACTCCTCGGTGCGCGCGTGGAAGCCGCTGGCGACCTCGCGTCCGTCCGGCTCGCCTTCCAGGGCGGCGTCGGAGCCGGGTGGGTTGTGCTGCTTGCGCTCGTGCTCGCGGGGCTGGGCATCTGGACGTATCGCCAATGGCCGCCCTCCACCACGCCCGCGAGGCGTTGGCTGCTCACGGGCTTGCGCGTCGCGTTCCTCGTGCTGCTCACCTTCCTGCTGCTGCGGCCCGTGCTCGCGTTCACCGTCGAAGGCAGCGTGCGCCGCACCTTGCTTCTCCTCGTGGACAGCTCGGCCTCGATGCAAATCAAAGACCCGCGCGTGACTGCCGACGACGTGAAGCGCGCCGCGCTCGTCAAGGGCCTCACTGACCCGACGAAGGGCCTCGCGCAACAGCCCCAGCCCGGCCGCCTCCGCGAAGTCGAGTCCCTCGCCCGCCTCGATGTCCTCAAGGCCGGCCTGCGCAACGAAAAGCTCGACCTCCTCCCGCGCCTCGACTTTGAGTTTGACCTCGTGCCCTTCAGCTTCGGCACCGACGTGAACGCCCTGCCCCGTGGCAAGAACGAGGTCGCCGAGGGCGAGTCCGAAACCAAGAAAGCCCGCCGCAAGGCGAAGGTCGCGTCGTTCGAATGGGTGGACAAGCTCGACGCCAACTCCGCCACCACGCCCATCGGCGACGCCCTCCGTAAGGCCGTCGAGCTCAAGCGCGGCCAGCCCCTCGCGGGCGTCGTGCTGGTCACCGACGGCGGACAAAACACCGGCCCCTCGCCGCGCGAGGTTGCCGCGCAGCTCAAGCAGGACGGCGTGCCGCTCTACATTTGGGGCGTCGGCATCACCAGCCCGCGCGACATCATCATGGCGAATCTCTTCGCGCCCGAAGTCAGCTTCGTGAAGGACGAAGTCCTCGCCAACGTGCGCGTCCGCTCGCAGGGCCTCGCCGGTGAGAAAGCGAAAGTTGTCCTCAAGCTCGGCGACACCAAGGTGGACGAGCGCGAAATCACCTTCGGCCCCGACGGCGAGCAAGTCGTGGCCATGAAGTTCACACCCGACAAGACCGGCGACTTCGAGCTGGAGGCCAGCATCGAGGCGCGCGCGGACGAGACGGTGAAGGACAACAACTCCCGCGTGCAGCACCTCCGCGTGATTGACTCGAAGATTCGCGTGCTGCTCGTCGAGCAGTCGCCGCGCTGGGACTTCCGCTACCTCCAGGCGATGTTCATGCGCGACCGCCGCGTGGACTTGAAGTGCGTTCTCTTCGAAGGCGCACCGGCCATCTCGCGCGAGGCCAACACGCCCTATCTCGAACGCTTCCCCGTCAACAAGGAAGAGCTGTTCAACTACGACCTCATCGTCTTCGGCGACGTTGACCCTCGCCAGCTCACTGGCGAGCAGCAGCGCAATTTGAACGAGTTCGTGTCGCGCTTCGGCGGCTCGTTCCTGATGGTCGCCGGCAAGCGCTTCAGCCCGAACGCGTGGCGCAACACACCCGTCGAGCAGATTCTCCCGGTCGAGTTCGACGCCGTGAACACCGCCGCCGAGACCACCGAAGGCAACGCTGACAAGCCTGTCCGCCTCACGCTCACCGCGCAGGGCCGCAGCTCCACGATGCTGCGCTTCGGCGACAAGGAGGAAGAAAGCATCACGCTCTGGAAGCTGCTGCCGCCGGTCTATTGGGTCGCGAAGGTGTCGCGCGCCAAGCCCGGCGCGGAAGTGCTCGTGGTGGACCCCGACCCGCTCAAGGCCTCGCGTTTCGGTCCGATGCCCGTCGTCGCCGTGCAGCAATACGGCCTCGGCCAGTCGCTCTTCGTCGGCACGGACAACACCTGGCGCTGGCGCAAGAACACCGGTGACGAGATTTACACGACCTTCTGGGGCCAGATTGCGCAACGCCTTGCGCTGCCGCACATGACTGGCGGTTCGCGCCGCACGCAGCTCACGCTCGACCGGCAGAACTTCGTCAGCGGCGACCGCGTTGCCGTTTACGCTCGCCTCTACCGCGCGGGCTTTGAGCCAGTGAACGACCCGGTGGTCAAAGGCAGTTACACCATCCGCACCGGCGACGGCGGCGGCCCGACGGAAATTTCCCTGCGCCCCGTGACCGACCAGCCCGGCGTTTATCGCGGCGAGTTCATCGCGCCGGCTGCGGGCAGCTACAAGTTCGGTGTCGAGAGCGACCCCGACACGCGCGTGGACTTCAACGTGACCACGCCGCGCTTCGAGCTGGGCGACACCGCCATGAACGAGCCACTTCTGCGCGAGATGGCGAGCATCAGCGGCGGCGAGTTCTTCCGCGAGGAAACCCTCTTCCAGCTCCCCGACAAAATCCACGCCAAGACCGAGCGCGTCCGCTCGCCGCTGGAAGTCGAGTTGTGGGCCAGCCCGCTTTACTTCCTGCTGCTCCTTGGCGTGGTCACGACGGAGTGGGTGCTCCGCAAACTGTCGCACTTGAAATGAGAAGCACACTTAAGAGCAAGATTATGAGCAGGAGTAAGAGCCGCGCCGCCGTCGCCGCTCTTACTCTTACTCTTACTCG
>JACRKB010000230.1 GCA_016235545.1 Verrucomicrobiota bacterium | reverse complement strand
TCTTCAGCCCGAACGACGACTGGCTGGACATGGATGTGTTCAGCATCACGACACGGACGGGCGAGGGCGCGCGGGTGATCCAGCATAAGCCCGTGCTGGTGAATGAGGCGTTCAAACTGGAGAGCTCCCAGGCCGTGAAGACGCGTGTGGAGATTTCCCAGACGTTTGCCGTGGTGCGTCCAGGGCGCTACAAACTCACAGCCTCGGCAGCTTATTTGGGGGCAGCCGCGCGCGCGGTCGCCGAGCCGGTCATTTTCCATATCACATCAGGTGCCAAGCTGTGGGAGCGGGAATTTGGCCTGGGTGCGGTGGAGGGGGAGGCCCAGCCTGAGACGCGCAAATACATGCTGCAGCGCCTGACCAACGACAAGGACATGCGCCTCTATGCCACAGTAACGGACGTGGGGGAGGGGACCATCTTTCGTCAGGTGCCGCTGGGCCGCGCCGCTGGCAACGACAAGCCACAAGCCGAGCTTGACCGCCTGAACTATCTTCATGTGCTGCACCACACAGGTCCCCGGCTTTTCACTCACACCGTGGTCAATCATCAGGGTGAACTTCTCCGGCGCGAGGCGTATGAGTCGCTCGGCGGGCTCAGGCCGGGACTGAAGAAGGACGACGAAGGGCGGGTCACTGTGTCGGGCGCGGTTCGCCTGCAAGGGGTGGATGATTTGCCTGTGCTCCCTGCGGCACCCGCGCCGCCCGTCACGCCTTGAGTTTCAGCTGGGTGGCGGAACGTTCGGATTGGTTGACTGCATCTGGCTGCTTCGCCTTGAGGTCAGTTGTCACGGGAAGAATCTTGCCTCGCCGCCGCGCCTGTGAAATTTTCGCCCCTCGTTTATGGCGCACGTCAAACTCCACATCCCGGGTCCGGTCGAGGTCAGCGAGAAAACTTTCAAGGCGCTCTGCTCGCCGATGATTGGCCATCGAGGCCAGGGCTTCAAAGACCTCGTCTCGAAAATCCAGCCACAGCTCCAGTCGCTCCTCGGCACCCGGCAGCTCATCTATCTCTCCACATCCAGCGCGTGGGGCGTGATGGAGGGCGCGCTGCGCAACCTCACGCAGAAGAAGGTCCTCTGCTGCATGAAGGGCGCGTTCTCCGACAAGTGGCTCGACGTCGCCAGGCGCTGCGGCAAGGACGCCGAAGGGCTTCAAGTCCCGTGGGGTTCGCCCATCCGTGCCGAGGCCATTGACGCGAAGCTCGCCACCGGCCAGTTCGACTCGCTCACACTGATTCACAACGAGACCAGCACCGGCACCATGTCGCCGGTCGCGGAAATCGCCGCGCTCAAGGCCAGATATCCGGACGTGATGTTCATCGTGGACGCCGTCAGCTCGATGTCCGCCGTGCCGCTGAACTTCGACGCTCTGGGCATTGACGTGCTGCTGGCCGGCACGCAGAAGGCGTTCGCGTTGCCGCCGGGATTGTCTGTCTTCACCTGCTCGCGCGCCGCGCTGGCGAAGTCCGCGACTGCGAAGGACCGGGGCTACTACTTCGACTTCGTGGAGTTCGAGAAGAACGCCGCCGACAACATGACGCCGAGCACGCCGAGCATCCCGCACGTCTATGCGCTCGCGAGCAAGCTCGACGAGTTTTTCGCCGAGGGACTCGACGCCCGCTACGCCCGTCACGCGCAGACGAACCAGATGACTCGCGACTGGGCGGCGAAGCACGGCTTTACTCTATTCCCCGAGGCTGGCTACGAATCCATCACTCTCTGCTGCGTCAACAACGGCGCGCGAGCTGACGGCGGACGTGTCGTGGACGCGGCCAAGCTCCAAAAGCTCGTGAAGGAGCAGGGCTTCCTCATTGATGGCGGTTACGGGAAAATCAAGGGCACCACCTTCCGCCTCTCGAACATGGGTGACGAAACGCCTGCGACGATGAGCCAGCTTCTCGCCGCGCTCGACACCGCGATGGCGAAGCTCTGACAGGGGCTGGTCGGCGACTCCTGAGCCTGTCCGGAACCATTCAGCCCGAACTCCGAAATGGAATGGCCGCGAAAGGGCGCAAAGAGCGCAAAGCCAAGTTTCTTACAGAAGAACGGGGCGGTTAGAAACTGTCCCAGCTCCAGTCATCCCAGACTCGGCTCCTTTGTGTTCTTTGCGCCCTTTCGCGGCTGAACTTCGGATTTCAGGTTCAGTTGAGCCGCGTATGGAACACGGAACAGCAGGCAAATGTCTCAACGATCCCTGCCGTGTTCTCCACCATCGTCTGGTGTGCGCGACTTCGGAGTTGCGTTTTTCCTCGCCCCCATCCGTGTTTCATCTTTGGTCAGCCCGATTTTCGAAGCTGGCCGCAAAGAGCGACAGGAGACGCAAAGAAGACAGGGGCTTTCATCGCATTGCCCGGAACTGTTTCACTGCGCGCAGCCTTGACCGCAATCTCTTCACTTTGCGTCTCTTTGCGTTTTTTGCGGCCATTCCATTTCGGACTTCGGGTTCAATCCGTGGCTAAGGACTCGTTGGCAATCCTGCTCCGCTGGCCGCCGCGCGAGAGGATGGAGCAAGATTCGGCTCAGGATTACGGGCGGGAACGAAACCGCAGACGGTGTCGCCTTCCCCGTCACTCCCGCTCTGCCTGCCAGCGCGGCGCGAGTTGTTGCGGCAAACCCAGATGGTCCAGCACCCGCGCCACCACAGTGTCCACCACTTGCTCCACCGTCTGCGGGCGCGTGTAGAAGGAAGGGTTCGCCGGCAGGATAGTCGCTCCCGCCAGCAGCAGTAGCTCAAGGTTCTTCAGGTGAACCAAGCTCAGCGGCGTCTCGCGCGGGACGAGTATGAGCTTCTTCCTCTCCTTGAGCATCACATCCGCCGCTCGCAGCAGCACGTCTTCGCTGATGCCGTGTGCGATGCGGCCCAGCGTGCCCATGCTGCACGGGATGACGACCATCGCGTCGAACGGGTTCGAGCCGCTGGCGAATGGGACGTTCATGCTCTTGAGCCCGTGCTGCACCGCGCCCGCCGGGAGCCTCAAGCCGTCGGGCAGCTCCTCCGCGAGCACTGCGTGCGCGTAGTTGCTCAGGACGACGTGAACCTCGTGCGCGCGGGGGTCGAGGTTGTCCAGCAGCCGCTGGGCGTAGAGCGCCCCGCTTGCGCCCGTGATGGCGATGACGATTCTCAAGGGCGGAAAATATGCCGGCGGGCGAGCCTTGCGGCAAGGCGCGCGATTATCCCGTTGCCTTCAACTGGGCCGCTTCGCAGACTCCGGCCATGCAACTTGTGGTGAGCGTCCAGCAGCCGCCGGGTTCAAAAGCCCTCTGACTCGCTTTGTGAACTTGCTCATTGGTGTCATCCTCCGGCCCAAGCTGCCCGCGTGTGTCTGCCTTCTGCTGACGGCCGCGCTCAGCGGCTGCGGCGGGCCGGAGAAAAGGCAGCCCTCCGGCGTGATCATGACCCCGGGCACCACCCGCGCGCCACGGCCCCAGCCGCCGCCGTCCTATCCCGCTCCACGCGTTCCCACGCCGGCAGTCATCCAGCCACAGCCGCAGTTCACACCTCAGCCCTCGCAGCCGGTGGTCCCCAAAAGCCAGTCAGCCCCCACGCCCATCCAGCCCTCCGCGCGCCCGCAGTGGATCCCATTGCAGACTTGGGCCGCGCAGATGGGCCTCTCCGCGCCTTCGCGCGTCAGCCAGACCGCATACCAAATCAAGTCCGGTGCCGGGGTGTTCCAGATCACCGTCGGCACGCGTGTTGCGAGCTGGAACGGCTGCAAGCTCCACCTTGGCTTCGCGCCGGCCGCCACCAACGGCGTGCCGTTCATCCACAGCCTCGATGCCGAGAAAAATCTCTCACCCCTCCTGCAAGCGAGCCGCCCTGTGCCGCGCGGTCGCGGCCTCATCGTGCTGGACCCCGGACACGGCGGCATCGAGGTCGGCACCAAGAGCGTGCTTGGCAACTTCTTCGAGAAGGATTTCACGCTTGACTGGGCCAGGCGCCTCAAACCCCTGCTAGAAGCGCGCGGCTGGCGCGTGGTGCTCACCCGCACCACGGACCGAACCGTCGAGCTTGCCGAGCGCGTCCTCATCGCGGAGCAGAATCAGGCCGACATCTTTCTCAGCCTGCACCTGAACGCGGCCGCCGCCGGAGCCGCAGGGTTGGAGACTTATTGCCTCACGCCCGCCGGCATGGCTTCCACGCTCACGCGAAACTACCCCGACCCGGCGAACATCGTCCTGCCCGGCAACTCGCAGGACTTTGAGAACATGCGGCTCGCCATGCGCGTCCACCGGTCGCTCCTGCAAAATGTCGGCATGCCTGATCGCGGCGTGCAGCGCGCGCGATTCATGGCCGTGCTGAAGACACAGCAGCGCCCCTCAGTTCTCATCGAAGGCGGCTACCTCTCCGACCGCAACGAGGCCAGGCTCCTCGCCACGCCGGAGTATCGCCAGAAGCTCGCGCTCGCCGTGGCGAAGGCACTGGAGTAACCCGCATGGAATGGCAACGTGAGGCATACACGCTGACCGACGAAACCTCTCGTCTCGATCTGGCCGTCGTTGTTGCGCTGCTGCGCCACACTTACTGGGCCGCAGAGCGTCCGGTTGAAATCACCGAGCGCAGCCTCCAACACTCCCTGAGCTTCGGCCTCTTCCACGGCGCGAAACAGGTCGGCTTTGCCCGCGTCGTGACCGACCGTGCGACCATCGGCTACCTCTGCGACGTTGTGATTGCGGACGCGCATCGCGGCAAAGGCGTCGGCAAATGGCTGCTCACTTGCATCCTCGAACACCCGGAGTTGCGCGGCTGCCGGATTGACCTCTTCACCAAGGACGCGCAGGAGTTCTACCGCGCGTTCGGCTTCGGCCCCCACAAATACACGAACATGGTGCGGTATCCGTAGTGAAGGAGCGCGCACGCCCACGTCCGCGTTTTATCGGGCACCGGACGTGGTCGCCCGCGCTCCGAGCACTTCCTCCACTGAATCGTAAAGCGCGCCGACCATCCGCCGCACTTGCGCCGCCGTCGTGCAGTAGGGCGGCATCAGCACGACCACGCTCCCGATGGGCCGTGTCAGCACGCCGCGCCTTACCATCGCCTCGCACACGCGGATGCCCGCGCGCTCATCGAGCGCAAACGGCTCCCGCGTCCGCCAATCGTGCACCAACTCAACGCCTGCGACCATGCCCACCTGCCGCACATCGCCCACGTTGGGCAGCGACCAGAGCGACTTCAATTCGCGCCGCAGGTTCTCCTCCAATTGCGTTCGCGCCGTGACCGACGCCTTGCTCGTCAGCAATTCCAAGCTCGCCAGCCCCGCCGCCGCGCCGAGCTGGTTGCCCGTAAAACTGTGCCCGTGGAAAAACGTCTTGAACTCCGCGTATTCCCCGAGGAACGCGTCGAAGACTGCCTGCGTCGTGAGCGTCGCCGCCATCGGCAGGTAGCCGCCCGTGAGGCCCTTCGCCAGCGCGAGGAAGTCCGGCTGCACGCCCTGCGAGGCGGAGCCGGTGAGAAAGTGAGCCGGTGGGAAAGTGGGCAGGCGAGCAGTTGCGTCCCTCTCACTTTCCCGCTTTCTCACCTTCCCGCTTTCTCCCCCGCCCGTTCTCCCGAATCCCGTCATCACCTCATCCGCCACCAGCAGGGCACCGTGACCGCGTGCGATGTCCGTCACGCGCTTGAGCCAGCCCGCGGGCTGCGGGATCATCCCCGCCGCCCCTTGCATCAGCGGCTCGAAAACAAAAGCCGCGTAATCATTCCCGCGCTTGCGCGCAGCCGCGCACTTCGCCTCCACCTTGCCCACGCACTCCCAGTTGCACTTCCGCGTCTCGCGCGCGTCTGCCCGCTCCGGCTTCGCGCGGTTGAAGGGGCAGCGGTAGCAATATGGCGACATCACCGCGTCCGTCTTGAAAAGCAGCCCGGCGTGGGCTTTGTGAAACAGGTCAATGTGCCCGAGGCTCACCGCCCCGACCGTGTCGCCGTGATAAGCGCCGGCCAGCGAGATGAAGCGCGGTTGGGTTTTTGGCCCGCGCGCGCGCCGCGTGAACTCGTAAGCCAGTTTCAAGGCCACCTCCATCGCGGTGGAGCCGTCGTCGGAGAAAAACACCTTCTGCAATTCCCGATTTCCGATTTCCGATTTCCGATTGGGGCGCGCGTCGTCGTCCGCCCGCCTCCCGTCAACCGTCAACCGGCAACCAGCCATGCTCACCAGCTTCGCAGCCAGCAAGCCCGCCGGCTCATTGGCAAACCCCAGCGCCGAGCTGTGCGCGATCTTCCCGAGCTGCTTGCGCAACGCCGCGTTCAGCTTCGGATGGTTGTGTCCGTGCAGGTTCGTCCAGATGGAAGAGTTCGCGTCCAGATACTCGCGTCCGCGCACGTCCCGCAGCACCGCGCCCAGGCCCGATGTGATGACGATCGGCTCGCTGCGCAGCCAGTCGCGCATTTGCGTGAAGGGATGCCAGACGTGCGCGTGGTCGAGGCGGGCGAGCTTGTGCATGGACGTTTTACGATTGGCGATTGGCGATTGCACCGAGCGCGTCGCCGAGCGTCGCGATGTCCTCCGCCGTGTGCTCCGCCGACACGGTGAAGCGCAGCCGCGCCGCGCCGCGCGCGACGGTCGGGTAACGAATCGCCGGCACAAACACCCCCGCCTCGCGGAGCGCGACGGAAAATTGCACCGCCCGTGCCTCTGCTCCGACGGGCACCGGCACGATGGGCGCACGCACGGCGGAGGGCGGGAAGCCCGCGCTGATGAGCACGCGTTTCAATTCCTCCACCAGCAGCCACAGCCGCTGCCGCCGCGTCTCGCCTTCCTGCGATTGGATGATTGCCAGGCCCGCCCGCGCTGCTGCGGCCGCCGCAGGCACCGGAGCGGTGGAGAAAACAAAACTGCGCGCGCGGTTCACCAGCAGGTCCACCAGTTTGCGGCTTCCGCAAATCGCCCCGCCCGCCGCGCCCACGGCCTTGCCCAGTGTTGCCATCTGAATCTCGACTCGGCCCGTCAGCCCGAACTCCTCTACCAGCCCGCGCCGTCGCTTGCCGAAGAGACCCGTCCCGTGCGCCTCGTCCACCATCAGCCACGCGCCATGCCGCTCCTTGAGCTCGACGATGTTGCGCAGCGGAGCAAGATCGCCATCCATTGAGAAGACACTTTCCGTCACGACGAGAGTTCTCGCGGGACGCAGACCACTGACTGCTGACTGCTTCCCAGCCCACTTGAGCTTCGCCTCCAGGTCGCTCATGTCATTGTGGCGGAACACCCGCAGTTTCGCGCCGCACAGCTTCGCAGCGTCCACGATGCAGGCGTGGATCAGCTTGTCCACGATGAGCACATCGCCCTTTCCCAGCAGCGCGACGATGGCTCCCTGTGCCGCCGCGTAGCCGGTGGAGAAAGTCAGCGCCGCTTCCGTGCCCTTGAACGCTGCGAGTGCCTCCTCCAGTTCGTGATGCACCGCCAGGGAGCCGCACACAAGCCGAGACGCCCCGGAGCCTGAGCCGAATTTCTCCACTGCCTTCACCGCCGCTTCCTTGAGCGCCGGGTGTTGTGCGAGACCGAGGTAGTCGTTGGAAGAAAAGTTCAGCAACTCCCGGCCACCGATGGCTGCCCGCGTGCCTGCCAGCGAGTCCACCCGCCTCAACTCCCGCAGCAGGTCCGCATCGCGCAAGGCAGACAGCTCGGCGATGAGTTGCGGGTCAAAGTTTGTCACGGCGCGCAGCCTAACAGCACGGCACCCGGCGGCAAAGCCCCGCGTGGGTGACGACTCGACGCGGCGCAGCTCAGTTTCTGGCAGTTCAAAGTGCATGGCTCGGGCCGGCAACGGAGTTGCGACAGGAAACCGCCCGCGGCCTGAGTCGTGGGCAGATGGCCGGCGCGGGAGAGGCGCAGCGCCGCGGCAGGGCCTCAGCCTGCAATGCCATGACTGTCGAAGTCTGCCGCCCCGCCTGGGTCGGGACAGAGGGGCGGGCGTTCCGGGGGTGGCGTTGCGCACGCTCCTGTTCCACTCAAAAGAGGGAAGAACCTCTGCTTTGAAGCGAAACCGTGGGATTTCAAGTGATTGGTTCCGGCTGGGAGGTAGGGGCTTGCCGTGCCCCCAGCCACACGGCACGCTTCGCCGTCCGTTCACGCAACTCATCGCAACCATGACCAAAGTCATCATCACCGGCGCGAAAGGCCGCATGGGCCAGACTCTCCTCGCCTGCGCCACGCACATTCCTGGCATCCAGGTCGTCGGCCAGATCGACCTCGGCGAGCATCTCGGCCCGCTGCTTGACAAGGCCGACGCCGTCATAGACTTCAGCTTCCACGAGGCCACGCTGCCCTTCGCGCACCTCTGCGCGCAGCACGGCAAGGCGCTCATCGTCGGCACCACGGGCCACGGCGAGCGGGAGAAGGCCGAGTTGCGCGCCTGCGCCGCGAGGATTCCGATGGTCTGGGCCTCGAACTACTCCACCGGCGTCAACACGCTCTTCTGGCTCACGCGCAAGGCCGCCGAAATCCTCGGCCCCGGCTTCGATCTCGAAGTCGTGGAGATGCACCACCGGATGAAGAAGGACGCGCCCAGCGGCACGGCCACGACATTGCTCGAAATCCTCGGCGACGCGCGGAAGGTCCAGCTCGCGGAGGCACTGCGCCACGGGCGCAAGGGCATCACCGGCGAGCGCACCAGCCACGAGATTGGCATCCACGCCCTGCGCGGCGGCGACGTGGTGGGCGACCACACGGTTATCTTCGCCGCGAACGGCGAGCGGGTGGAACTGACGCACAAGGCCAGCAGCCGCGAGACCTTCGCCAACGGCGCGCTGCGCGCCGCGCAATGGGTCGTGCAACAAAAGCCCGGCCTCTACGACATGCAGGATGTGCTCGGCCTCAAGTAGTCGCAGGCTTCAGCCTGCGCTTGCAGCAAATCTCTGGCGCGCAACCTGAAGGTTGCGACGACGACACATGAGCCATCAGGCCTTCATCGCCTTCGGTGGGAATCTGGGCGACGCGAAAGTCAACGTGCGCGAAGCGATGGAGCGGCTCGCCGTTTTCTCCTCCACACCGCTGCTCCGCTCCTCGCTCTGGCGCAGCACGCCGGTGGATTGCCCTCGCGGTTCGCCGGACTTCATCAACGCGGTGGTCGCGCTCAATCCGCTGCCCCGTTTCACGCCGGAGTCGTTGCTTGCGGAACTGCAGGCGTTGGAACGCGCGCTTGGCCGGCAGCCGAAGAAGGTTCTCAACGAAGCCCGACCGCTGGACCTCGACCTCATCGCGTGGGGCGGCGAAGTGCGGGACACGCCGGCGCTTGCGCTCCCGCATCCGCGCGCGCACTTGAGGAGGTTCGTGCTGCTGCCGTTGAGCGAGATTGCGCCGGATTTGTTGCTGCCCGGCCAGACACGGACCGTGGTCGAGTTGCTGGCGGGCTTGCGGACGGATGAGGTGTTGGAGCGCGTGCTGTGAGCGCGGGCGGCTCCTTCTGCTCATCCTGTGCCTAATCCTGCTCCTCCTCTCTCATCCCATTCAGGGAGCAGGATTAGGATCAGGATTATGAGCGGGAGGAGTCGCCCGCTGCTGGACAACAATGTCCAAACCCCACTTTCATCTCTCAAGAAACTGAGGTGCGCCCGCCGCCCGCGCTCCGGTCAGCGCTTCGGCACGGTCGCCTCGTTGGCCTGGAGCGCCGGCGGGCGGTTCGTCGGGGCAGGTTCCATCACCGGCTGCCCCACTCCGAAGAACGCCAGCCCCGCGCGGACGAGAATGGGCGTGAGCTTGGCGACAACTTCCTTCGAGTCCTTCATGTCCTGCACGACCTCGTTGCGGATGCCGAGGTTGAACTCGCGCGGAGTGCCGGAGGTGCGCAGGTCGGTCCAAGTGGCTTTTCCCAGCGTGAGGTTCATCATGTCCAGGCCGGCAAACTCGATCGGCGCGTTGGTCTTCGCGACGCGCTGGCCACGCCGGATTTTCTCCACGGTGCGGCGCACGCCGTCGAGATTGGACTGGCCGTCCTTGTCCAGGACGATGTTCAGCTCCGCGAGGTCGAAGCGCAGGGAGGTCAGGTGCAGCTTCCGCTCGCGGGCGAGGGCGGGGTCGTATTCGACACGGAGTTCCGCGACGTTGACCAGCGGGCCGCCGCCAAACTCGGGGGGGTTGTAGAGCACGAGCTTTTCCACCCGCGCCCGGCCGCTCCACGGGCGCAGCTCCAGCTTCTCCATGCGCACCTCAAGGCCGGTCTGCTTGCGTAGTTTGCCCTCGGCAAAGCTGGTCACGATGGTGTCGAAACTCAGGGCGAGAATCGCCAGCAGCGCGAGCAGCAGCACGAAGAGGCGGAACGCCCACTTGAGGAGGAACTTCATGCCGTCTCCCGTGTCACAGAGGAATGTCCTCCGGCCGCACGTCGAGGCACTCGTCCTGGTCCTCCCACACCACCGCCGGATAAAACTCAAGCAGCGCCGGACCGATCTTGTTGCCCGCGGCTGCGAGCAGTCGCTCGGCCTCGGCGGCAGCGTCTTCCAGGGCGCGATCGTAGTTGCCGGCGCGCTTCTGCTGACGGTCGTCCCAGTGCGCGATCTGGTGGATGGGCGCGTATTTCTCTCCCCAGTTGCGCAGCATCTTCTGCACATCCACCGGGATGTCGTCGAAGGGGACGGCGGTGCCGCTGCAGTGCTGGCAGATGAGACCCTGCTCGGGCACGTCCCGCGTGATGAGCGGCAGCAGCGGCGCGCGGCAGCAAGGAGCCTCCGGGTAATCACGCGGCGGGGTGGCGAGGCGCTTGTGCCAGATCTGCCGGTCGTGCGCGACCTGCGCGGCGAGGCGATACGCGCCGACGAGCGGGTGCGAGCTGCGCCACACACGGCCCTGCAACTGCCCCAATGTCTGCGCCATCCACCGCGCCAGCATGAGGTCGTCGAAGGCCTCGAACACCTCGCCGTATTCATGCCAGAGCTTGTCCAGAGGCGCACCCGAATGGTCACTCATCGGCGGGGACTGTGGGGTGACGCGTGGCGGGTGACAAGCGGCAAGGGTGGAGCCTTCCATTCCGCCGAAAACAGCGGGGAACCGGATCAGGATTACGAGCAGGAGCCGAAAAGCCGCTCGATTGCATGAAGCCGAGATGCGCCCGCAGTCAAGAGGCCGCAGACTTCCCGCTCGAAATCAGCTCGGGCCACCAATACTCTGCACACGATCATGCCAGCCGAATTGAAGCCGCCCGCCGTCTCCGCACACTCGCGTCCACACTTGTGGGCCGTGGCGTTGGCGCTGGTCACGCTGGCCCTGTTCGCGCCGGTGCGGAATTTCGAGTTCGTGAACTTCGACGACAACGTGTTCGTGTTCACCAACGACTTCGTCAAGCAGGGCTTCACCTGGGGCGGGATACGATGGGCGTTCCTCTCCGCAGACATTGACTACTGGCGCCCACTGAGCTGGCTCTCGCACATGATGGACGTGGAGCTTTTCGGCCTGCGGGCGGGCGGCCACCACATGACCAGTGTGGTCATCCACGCGGTCAACGCTGTCATGCTCCTGTTCGCGCTGGACCGGCTGACCAGACGGTTCATGCCCAGCCTGCTCGTCGCCGCGCTATTCGCGTGGCACCCGCTGCACGTCGAGTCCGTCGCGTGGATCGCGGAGCGCAAGGACGTGCTGTGCGCGTTCTTTTGGTTCCTCGGCCTGTGGTGCTACGCGGGCCATGCGGAGTCGCCGGGCCGCAAGCGCTTCGCCGCCGTGGCCGCGTGCCTCGCTCTCGGATTGATGTCCAAGCCGATGATTCTCACCTTTCCCTTCCTGCTCCTCCTGCTGGATGTCTGGCCGCTGCGACGCGCGGAGTTCACAGGCGACTGGCGGGAATTCGCCCGCCGGTTCCGTCCGCTGGTTCTGGAAAAGCTCCCGCTCTTCGCGATGATTGTCGCCGCTGCCGCCGCCACGTTCATCGCGCAGCGCAATGTGGGAGCCATGATGCCGGACAGCGTGCATCCCTTGTCCGCGCGGCTGATGAACGCGCCCGTTTCCTACGCGCGCTATCTGGGCCTGACCTTCTGGCCGACGGACTTGGCCATCATGTATCCGATGCCCCAAGACTGGCCCGCCTGGCAGCTCGGCGGCGCACTCACGCTGCTCGGCGTGGTGACGTGGTTTTGCGTGCGGCGACTGGCTGGGGAGCCGTGGCTGGCGGTCGGCTGGTTTTGGTTTCTCGGCACGCTGGTGCCTGTGCTGGGATTGATCCAAGTCGGTGACCAGTCCATCGCCAACCGTTACACCTACGTCCCGCTGGTTGGCTTTTTCATCGCCGTGGCATGGTCGCTGGATTCCCTGCGCACCCGGCATCCTGCCGCATCATCATGGCTGGTGGGGGCAACGGTGATGGTCCTCGCGCTTTGCGCCGCTGACACGCGGGCGCAACTCTGGCACTGGCGAAACGGCATCACCATCTTCGAGCGCGCGTTGCAGGCGACGGAGAACAATTTCGTGGCCATGACCAACCTTGGGAACAACCTTGCGCGGCGCGGCCAGCAGCAACGGGCGATGGACCTCTACCAACAAGCCTTGCGCGTCCGCCCGGACAGCTCGGACACGCATTACAACCTCGCCACCTCGCTCGCCGAGACGGGCCAGCCGCAGGCCGCCGAGCGGCATTATCGCGAGGCGCTCCGCTGGCAGCCCGGCCACTCGAAGTCGCACAACAACCTCGCGAACCTGCTCGCCGACACGGGCCGCGTCCCCGAGGCCATCCAGCATTACGAGGAATGCCTGCGGCTCAAGCCCGGCAACACGGAGGCGCGCTTCAATTACGGCATTACACTCGCCGACATGGGCAGGCCAGCCGACGCCATCGCGCAGTTCGAGGCCGCAGTGAAGCGGGAGCCGGCCTTCACCCGCGCGCGGCTGCAACTCGTCTCGCTCCTCGCCGCGCTTGGCAAATCCAGCGAGGCAATGGCGCACAACACAGAGCTGCTCCGCCACGAGGCCGCCTCGCCTGAGGGACACTTTAACGCTGGCTCCTTCGCCTCGGCTCACGGCGACTGGGGCACTGCGGTGCAGCATTGGCAGGAAGCAGTGCGGCTGAGGCCCGAATTCACAGCCGCCGTCCACCGGCTCGCGTGGACGCTCGCGACTCATCCCAGCGCCGCCGTGCGCAACCCCAAATCCGCGCTCGACCTGGCCGCGCATTTCGCGCGGCTTGACGGAGCGCAAAAATTCGAGGCGCTCGACCTGCTCGCTGTCGCCCACGCCGCAAACAGCGCGTTCGAACCCGCCGTCAGGCACGCGCAACAAGCGCTCGCCGCCGCAGGCACAAACGCCGCGATGGCGGCGGAGATCCGCGCGAGGCTGGCGCTGTTCCAAGGCGGCAGGCCGTTCATCGAGGGCGCGGCAAAGTGACCACCGCTTTCCTGCGTGCAATCGCACCGGCGTTCGCCTAAAGACCCGCCGTGAACATTCTCGGCATCATCCCGGCGCGCTTCGCCTCCTCGCGCTTTCCCGGCAAGCCGCTGCACCTCATCGCCGGCCAGTCGCTCATCCAGCGCGTCATCCAGCGCTGCCAGCTCGCCAAGTCGTTGCGTGAAGTCATCGTCGCGACAGATGACGAGCGCATCGCCGAGGTCGCGCGGAAATTCTGCCGGGTCGAGATGACCCGCGCGGACCACCCCAGCGGCTCCGACCGCATCGCCGAAGTCGCCACGCGCTGCGCCTGCGACGCGGTGGTGAACATTCAGGGCGATGAGCCGCTCATGGATCCGGCTGTGATTGATGTCGTCGCGACCGCGCTGGTCGGCGCGGAGATGTCCACCGCAGCCACTCCCATCCGGAACGTCGAGGAATACGACAACCCGAACGTGGTAAAGGTGGTGACCAGCGTCGCCGGCCGCGCACTTTATTTTTCGAGACGAACCATCCCGTTTCTCCGCGACCACGCGACGCAGCCATCTGCCGCCCAGCTTGCCGCGTTTCCCATTCTCAAACACCTCGGCATCTACGGCTACCGGCGCGACGCGCTGCTGCGGCTCGTGAAGTTCCCGCAATCACCGTTGGAGCAGGCCGAGCGGCTGGAGCAGCTCCGCGCGCTGGAGAACGGCATCCCCATCGCCGTCGTGCGCGTGGACTACGACAGCGTCGGTGTGGACGTGCCGGCGGATGTGGAACGCGTCGAGCGCCTGCTGGCGAACTCTCCCCGAGCGTAAGCCCGAGCCAGCCCGTGAGCGTCCGCATCGAACTCCTTCAAGTCGCCCGTCTCGGTGCGAAGGAACTCGGCGACTCCGCCGACCTCGTGCGCGACTTCTACCGCCGCCAATGGACCGAGGCGGGTGCGGGCCGTGACCGTTCGGACCGGCCCGATCTCTACTACACCGTCTTCACGCTGAACGGCTGCGAGGCGCTGCAAGTGGAGTTCCCCGACGCGAAGCTGGAGGCGTGGCTGCAAACTTTCAGCGAGGGCGAAGGGCTGGATTTGGTTCATCTCACTTCACTCGCGCGCTGCTGGTCTTCGCTCGGCAAGAAGCGGATTCCAGTGGGCCTTGCGAAGGCGTTGCTCGCCCGGCTCGAAGCGTTCCGCAAACCCGACGGCGGCTACGACACCAACGCCACGAAGCAACACGGCACCGCCTACGGCTCCTTCCTCGCCCTCGGCGCGTATCAAGATCTCGGCAAGTTTCCTCCGCGTCCGTTGAGCATCGTGCAAAGCCTCAAGCGCCTCGAAACCCCCGACCACGCGTGGAACAACGCGCCCGGCCTGCCGGTCGGCTCGACGAATCCCACTGCCGGCGCGGTCACGCTGTTGCGCCACCTGCACCTGCCGCTCAATCCCGCCATCGGCGATTGGCTGCTCGCGCGGCTGCATCCGCAGGGCGGCTTCACCGCCGTGCCAGGAGCGCCGATGCCGGACCTGCTTTCCACCGCCACCGCGCTCCACGCGCTCGCGAGCCTCGAGCGCCGCCTGACTGCCGCGCAACGCGAGCGCTGCCTCGACTTCGTGGACTCGCTCTGGTCGGCGGAAGGCGGCTTCCACGGCCACTGGGCGGACGACCATCTCGACGCGGAATACACGTTCTACGGCCTGCTGGCGCTGGGGCATTTGAGTGTGCAGTGACGGCAGAATTTGACGCCCTTACCCGGTTCGCTACAGTCGCCGCGCACCGATGAAAAAGACTTCCAGCACCAATCCCAAGGACCGTTTCGTCATCATCATGGCCGGGGGGCGCGGCGAGCGCTTCTGGCCGGTCAGCCGTGAGAAAACGCCCAAGCAGCTCATCAAGCTGCTCGGCGACACCTCGTTCCTCCAGCAAGCCGTCGCGCGCGTTTCGCCGCTCGTGCCGCACGAGAACATCTTTGTCATCACCAACGCCGTGCAGGCGCCAGAGGTGCGCAAGCAGTTGCCCAAGCTGCCCAAGGAAAACGTCGTGGCCGAACCGGTCGGGCGCGACACCTGCGCGGCGGTCACGCTGGGAGCGGCCATCGTCGGCGCACGCTCGACCACCGGCGTCATGGCCGTGCTGCCGGCGGACCACGTCATCCCCGAGGAGAAGAAATTCCAGACCGTGCTGGGCGATTGCTTCGACCTCGCCAGCCGTGGGCAGGCCATCGTGACCATCGGCATCAAGCCCAACGAACCGGCCACGGGTTACGGCTACATTCACACGGGCAACGAACTCCCGCCGCCCGCCGGCGTGAAGAAATACAAGACAGCGATGTTCAAGGCCGAGCGCTTCGTGGAGAAACCAAACTACGAGACCGCCGTGGAATACGTGAACAGCGGCCAGTATCGCTGGAACGCCGGCATGTTCATCTGGAGCTTTGTCACCGTGACCAACGGCCTCGAAGCGCATCAGCCCGAGATGGCAGCCGCATGCCACCGCTGGTTCGAGGCGGCGAAGTCTCCCGCCAGGCTCGCCAAGGTGCTGGCCAAGGAATACCCGGACATCAAGAAGGTCTCGATTGACTACGCGCTGATGGAGAAGGCGCAGAACGTAGTCGTGGCCGACGGTTCCTTCGCGTGGGACGACCTCGGCTCGTGGAACGCGCTCGCGCACCATGTGAAGCCCGATGCCGAGGGCAACTGCGCCGTCGCCGACTTCATCCACGTGGACGCCGCTCGCAACATCATCTACGACGCCCGCAGCAAGGACCGCCGCACGCCCATCTGCATTGTCGGCTTGCGCGACAGCATCATCGTGCAGACCGACGACGCCACGCTCGTCGCGCACAAGAGCCAGTCGCAGAAAATCAAGGAGCTGGTGAAGAAGCTGTCGGAGGACGCGCGGCTGAAGCGGGTGGTGTAGTCGCAGCCTTCGGCTGCGCTTGGCTTATTTGCAACCTGAATGTTGCGACTACGAAGTTCCCCGTTTCCCATTCCCGCGCCTGCGCTATGCTGCGGCTGACGATGCGCCGCCTTTCTTTGCCAGCCTTGCTTGCCGCGTGCCTCTGGTTGGGCACGGGCTGCGCACCAGAGAAAGACCGCGACTCCACCCACGCCCGCAAACGCATGGTTCACGAACAACTCACCGGCCCCGGACGCGGCATCAAGGACGAGCGCGTCCTCACCGCGATGCACACGGTGCCGCGCCACGAGTTCGTGCCGGACGAGGTCCGCTTCAGCGCCTACGACGACCGTCCCTTGCCCATCGGCCACGGGCAGACGATTTCGCAGCCATTCATCGTCGCGTTCATGACGGAGCAGTTGAAGCCGCTCCCGACGGACAAGATCCTGGAAGTGGGCACCGGCTCGGGTTATCAGGCCGCGATTCTCTCCGGGCTGGTGAAAGAAGTCTTCACCATCGAAATCGTCGAGCCACTGGCGAAGCGCGCCGAGACGGACCTGCGGCGGCTGGGCTACACGAACGTCCTGGTGAAGGCTGGCGATGGCTACAAAGGCTGGCCAGAGCACGCGCCCTTCGACGCCATCATCGTCACCTGCGCGCCGGACCAGGTGCCGAAGCCGCTCATCGAGCAGCTTCGGGACGGCGGGCGGATGATAATTCCCGTCGGCCCGGACGGGGGAGTTCAGGAGCTATACGTCCTGGAGAAGCGCGGCGGCGAAGTGAAGCAACGCGCCGTGCTGCCCGTGCGCTTCGTGCCGATGACGCGCGAGGGCGGGGCGAAGCCGTAGCTGGTGCCGGCGGATTGCAGCCGCCGTCTTGCCCTCCGGTTCGATGCCGCTCGCCCTGCCGCATCGCACGGACGGCGACTGCAAGCCCTCGGCACATCCGCCAAGAAATCTCTTGCCGGAAATCTGAATTGCTGTAATTTCTGTCGCGACAGAATAGTCTGCAACTGCCTATGAAAACTCTCAGCCCAGTTCAGCAGAAGTTCATCCTCCACTGGGGCGAGATGGGCACGCGCTGGGGCATCAACCGCACCGTCGCCCAGATTCACGCGCTGCTCTACATCGCCCCGAAGCCGCTGCCCGCCGAGGACATCTCCGAGACGCTTCAGGTGGCCCGCTCGAACGTGAGCACCAGCCTCAAGGAACTCCAGGCCTGGGGCATCATCCGCCGCGTCCACGTCATGGGCGACAGCCGCGACCACTACGAGTGCATGAAGGACGTTTGGGAGATGTTCCGCGTCGTGCTGGACGAGCGGAAGAAGCGGGAGATTGACCCGACCCTCACCGTCCTGCGCGAGTGCATCATCGAGGCGGAGCAGGACAAGGAGACCGACGAGCACACCGAGCAGAAGCTCCGCGAGCTGGCCGGCTTCTTCGAGACGACGAACGCCTGGTATGCGCAAATCCGCAACTGGCCCGCCAGCGCCGTGGTGAAGTTCATCAAGCTCGGCGACAAGGTGCGCAAGCTCCTGGGCATCGCGGACGCTGGAAACGGCAAACGCTGAACCATCAAGCACAGTGAACGCGCTGCTCATCTTGCCGCGAATGCAGTCAGCCCACAGCGAAAGGAGTCCCGCATGAAACTCGTGCTTGTCCATCCGCTCCGTGATTGGCGGTTGCGGCTGAAGCTGCTCTGGCCCGCCCCGCCGGCGCGCAAAGTGCCCAAACAAACGCAGCCGCCACCGCGTCCGAGGACGCACCGCACCACAGCCTTCTTTGAGCTGCCGTGAGTTCTCAGCGCATGATTCTGGCAGGTGGCTCTGGTTTTCTCGGCCAGGCACTGGCGAAGCATTTTCAAGCGCTCGGCTGGAAAGTCGTCGTGCTCACGCGCTCACCGGAGGCGAACCGCGCGGCGCGTGAAGTGCGGTGGGATGCGGGGACGTTGGGCGTGTGGGCACGAGAACTGGAAGGCGCGGCGGCGGTCGTGAACCTGACGGGGCGCTCGGTGGACTGTCGCTACAACGCGGAGAATCGCCGACTCATCATGGACTCGCGCGTGAACTCCACCCGCGTCATCGGGCAGGCCATCGCGCAGTGCGGCCAGCCGCCCGTGTGGCTCAACGCAAGCTCGGCAACGATTTACCGGCACACGGTCGGCCCGGCGTGGGATGAGTCGGGCACGGACTTCGCGGCGACCCCGGAGGTGCAGGATGAGTTTTCGCTGGAGGTCATCCACGCGTGGGAGCGGGCACTGAGCGAAGCGGTGACTCCACGCACCCGCAAGGTCGCTCTCCGCACGACGATGGTGCTTGGGCTCGCGCGCAACAGCGTCTTTCCTGTGCTGCGGCGTCTGGCACGGCTGGGCCTCGGCGGGCGGATGGGGAGCGGGGAGCAGTTCGTGTCGTGGCTGCACGCGACGGACTTTCTCCGAGCGGTGGAGTTCTTGATCGCGCACGAGGATATGAGCGGGCCGGTGAACCTCGCCGCGCCCAACCCCGTGCCGAACCATGAGTTGATGCGCACTTTCCGCGAGCTGGTGAGGATGCCAGTCGGCCTGCCGGCAACGCGGTGGATGCTGGAGGTCGGCGCATTCTTCCTGCGGACGGAGACGGAGTTGATCTTGAAGAGCCGGCGTGTGGTGCCGGGCAGATTGCGGAAGGCGGGGTTTGAATTCCGAGTCCCGGAACTGCGCGCGGCGCTGGCGGAGTTGCAAGGCCGGGCTGGCGGCTCGTAGCCAGTCGTTCAGACGGCAACTGCAAGTCGGTGGCACGGTGCGGCGCAGGCTGGACAAGTTCAGTCTGCCCACCACACTTCGCTCGAACGCGGCAGCACGAACCCATTCACATGATTACCCTCCTGGTTGGCACCAACCGTCCCGGCAGCAACACACGCCTCGTGGCGCGGCAGATCGAAGGTCTTTACTCGGAGCTGCAACAGCCCGTGCGCGTGCTGGACCTCGCGCAGCTGCCCGCGGAGGTTTTCACGCCGACGGCTTACGCGGAGAAGCCCGCCAGCTTCGCGCCCTTCGCGGATGCGGTGCTGGCGTCGTCGGGCTTGCACGTTGTGACACCGGAATACAACGGCTCCATGCCCGGCGTGCTGAAGTATTTCGTGGACATGCTCAAGTTCCCGGAGAGCTTTGAGCGGCGGCCTGTGTGCTTCACTGGCATCGCTGCGGGGCAATGGGGCGCGCTGCGGGCGGTGGAGCAGCTCCAGCAAATCTTCGGCTATCGCAACGCGCACATCTATCCGGAGCGCGTGTTCATCCCGGGCATCGGCCAGATGTTGGGCGCGGACGGACGGCTGATGAATGAGGAGCTGGTCGGGCGTTTGCGCAAGCAGGCGGCGGGCTTCGCGGAGTTCACGCGGCGCATCGGGTAGGTGACTGGGAACAGGAGTCAGGAGTTGGGAGTCAGAAGTGCCGAGCTTGCGCCTCTCTCGATTCCCTGACCTCTGGCTCCTGACTTCTGCTGTCACCGCGTCAGCACGTGGCGCAGATACAGATACATCAGCGGCGCGTTGAAGAGCAGGCTGTCGAGGAGGTCCAGTATCCCGCCGATGCCGGGGAAGTAGCCGCCGGAGTCCTTCACACCGGCCTCGCGCTTGAAGAGCGACTCGATGAGGTCGCCGATCACGGCCGAGACGCTCAGGACCACGCCGAGGATGAGTGCGTGCGTGAGGTTCATCCCGTGGAGCTTCGCGCCCGCGAAGTGCGCAAAGGTCACGCTCGCAGCCGTGGAGATCACCACGGCGCCGCCGAAGCCCTCCCAGGTCTTTCCGGGACTGATGCGCGGGATCATCTTGTGCCGCCCGATGAGAGAGCCGGTGCAATACGCGCCCACGTCGCTGAACTTGGTCACGAGGATGAAGTAGAGCACGTAGAAGGTGCCCGCGTCCGCCGCCGCTCCCACGGGGAAGCGGAAGAACTCGATCTTCTGGATGAAGTTCAGCAGCCACGGGACATACATCAGGCCGAGCAGTGTCGTCGCCATCGCCACGATGCCGTGCGGGTTGTCCTTCGCCATGAACTGACGGATGCAGAGGCCCAGGACGAAGAGGATGAGAAAGATTGTCTCGAAGTCGTTGACGCGCGCGGGCGAGTCATGGATGCCGAGCTGTCCCGTGCAATGCAGGAATGTTCCGGCCACCATCAGCAGGCCCGCCGCCATGCCGAACTTGCGGAAGCACACCAGGCCGCGCGCCCGCACCAGCCCGTAGAACTCGAACATCCCGCTCGCCGCCAGCAGCAGCATGATGAGGATAAACACCACGTCCGAGAGCAGCTTGTTTCCGGAGAAGAGCGCGCCCACCACCACCGTCCACAGCACGAGCGAACTTGCCAGCCGCCGCAGGAACACCTTTCCCTTGGACAGGGTGGGTGACGGTGCCGGCGCAACTGGCGGAGTCGGCTCGTTGGTCATGTGCCCGGCAGGCTACCGAGAGGTCTGCGAGCTGGGAAGTTCAACGTTGGAGAACGTCGCATTTCAACCGGAACGATTCCTTTGCCACGGATGGGGAGGAGGAAGCCCCAATCCTTCAAGGATACGAACGCACACACCAAACAGTGGTGCGCAAACGCGGGAGGCATCGGCAAGACAGCCGCCTGCCACTCTGTGTTCCATCCGCACAACTGAACGGTGCCGGCTCAAAGAGTCACCGTCGGGCTCAGCGCGTCCTGCGAGGTGGATTCGACGGAGATGTGTGTCGCGCCGAGTTGCTTCAATCGTCCGCCCACCGCCGCGCGCGCCAGCTCCGGGCTGTTGCAGTCACGGCTCAGGTGGCCGAGGTAAATCCGCGTGAGCGTGGCCGAGACGATTTGCTCGGCGACATCTGCGGCGGCGTCATTGGACAAATGTCCGTGGCGGCTGAGGATGCGTTGCTTCGTGCTCCACGGACGTTTCGTGTCGTCCTGAAGCAGCTTCAAATCGTGATTGGCCTCAAGCACGAGCAGGTGCGCGGGCCGCACGCGTTCGAGAACGAGTTTCGTCGCGTGGCCGAGGTCTGTGAGGAAGCCGATGTTGCCCGCGTGGGTGCGGAGGAGAAAACCGACGGGGTCCTGCGCGTCGTGCGGGACACTGAATGTGTCCACCGTCACGTCGCCGAGGTCGAAGCTCGCGCCGGTGACGAAGTGCCGCCCCTCGAAGCGTGTCTCCAACTGCCGCTCCGTCGCCTCCTGCGTGAGGCGGTTGCAATAGACCGGGATGCGCAGCTTCGAGGCGAGCGCGGTCAGCCCTTGAGTGTGGTCCTGATGCTCGTGAGTGAGGAGGATGCCCGTAAGTGTTTCCGGCGTGCGGCTGATGGATGCGAGGCGCTGGCGGATCTGGCGACCGCTGAATCCGGCATCAATCAGCAGTCGGACCTCGGGCGTCTCCAGGTAGGCGCAATTGCCGCCGGACCCGCTGCCCAGGATGGTGAAATGAACGGACACGGCGCGACGGTAGAAACGGGGGGGCAGCGCAGCAATGAGAAAGGCGGGGAACCTAATTTCCCCTTGCGCGGCTCCGGTCACTGTCCAAATCTCCGCGCCGCATTATGAACTACCGCATCTCCGACCGCGCGAGGGGCCTCTCGCCCTCTCTCACGCTGGCCATTGACTCCAAGGCCAAGGCGATGAAGGCCGAGGGTATTGACGTGGTGGGCTTCGGCGCGGGCGAGCCGGACTTCGACACGCCGCAGCATATCAAGGACGCCTGCACTGCCGCGCTGGCCGCTGGCTTCACAAAATACACGCCCGCCGCCGGCATCCCGGAATTGCGTCAGGCCATTGCTGACAAGCACAAGCGCGAGAACGGCCTCACCTACAAGCCGTCGCAAGTCATCGTCTCCTGTGGCGGCAAGCACGCCTGTTACAATGTCATCCTCGCGACCTGCCAGCCCGGCGACGAGGTCATCATCCCTGCGCCGTATTGGTTGAGCTACCCGGAGATGGTCAAGCTCGCGAGCGCGACGCCCGTCATCATCGAGACCTCGGACAAGACCGAGTTCAAGGTCACGCCCGCCCAGCTCCGCGCGGCCATCACGGCGAACACGCGGCTCTTCATCCTCAACTCCCCGAGCAACCCGACTGGCAGTGTCTATTCCCCCGATGAAATCAAGGCGCTCGGAGATGTGTGCGTGGAAAAGGGCGTGCTCATCATGAGCGATGAGATTTACGAGCACCTCACTTACGATGGCGCGGTCGTGAAGAGCGTCGCGAGCTTTTCGCAGGCGCACTTCGAGCACACCATCATCGTCCACGGCTTCGCGAAGGCCTGGAGCATGACGGGCTGGCGGCTGGGATGGACCGCCGCGCCCGAGCCGATTGCGAAGGCGATTGATGCCATCCAAGGCCACAGCACGAGCAACCCGACGAGCTTCGCCCAGAAGGGCGCGGTCGCCGCGCTCACCGGTTCGCAGGAACATTTGCCCAAGTGGCTCTCGGAGTTCGCCAAGCGCCGCAGCTACGCGCACGCGAAGCTCAACGCAATGCCCGGCGTTACTTGCGCGAACGCGAAGGGCGCGTTCTACCTCTTCCCGAACATCAGCGGCACCGGCCTCAAGTCCACCGAGTTCTGCGCGCGCCTGCTGGAGCAGGAGAAGGTCGCCGCCGTCCCCGGCATCGCCTTCGGCGCTGACGACTACATCCGCCTGAGCTACGCGACGGGCATGGGGAACATTGAAAAAGGATTGGCACGCATGGATGGGTTCGTGCGCAGTTTACGGAAGTAAGCAGTGTTCAGTATTCAGTAACCAGTGTTCAGTCCCGCCATGTGTGCCTCCGACTGAACACTGAATACTGAACACTTTCCCCTCATGCCCCACCTCCACGAAAAGATCGATTTCACCGTCGCAATCTTCGTTGTCCACAACGCGCGGGTGCTGCTCATCCTGCATCGCAAGCTGGGCAAGTGGCTTCCGCTGGGCGGGCACATCGAGCTGGACGAGGACCCGGAGATCGCCGCGCTGCGAGAGGCGAGGGAAGAGAGTGGCCTCGATGTGGAACTCATCGGCGAGCGTCCGCCCACAACCGAGCCGGGCACACGCGCGCTCATCGCGCCACGGTTCCTCGACATCCACCGCATCTCGGACACGCACGAGCACATCGGCATGATTTATTGGGCGCGTCCCGTGAGCGGAGACGTGAGGCTCGCGACCGAGGAGCACCACGACATCCGCTGGTGCAGTGCTGCGGATTTGGAGCAACTCCAGCCGCCGATGAGCAACGCGGTGAAGTGGTATTGCCAGAAAGCGCTTGAAGAAATGCGGAATGGGGAATTCCGAGTGGAGCATCCTTCGCACACGCCGCGACCGGCCTGATGCGCCCTCGTTCCCAATTCGAGATTCACAGTTCGCAATTGCCATGACCCGCCAAAAGGCCATCGGTTTCCTGCTCGCGGGGCTGAACACGTTCGCGTGCTCCTACTTTGGAAACTACGTCTTCTTCCTGCTCCAGCAGCAGCACGGTTTTGGCAACCGGGAGAACCTGCTCACCTGCGCATTGCACGGGCTGCTGTATGTGCCGGCGGCGTGGGCGGGAGGACGCTTCGCCGAGCGCCGCGGGCTGACCGCCTCGATGAAGGCCGGCTTCGCCGGCATGGCTGTGGCGATGGTGGCAGGCGGGTTTCTCAACTCACTTGCGGGAGTGATGCTGGCACTCGTCGGATGGACCATCGCGATGTGTTTCACCTGGCCCGCTCTCGAGGCCTTCGCCACGCAGGGAGAATCCGGCGATGGGATGAAGCGCATGGTGGGCATCTACAACGTCGTGTGGTCAGGGTGCGGCGGTGTGATGTATTTCGCGGGCGGGATGGTGTTCGAGGGGCTTGGCGCGCGGAGCCTTTTCTGGATTCCCGCAGGACTCTTTGCTTTGCAATATGCGCTCACTCACTGGCTGGAAAGCCAGCCACTCTGTTCCGCTCTGCCAGCGCCTCCAAAACAACAGCAGCCGGAGGAGGCGGCCCTTCATCAGCCCGTCCCGCCGCAGACCTTCCTCAGGATGGCGTGGCTCGCGAATCCGTTTGCCTACATCGCGATCAATTCCTTCCTCGCCGTGGTCCCGGGCCGCTCGGCGGAGCTTGGTTTGAGCGTGGCGCAGAGCGGGTGGTTCTGGGCAGTGTGGTTCCTCGCGCGCGTCGGCAGCTTCGTGCTGCTGTGGCAATGGGGCGGCTGGCACTACCGCTTCCGCTGGATGCTCGCGGCCTTCATCGCGCTCATCGGGGCCTATGCCGTGCTGCTGCTGGGCAAGTCCTTCACCGTCCTGCTTGCCGCGCAGGTCGTCTTCGGCCTCGCCACCGGCCTGCTCTACTACGCCTCGCTTTTCTACTCGATGGACGTGGGCGAGACGAAAGGCGAGCACGGCGGCATCCACGAGGCGGCCATCGGCCTTGGCATCTGTCTCGGCCCGGCGGTCGGGGCTGCGGCGCTCTACCTCGCCCCTGCGCAGCCAAACGCAGGCGCGTTCGGCGTGACCACGCTGCTGCTTGTGGGGTTGGCTGGACTGGTGGGGTTGCGAGTGAGGCGATGACCCGGACGGTGTGGCTTGCAGGCCCAATGTAGCGAGTGATGCAGTTGGGCCGCTCCTCCTGCTCGTAATCCTAGTCCTGCTCCGCAGGTAGAAACACGAGGGGAAGGCGCGCCAAACGGTGCGGCTGGATTTGTTGACCGGCCCTGCTTCTGCGGCCCTTCTTCGTGCTCTTCGTGCCTTTGTGGTTCAAGCCAACTGCATGGATTCGGTTTAAGATCAGGATGTCGAGCGGGAGCGGAAAAGCCACTGCGGTTCAAGAAACTGAGATGTGATCACCAAGCAAGGGGCCAAGATATTTGATTGTGCGACAGCTGCAGCCCCGTAGGATGCCACCCGACGAGAGAAGCAAATCCGCACTGCTCTCCTCCAGATACAGGCTTGGACACGCGGGCGGCCAGCGACGGCCGCCTGTTCGTTTTCGGCGAGCAGAACCTCCCGCGTTGTTCTCGTGCTTCGCCTGTTTTCTGCAAACGCTTGACCTGAATGCAACGTCACAAATCACTACCGCCCGCCGGGAACCGCCCGGCCAACGACAACGCCCGCCTGCTCGCCCGCACCGAGACCCGGCGCGTGTTTGATGCGCTGGAAGACTTCCTCGCGCACACGCTCACCACGCAGGAGCCGGAGGCGGCCGCGCTCTTCCTCGACAAGATTGTCGCCCGTCTGCGCGAGGCCGGCCTCGAGGTGCCGCACACGGTTCAGACGCCTTACGTCAACACCATCCCCGTCGAGGACCAACCCGCGTATCCCGGCGACTGGCAGATGGAGGTCAAAATCAAAAACCTCATCCGCTGGAACGCCATGGCGATGGTCGTGCGCGCAAACTCCCACACCAATGTCGGCGGCCACATCTCCTCCTTCGCATCGAGCGCGACGCTCTACGACGTGGCGTTCAACAACTTCTTCCGGGGCCGCCACGGCGATTTCAACGGCGACCTCGTTTACTTCCAAGGCCACGCCTCGCCGGGCATATACGCGCGGGCATTTCTGGAGCGGCGTTTGGATGAGAAGCAGTTGGACAACTTCCGGCAGGAACTCGCGGAAGGCGGCGGCCTGTCCTCGTATCCGCATCCGTATCTGATGCCGGAGTTCTGGCAGTTCCCGACTGTCTCGATGGGCCTCGGCCCCATCGGCTCCATCTACCAGGCGCGGTTCAATCGCTACCTGAAGGCGCGC
Source organism: Verrucomicrobiota bacterium (assembly GCA_016235545.1). Lineage (GTDB taxonomy): Bacteria > Verrucomicrobiota > Verrucomicrobiia > Limisphaerales > SXTU01 > SXTU01. The sequence continues at coordinate 3,197 of JACRKB010000230.1, read as the reverse complement.
GGTTTCATCAAGGGCGAGGAGTCCAAGGTTTGGTGTTTCGTCGGCGACGGCGAGAGCGACGAACCCGAGTCGCTCGGCTCCATCACGCTCGGCTCGCGCGAAAACCTCGACAACCTCATCTGGGTCATCAATTGCAACCTCCAGCGCCTCGACGGCCCGGTGCGCGGCAACAGCAAAATCATCCAGGAACTCGAAGCGCTCTTCCGCGGCGCGGGTTGGAACGTCATCAAGGTCATCTGGGGCAGCGACTGGGACGACTTGCTCGCGCGCGACACGACCGGCCTGCTGCTCAAGCGCATGGAAGAGGCCGTGGACGGCGATTTCCAGAAATACACCGTCGAGCCGGGCAGCTACATCCGGAAGCATTTCTTCGGCAAGTATCCCGAACTGCTCCCGCTCGTGCAGCCCCTCACGGACGAGCAGTTGCGCAAGCTCATGCGCGGCGGCCACGACACGCGCAAAGTTTACGCCGCCTACAAGGCCGCGACCGAGCACACGGGTTCGCCCACGGTCATTCTCGCGAAGACCATCAAGGGCTACGGCCTCGGCGAGGCGGGCGAGGGCCGCAACATTTCCCATAACCAAAAGAAGATGAACGAGAAGGAGCTCCGCGAGTTCCGCGAGCGCTTCAAGGTTCCCATCGGCGACGACGAGATTGCCGAGATGCCCTTCTACCGGCCCGCGCCCGACAGCGCGGAGACGAAGTATCTGCTCGAGCGCCGCAAGAAGCTCGGCGGCTTTCTCCCGAAGCGCATCGTCAACGCCCCGCCGCTCACCGTGCCAAAGCGCGAGTTCGTCGCCGACGCCCTCAAGGGCTCCGGCAAGGCGGTTGCCTCGACCACGATGGCCTTCGTCGGCCTCCTGCGCGGCCTGCTGAAGAACCCCGCCATCGGCCGCAACATCGTCCCGATTATACCCGACGAGGCGCGCACGTTCGGCATGGACGCGCTCTTCCGCGAGGTCGGCATCTACGCGCACAAGGGCCAACTCTACGAGCCGGTGGACAAGAAATCCCTGCTCTATTACCACGAGACGAAGGACGGGCAGATTCTCGAGGAAGGCATCACCGAGGCCGGTTCGATGGCGTCGTTCATCGCGGCGGGCACGGCTTACGCCACGCACGGCGTGAACATGATTCCCTTCTACACCTACTACTCGATGTTCGGCTTCCAGCGCATCGGCGACCAAGTCTGGCTGGCCGGCGACATCAAGGCGAAGGGCTTCCTCCTCGGCGCGACGAGCGGCCGCACTTCCCTCAACGGCGAGGGTCTGCAACATCAGGACGGCCACAGCCTCCTGCTCGCGAGCACCATTCCGACCTTGATGGCTTACGATGCCGCCTTCGCCTACGAAGTCGCCGTCATCATCGCCGAGGGCCTGCGCCGGATGTATCAGGAGGGCGAGGAAATCTTCTACTACCTCTGCCTCTACAACGACAACTACCCGCAGCCCGCGATGCCCCCCGGTGTCGAGCAAGGCATCCTCGACGGCCTCTACAAGTTCCGCCCCGGCGCGACCGGCAAGACGCACAAGGCGCATCTCATCGGCAGCGGCCCCATCATCAACAGCGCGACGCGCGCCCAGGAAATCCTCGAACGCTACAACGTCTCCGCCGATGTCTGGAGCGCGACCAACTACAAGCTGCTCCGCAACGACGCGCTCCGGTGCGAGCGTTGGAACATGCTCCATCCCACCGAGCCGGCGAAGAAGCCGCGCGTCACGGAAATGCTGGAGAAGGAACAAGGCGTCTTCGTCGCCGTGTCCGACAACATGAAGATTGTGCCCGACCAGATTGCCCCGTGGGTCCCCGGCGGCCTCACCACGCTCGGCACCGACGGTTTCGGCCGCAGCGACACCCGCGAGCGCCTCCGCCGCTTCTTCGAGGTGGACGCCGAGTTGACCGTCATCGCCACCCTGCACGCGCTGGCCAAGAAGGGCGCCATCGAGCGCACCGTCGTCGCGCAGGCCATCAAGGACTTGAACGTGAACCCGGAGAAACTCGCGCCGGTCTTGCTTTGAACTTTGCCACCCGACAGTCAACTTCAGCCCTGAAAGGGCGAAATATGATAGCCCAGGGCAAAGTGAGCGCAGCGAGCGACGCCCTGGGTTGACACGACAAAAATTTGCCAAGCCCTGAAGGGGCGACACACTCCGCACCGACAACCAACTATGGACGTTAAACTCCCCAACCTCGGCGAAGGTGCCGACTCCGGCACCGTCGTCAACCTGCTCGTCAAGGCAGGCGACACCGTCACCGCTGGCCAAGGCCTTCTCGAACTCGAAAGCGAAAAAGCCGTCGCCACCATCCCCGCTCCGGCGGCCGGCGTGGTCGGCCAAGTCTTCGTGAAGGTCGGCGACAAGGTCAGCGTGGGCCAACGCCTGCTCGCCATCGGCGAAGCCGGCGGTGCCGCTCCGGCTCCTGCAACCGCGCACGTTGCGAAGGCACCCGTCGCCGCGCAACCCGCCGCCGTCGAAGCCCCCGTCGCGGACCTCCCGCCCGCGCAGCCCGGTGTGGAGCCGACCGCCTCGCCCGCCATCCGCCGCAGCGCGCGCGAGCTGGGCATTGACCGCACGCAGGTGCGCCCGAGCGAGCGCGGCGGTCGCATCGTGATGGCCGACGTGCGCGCCTACATCGCACGACTCCAGAGCCTCGCCGCCGCGCCGAAAGCCGCACCCGCCGCCGCTGCCACCGAGAAGCCCGCCACCGAGAGCGTGGACTTCTCCAAATGGGGCGAAGTCACGAAGAAGCCCATGTCGATGCTGCGCAAAGTCATTGCGCGTCGCATGACCGAGAACTGGAACGCCATCCCGCACGTCACGCAATTCGACGAGGCCGACATCACCACGTTGCTCGAGCTGCGAAAGAAGTTCGCCCCCGCCTACGAGGCCAAGGGCACTCGGCTCACGCTGACTTCCTTCGCGCTGAAAGCCGTCGCTGCCACGCTCAAGAAGCATCCCATCTTCAACAGCTCGCTCGACGAGGCGGCCAGCGAAATCGTGCTCAAGGAATACGTCCACCTCGGCCTCGCTGTGGACACTGACGCCGGCCTCATCGTCCCCGTCATCCGCGACGCGGACAAGAAGAGCCTGCTGGAGCTGTCCAAGGACATTGAGGAGTTCGCGAAGAAAGCCCGCGACCGCAAGGTGTCCGCCGACGAGCTCAAGGGCGGCACGTTCACCATCTCGAACCAAGGCGG
>JACRKB010000228.1 GCA_016235545.1 Verrucomicrobiota bacterium | reverse complement strand
TGCCGGCGATGTCGCGCACGCTGGGCACGCTGATCGTGTCCCGCATGAGCTTGATTTCCAGCTCCTGCTCCACCGCGGGCCGGGAAATGGTGACTGTGACTTCCGTGCCCTTCTTGCCGCGCAGGCGGCGGACCGCGTCATCGATGGTGAACTTCTCCGTGGTCTGGCCATTGATCCGCACGATGCGGTCGCCGGGCTTGATTCCGCCCCGGCTGGCGGGCGTGTTATCCATGGTCTCGGAGACGGTGAGGGTGACGCCCTTGATGGCGCTGTTGGTCCGCACGCCCAGGACGATGCCCACTCCGCCGAACGCGCCCTCGGTGTCTTTCCTCATGTCGTCATATTTGCGCGCCTCCATGAACTCGCTGTGGGGGTCGAGCGAGCTGACCATGCCCTTGAGCGCGGCCTGGATGAGCTGCTGGTAGGAAATCTTGCCGCCGTCCACATAGTTCTGGCGGATGGTTTCCAGCACGCGGGTGAATAGCTCGATGTTCTCGTAGGCGTTTTCCTTGGCGGCGGTCTCGGCGTGCGAGAGGTAAAGCCGCGTGCCGAAGAGGAGGTTCAGGCCGAGCACGGCCACAAGCAATCCGAGGAAGAAGCGGCGTTTCATAATTCTGCTGGCCCACGTTAGGAGCCGACCAATTGATTGGCAAGTGAGGGCTTCACCGCAGGCGGAGAAGTGGACTGGAAGCCTGCGTCAGCCGTTCAACCTTTTGAGGAGAAGCTCCAGATAAGGCAGGTCCGCTCGCGAAGTCGCCTTCGGGTTCGGGTCCAGGCTCTCCACCAACGTCACCGGTTGTCCGACCCATTCGCACGCAGCCGTGTCATCCGTCACGATCAAGCCTCGCTCACGCACCGCCGCCAGCGCGCGGCGGATTACCTCCACGCGGAAGGTCTGCGGCGTCTGCACCGCCCACAGCCGCGACCGGTCAATGTGCTTCGCCACCCGAGTCCCGCCGTCGGATTCCTTGATCGTGTCGGTCACGCGCTGCGCGGCGACGGCCGCGCCCGTCTCCACGGCTGCTGCGATGGTTGCCTGGAGGACCGCAAGGCTCGTGCAAGGCCGCGCGCCGTCTTGGATGGCGACGATCTCGCAGTCCGCCGACAACGCCTGCAATCCGTTCCAAACCGAGTCCTGCCGCTCCTTGCCGCCGACCGTCAGGCGGAACGGCTTCTCGAAGCCAGACTCCGCCGCAAGCTTGCGGAACTCCTCCTGCATCCCTTCGCGCACGACCAGCACGATCTCGTCAATGCCCGCAGCCGCGTCGAAACGGGCCCACGTGTGCGCCACGATGGGACGACCTGCAATTTCCAGAAAAAGCTTGTCCACGCCCGGCCCCATGCGAGTGCCGGAGCCGGCGGCGACGATGACGGCCGAGACGTGATGAGCGCTGTCTGGTGAGTGGTGCGTGGCCACAGGCGCAAAGGCTAGACATGGGGCGCGCGAAATGCCAGTGGCGTTGCCGGCGCGGGGCAGATAAAACCGGCGGAGCAGCCATGAACTCGTTTTTCCAAAAACGTCTCCTCCCGTTGATCATAGTCACCGTCGCATTTGTCACGCGCGCGGCGGACTTTCCGACACCGGTCACTGTCGAGGGCCAGCCGCTCGCGGCAAACGTTCAGCGCGTTGTCGAGGCGCTGGAGTTTCTCGGCGCGCCGTTGACGGCTGAGCGGCAGTCCGCGCTTGCCGCTGCTGGCAAGGCCCGCGACGCCGCGAAGCTCCAGCAGTTGCTCGACGCCGAAGTCCTGTTCGTCGTGAACATCAACCCCGAGGCGCGCGTGAAGGTCGCGCGCGGCCCTGCAGCGGCGCGCTTGCAGCAGGCCGGCTGGACGCCCTTGCTCGTGAAGGTGGTCAACGAGAGCGGCGGCACGCAGCGTTTGAGCGTTCGCAGCCCGCACGCGGGGCCGGTCTATGCGGGCGTGGCGAAGTTGAGCATGGAGCGGCAAAAGCAGGAGCGGCTGCGCGAGAACGAGAACACGAAGGGCGTCACCGACCGCATCCTCGAAGTCGAGATGTTCACGAGCCGGCCGATGGCGGAGAACCTCAGCGGCCTGCGCGTGGAATACGCCATCGCGCTGCTCTACAGCGCCGAGGCCGGAAAGCGCGAGGCGACCCTCGGCTTCGACATCGGCCAAGGCACGGAAGACCTCGGCTTCCGCAGCGAGCTGCCGGTGTTGTTCGAGGTGCGCCCGGCCATTCCTGTGAAGCTCTCCGTGCGCGACCACGATGGCACACCGACAGTCGGTCGGTTCCTGTTCATCGACCAGCACGGCCACGTCTTCCCGCCGCAGACCAAGCGCGTCGCGCCCGACCTTTTTTTCCAGAAGCACATCTACCGCTCGGAAGGCGACACGGTGCTGCTGCCGCCGGGTGAGTTCACGATGCTCTACGGGCGTGGGCCGGAATACAAATGGCTGAAGCGCCCGTTGCAAATCACGGAGCACGCAACACGCAGCACGGAGGTTTCCGTCCAGCTCGCCCGCTGGGTCAACCCGCGCGCCCACGGCTTCCTCTCAGGCGACCACCACATCCACGCCTCCGGCTGTGCGCACTACAATCAGCCAAGCATCGGATTCACGCCTGCGGACATGTTCCGGCAGGTGAAGGGCGAGGCGCTCAACGTCGGCTGTGTGCTGACGTGGGGGCCGGGCTTCGAGCACCAGCAACAGTTCTTCTCGCCCGACGCCGACGGCTTGAGCGAGCCGCTGACAGTCTTGAAATACGACATCGAGGTCAGCGGCTTCGGCTCGCAGGCGCTCGGGCATGTCTGCCTGCTGAACCTGAAGCAGCAAATCTATCCCGGCGCGGACGGCTCGAAGAACTGGCCCACCTGGACCGTGCCCGTGCTGCGCTGGGCCAAGCAGCAGGGCGGCGTGACCGGCTACGCGCACTCGGGCAGCGGATTGCAAATCGAGCCTGCCGCCGCCGCGAAACGGATGTTGACCGCACTGGACTCCAACAAGGACGACAAGCTCGACGCGGACGAAGTCGCAGGCGGCTTGTTGCCCGAGCCATTCGCCACGGTGGACGCGAATCGCGACGGCGCGTTGAGCGAAGCCGAGTTGACGGCGAGCCACGACCGCGTCTCCGACGTGCTGCCGAACCTCGCGATCCCCGAGCTGAACAGCGTCGGCGCACAGGAGATTTTTGTGACCACGGCGCTGGGCTTGTGCGACTTCATCAGCGCGATGGACACCGCGCGGCTGCGCGAGTGGAACTGCTGGTATCACCTGCTCAACTGTGGATTCCCGCTGAAGGTGAGCGGCGAGACGGATTTCCCCTGCATGAGCGGCACGCGCGTCGGGCAGGGGCGCGTGTATGTGAAGCTCGCGGAGACGAACCGCGTGGACTTCCGTGCGTGGTGCGAGGGCTTGCGCGCGGGCCGCAGCTACGTGAGCGACGGCTACGCGCACGCGCTCGGCTTCGCGGTGAACGGCAAGCTGCCCGGCGACACGTTGCGGCTGGAGAAGGCCGGCTCCGTGCCCGTGCGCGCGAAGGTGGCGTTCAGCTCCGAGACGCCGCTGGAAGTCTATTACGGCGGCGCGATGCCCGTGGGCGGGCCGCGACTGCTTGGCGACACCGTGGTGCTGCACGAGACGAAAGGCACGGGCGCGTTCAGCGGCAAGACACGTCGCGTGGAAATCGTCGTGAACGGCCGAGCCATCGCGGCGAAGGACGTGCCTGCCGATGACCGCGAGCACGAGGTGGAATTCACCGTCGGCCTCGAACGCAGCAGTTGGGTCGCGCTGCGGCAGTTCCCGCAGTTACACACAAACCCTGTCAACGTGCTCGTCGGCGGCCAGCCCATCCGCACGTCGCGGTCGAGCGCGCGCTGGGCCATCGAGTGCATCGAGCAGCTCTGGCGCGTGCGGGGCCGCAGCATCGCCGCAGGTGAGCGCGAAGAGGCGCGACGCACTTACAACCGCGTCATCGAGCAATACCGGCGCATCGCCACGGAAGCACCCGAGGGGAGTTGAGGCGGAGACTGCTGGCGCAGAACGGTGCAATTGAACGGAGTTTTCCATATAACGCAGAGAACGCGGAGGAACGCAGAGTTGGGCCGCTCCAATTGGATCGCCGGTGCTCCGTCACTGTCTTGTTGCTCTGCGCTGCTTTGCGTCCTCTGCGTCCTCTGCGTTGAAATGAAGCGTTCCCTTTCAACTGCTTCGTTCCGTAAGCCAGCCGCATCCTCCGGGCTGCGCCGACTTCCGCTTGGGCTTTGGCGCGGCCTCGGCTAGCCTCCGCCCGCATGAGTCAATCGGACATCTACAACGTGCTGCTGGGCTATCTGATCTTCGTCCCGCTCATCACGCTGCACGAGTGGGCGCACGCGTGGGTGGCGTGGAAATGCGGCGACAACACGGCCTACGACGAGGGCCGCGTCACCATCAATCCCATCGCGCACATGGAATTCGTCGGCACGGTGGTGCTGCCGCTGATGGCCTCGTTCATCGCGCTCTCCAACCCCGCCCTCGCCGGCTTCATCATCGGCTGGGGCCGGCCCGTGCCGGTCAACATCTCCAACCTGCGCCGCCCGCGCATTGACGACACGCTCGTCACCATCGCCGGACCCACGATGAACTTCATCCTCGCCTTCGCACTCGTCGCCATGGCGAAGGCCGGCGTGCTCGCGGGGCTGGACGGCATGGTGGAAGTCGGCATCCGCTCGGCGATCATGAGCCTGGCGCTGTGCTTCTTCAACCTGATCCCCATCCCGCCGCTGGACGGCTCGCACATCTTGAAAAACCTCATCGGCATGAGCCAGGAGACGTATATGCGCTTCTACCAGTTTGGCTTCATCGCCGTGCTGGTGGTCATCAACATTCCCGGCGTGCGCAGCGCCCTGAGTTTCGTGATCTTCAACACTCTCGGCCTCATGGCCTCAGTCTTCGGCCTGCGTTGAACCGGAAAAAGCGTTGAGTTCCCCTGCCCCGCCGCTGAATCTCCCCGCGCTTGAAAGCGATGAAGACATTTGCAGAACTCGGTTTCCCCGGCCGCCTCATCGCGGTCGAGGGCTTGGACGGCTCCGGCAAGTCCACGCAGATTTACCTGCTCAAACGCTGGCTGGAATTGCGCGGCCTGAAAGTCTTCTTCAGCGAGTGGAACTCCTCCGAGCTGGTCAAGTCCGCCACAAGCAAAGGCAAGAAGATGACCCTGCTGACGCCCACCACGTTCAGCCTCATCCACGCCACGGACTTCGCCGACCGCTACGAGCGCCAGCTCGTGCCGCTCCTGCGCGCCGGCTACCTCGTGCTCTGCGACCGCTACATCTTCACCGCGTTCGCGCGCGACGTCGTGCGCACCTGCCCGCCGGAATGGGTGCGCGGCCTCTACAGCTTCGCCGCCCAGCCGGACATGACTTTTTTCTTCCGCGCGGACTTGGAAGTGTCGCTGAACCGCATCCTCGACGGCCGGCCCGAGCTGAAGCACTTCGAGGCCGGCATGGACATGGGTTTCTCCACCGACATCTATGAGAGCTTCCGCATCTTTCAAGGCCGCATGCTCGAGCAATACCTCGCCATGAGCCGCGAGTTTTCCTTCAACGTCATTGACGCGAACGAGACCGTCGAGACCCAGCAGGCCATCGTGCGCAAGCTCGTCGCCGACCGCATCGACCTCCCGTCCTTCGCCATCCAGAAAGCGTGACCTCGAAACAACCACGAATGAACACGAATGAACACGAAGCACTGCGGCTGGCTCGGGTAACGTGCCCGTCCCGGGCTGGAGCTGCTCGCCCCACCGCACCGTTTCGTTTGGGCAAACGCGCCGGTATTCGCCGCCCCCATTGTTGTCTATTAGTGTCCATTCGTGGTTAATCCCATGCCCGCGCCACGCAAAGTCAAACGCCTCGCCCCCGCGCCCCGCACGCCCGAGGTCCGCATCCCCAAGCCCACGCTCAAGCGCTTCTACGGCGAGGGCATCCCGGGCATCGAGGAGGAGAAACTGCGCGGCAAGCTCATCGTCGTCGAGGGCGCGGACGGCTCGGGGCGTTCCACGCAAATCGCCCAGCTCGTCGAGTGGCTCGAAGGCAGCGGCCACGCCACCGTGCAAGTCGGCCTCAAGCGCTCATCCCTCGTCAGCGAGGAGCTGGACAAGGCACAAGAAGGAAACATCCTGAGCCGCACCACCCTGAGCCTCTTCTACGCCACCGACTTCGCCGATCAGGTCGAGAACATCATGCTCCCCGCGCTCAAGGCCGGCTTCATGGTGCTGGCCGACCGCTACATCTACACCCTCATGGCCCGCGACCTCGTGCGCGGCATGGACGAGGCGTGGTTGAAAAACCTCTACGGCATCGCCCTTGTGCCCGACGCGGTCTTCTACCTGAACATCTCCCCCGAGCAGCTCGTGCAGCGGACCTTCGCCAAGAGCAAGGCGCTCGACTACTGGGAGAGCGGCATGGACCTGGGCCTCTCTCGCGACATGTTCGACAGCTTCCTGAAATACCAGGCCCTCATGGCCCGGCAATTCACCCGCCTGCAAGCCACCTACGGCTTCGACATCGTGGACGCCGACCGCTCGCCCGAAGACGTGAACGCCGACCTGCGCCGCAAGATCGAGTCCGTGCTGGCGGGGCGCTGACAAGCCGCCTGCAAATGGCAGCAAGAAGCGTCCGACGCGTGCATTTCATCGGCAGGGGCTGCTCAACTAACCCCGAACTCCGAAATGGAATGGCCGCAAAAAGCGCAAAGAGACGCAAAGAGAGGAGATTGCGGTCGAGGCTGCGCGCAGTGAAACAGTTCCGGGCAATGCGATGAAAGCCCCTGCTTCTTGCGCTCTTTGCCGCCATCTTCGGAAATCGGGTTGAATCGGGCTGCCGGCATTTTTTCTGTTCACAGCCCTCGCGCACATCAACAGAAAGTTCGCCATCGCCCCGCCAAGGAATGACGAGGCATTTGGTCCAAGCCGAGTTCACAACGGAAACACAACCTGGCTGCGAGTGAACGCCGCGCCGCGGCTCGTCGGCCCCATGACCGCCGCGCTGCTGCTGGCCCGGCACGTCGCGCTCACCGCGAAGATCAAGGAGGTGAGCGACGCGGAACTGGAACTCTCCCTCAAGCGCGCCGACCGCGAGCAGCTCTTCGGTGACGAGGCCGCGGAGGTGCGCGAGCCGAACTCCATCATCGCCCGCCTGCTCCAGTATCACGCGACGATTCTGGGCAACTTCCCCGGCCAGCCCATCGCGGACACGCTGCCGCGCATCTTCCCTCAGGAGGCGGCGAGCCTGCCACGCTTCGACTACAACTGGCGCGACCTCGGCGGCGGGCAGCTCAAGACCTGGCTGCGCGACCCCGGCCTGAACCTAAAAACCGCAGTTGGTTCACGCAAAGGACGCGAAGGACGCAACGCCGAAGGGCATTTTTCTGAAATGCAGGTGCCGGCAGCCTTCACCCAACGGGTGAGAGGTCGCGGTTTCAAGAGTCTTTTCCTTTGCGCCCTTTGCACCCTTTGCGTGAGGTTCAACTGCGGAATCTAGGATGAACACCCCTTTGGTATGGCGAGAGCTCATGCGCCCCGCCGGGGCGCCGGACACTTGGGGTCCGCACCGGTGGGTGCGCTCCGCCGACGGAGCTTCCCACCGGCTACCTTCATGCGCGCCTCCAGCGCGGACTCACCGCATACTTCCATTCCACTGAAAGCTGCGGGGACCCTGCGCAATGTCCGCAGCGAATAATGGTTGAACCGCATGACCTCGCCGAGCTGCTCCCGCAGCCTCAACTTGGGGTTGGGGATGAACTTCTCCAGCGGTTTGGGC